>NZ_CAACVB010000094.1 GCF_900659635.1 Actinomadura roseirufa | reverse complement strand
CTAGGGCGCGCAGCAGTTCCTCGCCCATCTCCTCCCACATCCCGTACAGCCGCAGCCAGGCCGCGCCGTCGCCCGCGCCGAGCGCGTCGAGACCGGCCGCGGTCGCCCGCGGGTCGCGTTCCAGCACGGCGGCGCGCCCGTCGGGCAGGGGGTGGGCGAGCACGGCGGGCGCGTGCCGCCAGCGCAGCCCGTACCGTTCGAGGTCGAGCGCCCGCATGGCGGGGGACGCGACGCCCAGCGGGTAGAACGCGCTGCACAGGTCGCTGACGTAGTCGGGGTGCACGCCCCGGTCGCTGCGCACGGCCCCGCCCGGCTCGGGCTGGGCCTCCAGGACCTCCACGTCCCAGCCCGCGTCGGCGAGGACGTTGGCCGCGACGAGACCGTTGGGCCCGGCTCCGATGATCACGGCGTCCGGCATGACCACCACCCTAGGGGGTCGGCCCGGCGGGCGTGCCGGCCCGCTCACCCCGCGATGCCCACCCGGCGGTCCTCACCCGGCGATGCGCTCCGCGCCCGCGTAGACGTTCATCGTCTCCCCGCGCAGGAAGCCGACCAGCGTCATCCCCGCGTCCGCGGCGAGGTCGACCGCGAGCGACGACGGCGCCGACACCGCCGCCAGCACCGGGATCCCGGCCTGCATCGCCTTCTGGGTCAGCTCGAACGAGGCCCGCCCGCTCACCATGAGCACGCGCCCGGCGAGCGGCAGCAGGCCCTCGCGCAGCGCCCAGCCGACCACCTTGTCCACCGCGTTGTGCCGGCCGACGTCCTCGCGCAGCGCCAGCAGGGTCCCCTCGGCGTCGAATAGCCCGGCCGCGTGCAGCCCGCCCGTCCGGTCGAACACGCGCTGCCGTTCGCGCAGCCGCTCCGGCAGCGCGGCCAGCACGTCCGGGGTGAGCCGGACGGGATCCGCCGCGACCTCGTAGGGGCGGTCGGAGCGCAGCGCCTCGATGCTCGACTTCCCGCACACGCCGCACGCGCTCGTCGTCGCGAACGCGCGGGTCATCGAGTCGTCCGGCGCCGGTACCCCGGCCGCCAGATCCACGTCCAGGACGTTCTGCTCGTCGGTGTCGGCGCAGTAGCGCATCGACGCCAGGTCCTCGGCGGACGCGATGACGCCCTCGGCCGCCAGGAAGCCCGCGACGAGGTCGAAGTCGTCCCCCGGCGTCCGCATCGTGATCGTGAGGGGCTTGCCCGCCACCCGGATCTCCAGTGGCTCCTCGACCGCGAGCGTGTCGGGCCGCCGCCCGCGCGCTCCGCTGGTGCTCAGCCTCAGCACTGGCCTGCGCACGGTGATCCGTCCCATGGCCGTGACGGTACCCGCGAAATCGACGCTCAGCGAACAAGTTCGCGGCAGATTGTCCCGTTCCAGATCCTTTTTCGAGCGCGATGCGGCACGCGGGGGCCGCGTCACGTCACCGGAGGCTAATCGGGGACGCCGCGCGGACGGGGCGTGCGCCAGCCGTACCGCATGGCCAGCACCCGCAGCCCGGACGCCAGGACGGCCGCGCCCACGGTGACGGCCCCGCCGCGCAGGTCCGCCGCGGAGGCGGCCGAGACCACGCTGGCGCCGAGCATCGCGGGCAGCGCGTAGAGCTGCCGGTCGTACAGCACCGAGGGGATCTGCCCGCTCAGCATGTCGCGCAGCACGCCGCCGCCCACCGCGGTCACCACGCCGAGCAGCACCGCGTGCAGCGGCGACAGCCCGTGGTCCAGGGCCTTCAGGGTGCCGGTGGCGCAGAAAAGCCCGAGCCCGGCCGCGTCGAACAGCAGCACCGCGGGGAGGAGGCGTGTCACCTGCGGATGCCAGAAGAACACGAGGGCCGACGCCGCCAGCGGCACCAGCACGTAGCCGAGGCTGGTGAACGCCGCGGGCGGCACGGCGCCGATCAGCAGGTCCCGCAGGATCCCGCCGCCGAGCGCGGTGATCTCCGCGAGCACCACCATCCCGACGACGTCCAGCCGCTGCCGGACGGCCGCCAGCGCCCCGGACACCGCGAAGACGAAGATGCCGGCCAGGTCCAGGAGCCAGGGGACGCCCGGGCCCGTCATGCCGCCCTCCTCACGTCCGCGGGGCGGTTCAGTCCCGCCGGTCCGTCCGGTCGATGTTCCAGTTGGCCACGACGGCCGCGAACGGCGGGATGACCATCGCCACCACCGACATCGCGACCGCGGCGGCCGGCGAGAACAGGCGGACGACCGACCAGGCGAGCACGAACAGGACCAGGCACGTCCCCATCATGATCCCGTACGCCACCCTGCGACGCCTCATAATGTCACCGTACGCCGCCCGCCCCGCTCCCGGCCCCCGCAGACCCCGCCACTGTCGCGCACTTGTGCGAGCCCGTTGGACTTGTGACGAGCGACCCGCACAAGTTCCTTGCGAACCCGCCATCACCTGACCGTGCCACCTACACTCGGACGCATGAGCGCCCAGCCCCTGCACGAGGAGCCGGACCCGCAGGACCCTGCGGTGATCCTGCGCACGCTCCCCGCAAGGGAACGCGTCGCCTTCCAGGCCGAGTACCGGGAACGCGCCCAGGCCGCCGCCGATGACATCGCCCGCTTCCCAGACCTCCGAGCCTTCCTGCAACGCTGGGCGCTCCGCGCGAGCCTGATGAGTCGCGACCCGGATCGGCGGCCCGGCCTCTACGAGGAGATCGACGCCCTGGCAGAGGAGGTCCGAGCCGGCACCGCCGAGACGTTCCCGATCCAGGACGTCATCGCCGAACGTTTTGGCCTCACCCCTGACGAAGCCGAAGCGTTCTGGCAGGAACGGCTCACGGCCGCCCAGGGAGCGCGCGACAATCGCATGTGACCTATCGCGTGGAGCTGAGCCGCCACGTCCTTAAGCAGCTCGCAGACCTGCCTCTTAGTGTCCAGGTCGCGCTCGCGGAGACGCTGGCCGTCGTCGCGGTCGCACCGTACGACCCCACGACCAGTGACCCAACCGTGGTCGAGGGCGTCCGGCAGGCGGGGTTCGCCGAGGTGGGCCTCGTCGAGTACCTGATCTGGGATGACCTGCTCGTGGTGGTCGCGCTGAACCTCTTGTGGGGCGGCTGAGCCGCCGCTCCTCATCCCTGCGAGGGTTCGCGGCATGGTCTTGGGGGTTCAGGGGTGATGATGTTGGTGGGGGTATCGAGCCAGAGCACTTGGCCCTGCTGGTCGGCTGTTACGCCGAAGCGGGAGCGGGCGGGGCGACCCCAGGACACCCAGCGCAGGTAGGCGTGGGCGACTTCGTCCCAGAGCCGGCGCGGACCCGCTTGGAGCACGTGGTGCTCGGGGCCCGATGTCCGGCGCACCAGTGCCCAGGAGGTCGCGGCCACGTCCGCCAGTCGGAGTTCGAAGGCTCCGCCGCGGGTCCGGGAGCCGCCCTGGACGTCGGGGAGCATCCCGGCGATCGCGGCGTCGGCGCCGTAGCTGTCGCTCACCACTCGGCGCGGGTCCAGGCGTGTGCCGGTTTCCGTGGCGCCGCCGAGGTCGTCGGGCAGCCGGAGTCGCGTCCGGTGGGCGCGCAGCAGCATGTAGTTCGCGGTGCCGGACAGAGGGCCGATCGCGCGGCCGTCGCCGGTCGCGGTCAGCAGGAGCTTGTGGCCGTCGCCGAACTCGGGCACCCACGGGGCCACGATGCGTCCGCCGGGCCGGGTCTGCTCCACCCACGCGTACGGGACGTGGTTGACGGCGCAGGTGGCGTGGACGCCGTCGAACGGGGCCCGCTCCGGGGCCCCGTCGGCTCCCTCGCCGGTGATGACCGCTGCCTCGACCCCGGCTCGGGCCAGCCTCTCGCGCGCGCCGGAGGCCAGGGCGGGGTCGATCTCGACGGTGGTGACCTCGGCGCCGAGCGCCGTCAGCAGCGCCGCCGTCCAGCCGGTGCCGGTCCCGATCTCCAGGACCCGCTCGCCGGGCAGGGCGTCGAGGAGCTCCAGGAAGGCGACCACCGCGCCCGGTGACGACAGCGAGGACGTGGCCTCGTCCTTCCCTGCGGCGGGGTCGGCGGCGCCGTCGGCGGCCTGGGTGACGATGGAGGCGTCACTGTAGACGGCCTCCCACCAGCCGGCGGCGTCGGTGTCACGGTCGATGGTGCGACGCGACCCGGGGCCGTCAGGGGCGCACCATCCGCGCCGCGGGGCGAACAGATGCCGGGGAGCGGCGTGCAGGGTGGCCCGGACCCGTGAAGACGACAGCCATCCCTGCGCCTGGAGCCCGTCGGCGAGCGCGTCGATCCGCGCCGCCACCTCCGGCTCGGCGGCCTCCACCGTCGAAGAGGTCATCGGTGTGTTACTTCCCCTTGCCCTTCTCGTCTTTCTCCGGTGGCGGAACGGGCCGGCCCGGCTGGTGGGAGTCCTGATCGCTCTTGTCGTCGTGCGCGCCCATCGGGTGCCCTTCTCGGGGAGCGGAGCAACGCCGCGACCGTACCCCTCGGTGCCGCTTGATCGCCGAGGAAGCGACGACAAGCTCTCGGTGGGGATAGGGGCGCTCCGCCGCCGCGAGGCGCCCCCCGGTGCACATCCGACCGTTCACTCCCACGGCCATCTGGCCGCCGGGGCGCGGCGTGCCTCCAGTAGTTCGATCAGCCGGAACGCCGAGTCCGACAGGCCGCCGAGCGTGTGCCGGTTCCCGGCGCCGGACGGCGCGGCGCCGGCCCGGTAGCCGCCGAAGTTCCACATGTACAGCGGCGTCGACGCGGGGATCAGGTCGTCGATCGGGCGGGCCGGGCCGCCGCCGCCCCACTCGGCGCCGTTGGACGGCAGCCATCCGGGGCGGGTCTGCTCGTCGGTGACGATCACGACCCGGTCGTGGCCGCGCAGGTGCGCGTCGACCGCCGACGGGACGTCGGTGCCGCTGAGCCGCCGGAACCGCTCGACGACCTTCAGAACGGACTCGCCCCGGCCGAACCGCACGGGACCGTTCTCGATACCGAACTCGACCAGGTCCGCGTGCGCCGCGCGCAGCGCGAGCGCGGCGCCGAACAACGCGGCGGCGTCCGCCCACGGCATCGAGGACCGCTCGGAGAACTTCTGGCCCCACATCGACGGGGAGCGGTCGACCAGGACGAGCGTCCTGCCGGGCAGGCTCGGCACGTTCGCGAGCGAGTGCCCCAGGGCCTGCTCGAGCGGCCACGACCACCGCAGGGACGGCGCGGCGCGGTAGGCGGACAGGAACCGGAACGGGAGCATCCGTGAGCGGCGCACCTGCTCGCCGTCGGCCAGGCGCTCGGCGATCCGGGCCGCGGCCTGGTCCGAGACACCGGCCTTGTCGAAGTTCCGCAGGTTCCTGGTCAGTGCCATCAGCCCCATGGAGGGGATCAGCGCCTCCCACACCTTCGCGTTCATCGGGCCTTGCAGCCACCCGGCGATCTGCTCCCAGGTCATGCCGGCGTCCTTGAGGACCAAGGCGGCCTGGTCCCGGTCGAACAGCGCGCGGCGCTCGGCGACCGGCCACGACAGCAGCTCGGCGCGGTTGGCGAGGGTGACGAGCGAGGCGGGGATGGTGTCGCCGCGTCCGTGCCGGCGGTCGATGAGGTGCGCGAAGAGGTCGCCCTGCGCGAGGGTCCGGGCGGTGGGGTGCGTCAGCTCGAGGAGGTCACCGAACCGGTAGCCGCCGCCGGCGTCGTACTTGATGGCGGCGCGCTCGTCGAACAGGCGGGCGATCGCGTCGGCGACGCCGCGCTTGACGGGCTTGGGGATGTTGCGGCCGTACTTGCCGGTCCAGTAGGCGACCATCTCGCCGGGCTCGTCCGGACGCTGTAGCACCGAGTCGATGACGCGGCGATTGGTGAAGGCGGAGGAGCCGGGGTGGCCGTCCTCGGACGTGCCCGTGACGGGACGGTCCCCGGCCTCGCCGGCGTCGAGACGGCCCTTGACGTACTCGGCAGCGCCGACGATCGCGGCGGAGCGCAGGTGCCCCTCGGAGCGGAGCCAGCCGAGCATCCCGGCGGTCCATGCCGGGTCCTCGACGGCGAGCCTGCGGACGAGGCCGGTGTAGCGGTCGTCGCGGTCGCGGGCCTTCTCGTAAAAGGCGTCGTCCCCGACGGTGTTGGTGATGGCCAGGAGGAACAGCTCGCTCTTGGCGTTGCGGAGGTAACCGGGGCCGCCTTCGCCGGTGAGGGTCGCGGGGGTGCTCTCGGTCTTGACGGGGCTGCTGACGGCGGGGCGGGCGCCCGCGCGGTTGAACCTGCCCATGGAAAAGAGCTCCTTCCATATCGCACCGGAAGGAGCCCCGCAGAAGTGTGCGCCCGAGATCAAGTCGGCGAAGGAGACGTAGTGACTTGGGCCGCTAGTCGACACCGACCCTGAGTCGGCGGCGGGATTCGAACCCGCGTCTCTCCCGTGGAAGAGGAAGTATCCCTTGCCTGCGCACCGGGCACGCGCTCTGAAGTTGTGTCCTCCCGAGATCAATGTCGGCACCGGCGCGATTCGCCGAATGAAGTGGCCGGAACCTTGGCAGTGGGAGGTGCTGCGCCTCATGGTACATCTGTGCGGTGCGGTGACGCATGGGATTTAGCGGCGTATCAACACTGCGCCTCGAACCAATTCGGGACGACGAGCAGGCATCGACGCAGGTGGCGGAGGCGCACGGGAATCGAACCCGCCGTCCCGAGGTGCTCGGGACCATCGGCTTTGAAGGCCGTGGAGGCCACCAGGCGCTCGCCCGCCTCCGCGGCGAGCTTAGTGCCTCGCCCGGCGCGGGGGGCGTTCGTGGACGCGTCCAGTGCCGTCCACTTCTTGATCATTTGTGGTGGTTGGGGGTTAAATTTCTAGGTGCACCCCGCCCCCGCAGCTCGCCTCACCCAGTACGCCCACGGCGGCGGAGGCGCGAGCACGATCCCGCCGGGCGAACTGGAGCGCCTGACCGCCGGGCTCGCCGGCGGCACGGATCCGGGCGGCGGGGCGGTGGGCGGGGGAGCGGCGGTGCTGCGCGCCCACGACGGCCGCACGGTGGTGTCGGCGGCCGCCTTCTTCCCTCCGGTGGTCGACGACCCCTACGACTGGGGGCGCATCACCGCCGCCGACGCGCTGTCGGGCCTCTACGCGGTCGGCGGCGCGCCGCTGATGGCGCTCACCCTGCTGGGCTGGCCGCGCGACGCGCTCCCGGCGGAGCTGGCCCGGGAGGTGCTGCGCGGGGGCCGGGACACGGCCGCGCTCGCCGGGTGCCCGATCGCCGGCGCGCACGGCATCGACGACCCCGAGCCCAAGTACGGGCTGGCGGTGACGGGGACCGCCGACCCCGCCCTGCTGATGCGGCCGGACGCGGGCCGGCCCGGCATGCCGCTGTCGCTGACCAAGCCGCTCGGCCTCGGCGTGCTCAACGCCCGGCACAAGGCGACCGGGGAGGTGTTCGCCGAGGCGGTCGCGGCGATGGCGGCGCTCAACGCCGGGGCCGCCCGCGCGGCGCTGGACACGGGCGTGGGCTGCGCGGTCGCCGTCGGCGGGTTCGGGCTGCTCGGCCACCTGTACCGGCTGGCGCGGGCGAGCGGCGTCACCGCCGTCGTGGACGCGGCGGCCGTCCCCTACCTGGACGGCGCGCGCGACGCCGTCCGGGACGGCTTCGTCCCGGCGGCCACGCGGCGCAACCTGGCGTGGGTGTCGCCGCACACCGCCTTCCGGCGCATCGCCGAGGAGGAGCGGCTCCTGCTGGCCGACGCGCAGACCTCGGGCGGGCTGCTGGTCGCGGGCGAGGTGCCCGGCGCGCCGGTGGTCGGCGAGCTGGTCGCCCGGTCGCGGCGCACGCTGCTGGTGCGCTGAACCGGCGGCCCGTGTCGGTGATCGTCCGGCCGGGTAGGGGCGGGGTGACCGGCCCGCGCGGCCGGGACGGGGGACCTGGGGGCGGGCATGACCATCGGGGGGATCTTCTCGGCCATCGTGCTGGGCGCGGTCATCGGCGTCCTCGGCCGCCTGATCGCGCCGGACCGGCGGACCATGCCGGTCTGGCTGATCATGGCCGCCGGGATCTCCGCCGCCTTCGCGGGCACGGGCCTGTCGCACATGGTGGGGCTGGAGCGCGGTGGCTGGGACTACTGGGAGACGCTCTTCCAGATCGCGCTCGGCGCCGCCGGGGTCTGGCTCGTGGCGGCGTTCTGGCCGAAGACCCACCCGTAGGGCTAGGGCGTGTCCGGCGGGCGCAGGAGGGGCCGCAGGCCGTCGAGCACGGCCGGGTCCTCGATCGTGGACGGGGCGGGGACGTCCTGCCCGTCGGCCATGCCGCGCATGACGCCGCGCAGGATCTTGCCCGACCGCGTCTTCGGCAGGGCCGGGACGACCGTGATCTCCCTCAGGGCGGCGACGGGCCCGACCTGGTCGCGGACCAGCCGCACCAGCTCGGCGGCCAGCTCGCCGGGCTCGGCGAGGACGCCGCTCTTCAGCACGACCAGGCCGCGGGGGACCTGCCCCTTCAGCGGGTCGCGCACGCCGATGACCGCGCACTCGGCGACCGCGGGGTGCGCCGCGATGACCTCCTCCATCGCGCCCGTGGACAGCCGGTGCCCGGCCACGTTGATCACGTCGTCGGTGCGGCCCATCACCCACACGTAGCCGTCGGCGTCGACGTGCCCTCCGTCGCCGGTGAGGTAGTGGCCCGGGTGGCGGGTCAGGTAGGACTCGACGAAGCGCTCGTCGTCCTGCCACAGCGTGGGCAGCGTGCCGGGCGGCAGCGGCAGCCGCAGCGCGAGGTCGCCGTCGGCGCCCGGCGGGACGGGCCCGCCGTCCGGGCCGAGCACCCGCACGTCGAACCCGGGCACCGGGACGGTGGGGGAGCCGGGCTTGACCGGCATCGGCTCCAGGCCGCGCGGGTTCGCCACGACCGGCCAGCCCGTCTCAGTCTGCCACCAGTGGTCGACGACGGGGCGGCCGAGCACCCGCGACGCCCAGTGGTAGGTGTCGGGGTCGAGGCGCTCCCCGGCGAGGAAGAGGGTCTCCAGCGCCGACAGGTCGTGCCCGGCGAGCAGGGCGCCCTCCGGGTCCTCCTTCTTGATCGCGCGGATCGCGGTCGGCGCGGCGAACAGCGCCTTGACCCGGTGCTGGGCGGCGACCCGCCAGAACGCGCCGGCGTCCGGCGTCCCGACGGGCTTGCCCTCGTACAGGACGGTCGTGCAGCCGGTGAGCAGCGGCGCGTACACGATGTAGGAGTGGCCGACGACCCAGCCGACGTCCGACGCCGCCCAGAACACGTCCCCGGGGCCCACGCCGTAGACGTTCTCCATGGACCAGCGCAGCGCCACGGCGTGCCCGCCGTTGTCGCGCACGACGCCCTTGGGACGGCCGGTCGTCCCGGAGGTGTAGAGGATGTACAGCGGGTCGGTCGCGGCGACGGGCGCGCACTCGGCCGGTTCGGCGGCCGCGACGGCCTCGTCCCACTCGACGTCCCGCGGCCGGGTCAGGTCGGCGTGCAGCTGCTCGCGCTGCCGGATCACGCACCGCCCGACCTTGTGCCTGGCCAGTTCGAGCGCCCGGTCCAGCAGCGGCTTGTAGGGGACGATCCGGCCGCCCTCCACCCCGCAGGACGCCGAGACGACCACCTTGGGCCGCGCGTCGTCGACGCGGACGGCCAGCTCGCGGGCCGCGAACCCGCCGAACACCACCGAGTGGACGGCCCCGAGCCGGGCGCAGGCCAGCATCGCCACGACCGCCTCGGGGATCATCGGCAGGTAGATGACCACACGGTCACCGCGGTCGACGCCCTGCGCGCGCAGCGCCCCGGCGAACCGCGCGACGATGTCGGTCAGCTCCCGGTAGGAGTAGCCGCGCACCGTGCCGGTCACCGGGCTGTCGTAGATCAGGGCGGGCTGGTCGCCGCGCCCCTCCTCGACGTGGCGGTCCAGCGCGTTGTCGCAGGTGTTCAGTTCGCCGCCGGTGAACCAGCGGTAGAAGGGCGGCGCCCCGTCGTCCAGGACCCGGTCCGGCGGGACGAGCCAGCGGACGTCGCGCGCGGCGAGTCCCCAGAAGCGGGTCGGGTCGGCGATGCTGCGTTCGTACGCGGCCGCGTAGGCGCCCATATCGTCCTCCGGTGGGTCCCCTGATGCCCCCCATCTGGATTTCGGGGCGCACCCCTATAGGGCATGGCGCGGGGGCCGTTCGTCAAGGCCCCGCGCCGCCGCGCCGCGCACGGGGCGGCCTCCCGCTGGGTCCTCCACCAGGGGTTTCGTCAGGCCGCCGGGGCGTCCGCGCGTTCGTGGGGGTGGCGCAGGCCGTGCGCGACGGCGACGACCGCGGCGAGGGCGGCGCCGCCCGCGACGATCCAGAAGCACAGCTCGTAGGCGCCGAGGGTGGGAACCTTCGTCCCGGCGATGACGCGCCCGGCGAGGATCGACGCGGTGACGGCGCCGGCGACGCTGCCGCCGGTGGTGCGCACCAGCGAGTTGATCCCGCTGGCGATGCCGCTCTGGTCCATCGGGACGTGCTGGACGGCGAGCGTGCCGAGGGCCGCGTAGGCCACGCCGAAGCCGATGCCCTGGATGGCGCTGAACGCGAGCACGTCGTATCCGTGGGAGTTGGACAGCGCCAGCCACAGGTAGCTGATCGCCGCGAAGGCCGACCCGATGGCGAGGGTGTGGGCGGGGCCGATCCGCCCGGCGATCCGCCCGGCCAGCGCCGAGAAGACGAGCATGGTCACGGTGCTCGGGAGCATGTACAGGCCGACGTCCAGCACCGAGCCGTCCAGCCCGTAGCCGACCTTGGCCGACGGCGACTGGACGAAGCCGGAGATCAGCGTGAACGCGGCGAACATCGAGAAGCCGAGCAGCGCCGAGGCGAGGTTGGCCGACAGCGACCGCGCTCCGGCCAGCAGGTTCAGCCGGACGAGCGGTTCGCGCACCCGCGTCTCGACCACCGCCCAGATCGCGCACAGCACGGCCGAGGCGGCGAACAGGCCGAGCACGCCGCCGGACGTCCAGCCCCACGCGTTGCCCTGGCTGATGGCCAGCAGCAGGCAGACCAGCCACGCGGCGAGCAGCAGCGCGCCGCCGGCGTCGGGCCGCCCGCCCGCCCGCGCGCCGACGTCGCGCGCGCTGACCGCGACCAGGACGAGCCCGGCCGCCGCGAGCCCCGCCGCGATCCAGAACACCGGGTGGTGGCTGGACGTGCGGTCCGCGATCAGGCCGGTGACGATCATGCCGATGCTGCCGCCGACGCCCATCGTCGCGCTGACGACGCCGATCGCGGTGGTGACCCGCTCGCGCGGGAAGGTGTCCCTGATCATGCCGATGGCCAGCGGGATCATCGCGGACGAGACGCCCTGCAGGGCCCGCCCGGCGATGAGGACCGGCAGCGATCCCGACAGCGCGCAGATCACCGAGCCGGCCAGGAGGAGGACGAGGGCGAGCAGGATCATGCGCTTCTTGCCGTACATGTCCCCGAACCGGGTCAGCAGCGGGGTGGCGACGGCGCCGGCCAGCAGCGAGGCGGTGAACACCCAGGTCACGGCGGTCACCGAGGCGTCGAAGCGGTGCATGAGCTGCGGCAGCAGCGGGATCACCAGCGTCTGCTGGACGGAGACGACCATCCCGGCGACGGCGAGGGCCAGGAGGGTGAGGCCGGTGGACGAGGGCGCGGCGGGCCGCCCGGTCCGCACGGGGGCGGTGGTCGGGGCGCCGGTCATGGGACCTCCAGGGAAGCGTGTCGGATGCGGGGCCGCCGTCAGTGTACTTACTTAAGTTAAGTAATTCGACTGTAGGATGGGTCACATGCCCAGCTCCGTCCCAGCCGACATCATCGAGATCGAGCGCGCCGTGATGCGCATCGCGCACATGCTCACGAGGGCGCGCCGGCACGACCGGTTCATCGCGGCCGCCGGCGTCGCGGTCGACCGCGCCGGCGTCCCGCTGCTGCGCGTCCTCGCCGACGAGGGCGGGCCGCTGCGTCCCGGCGAGATCGCCGTCCGGCTCGCCGTCGAGGCGCCGCAGGTGACCCGGCAGGTCCAGCGGCTGGAGCGGGCCGGCTACGTCGAGCGGGTGCCCGACCCCGACGACGGGCGGGCGCGGCGGATCCAGCTCACCGACGCCGGCCTGGAGGCGCTGGAGTCCGTGCGCGCGGCCGGGCGGGAGTGGATGCGGGAGGCGCTCGGCGCGTGGACGCCCGCCGAGCGCGAGCGGCTCGCCGGTCTCGTGCACCGGATGATGGACGACTTCGAGGCGCACATGGACCGCTCGGACGCCGAGGGGTTGCCGGATCCGGCCACGGCCGCCGGACGCTGACCCCGGCGCGACGATCATCGGCCGGCGGCGGGCCGCGCGGCGCCGATGAGATCGATGATCTCGCAGTGTGGGCGGTTCGGGTTACGTTTCGGGGCCCGGCGTCCCTAGGGTTGCCTTCCGTGGACCTTCGTCTGCGTTACCCCCGCTATCGCCCCCGCCGAATCGCGCCCCGGACCCTCTCCGGCCGCCGTCCCGCCGTGCCGCGTCCCGCCCGGGACGGGCGCTGATGCAGGTCGTCGCCACCGCCGGGCACGCAGGGCACGGCAAGACGGCGCTCGTGCGCGCCCTGACCGGCACCGACCCGCTGGAACCCGGCACCGACCCCGCCGACGCCTGGGCGGAGCTGCCGTCGGGCCGCCCGGTCGCCTTCGTCGACGTCCCCGGGCAGGCGCGGTCCGTCCCGGCCATGCTCGCCGGCGCGGGCGCCGCGCCCGCCGTCCTGCTCGCCGTCGCCGCCGACGAGGGCTGGATGCCGCAGTCGCAGGAGCACCTCGACGCCCTGGACGCGCTCGGCGTCCGGCACGGCGTCCTGACGATCACCCGGTCCGACGTCGCCGATCCGCGGCTGGCGCTGCGGCAGGCCCGCGAGCGCCTCGCGGGCACCGGGCTGCGCGGCGTCGAGGCCGTCACCGTCAGCACCGTGACCGGCGCCGGGATGGACGGGCTGGCCGCCGCCCTGGACCGGCTCGCGAGCCGGCTGCCCGTCCCCGACCCCACCGCGCCGGTCCGGTTCTGGGCCGGGCACGCCGCCACCGACGGCGGGCGGACCGTCGTCACCGGCACCCTGTCCGCCGGGACGATCCGCGCCGGCGACGAGCTGCTCGCCATGCCCGCCGGCGAGCACGTCCGGGTCGAGGGGATCGAGTGCGCGGGCGAGTCCCGCCGCTTCGTGCGCGGCGTCGCCCGCGCGACCCTCGCGCTGCGCGGCGGGACCCGCCCGTCGGCCCTGGTGAGCCCCGGCCGGTGGACGCACACCACCTGCGTCGACGTCCGCACCCGCTTCGGTGAGGCGTCCGGGCGGCTGGCCCGGCGGATGACCCTGCACATCGGCTCGTCCGCCGTCGCGGTCGCGCTCCGCCCGCTCGGCCCCGACACGGCGCGGCTCACCCTCAACGCGCGGCTGCCGCTGCACGTCGGCGACACCGGGCTGCTGCGCGACCCCGTCCGGCGCGTGGTGGCCGGGGTGAGCGTGCTGGACGTCCGGCCGCCCACCCTCGTCCGGCGCGGCGCCGGAGCCGCCCGCGCCCGCGAGCTGGCCTCCTGGCCGGACCGCCCGTCCGGCGCCGTCGTGCTGCGCCGCCACGGCGTGCTGAGCCGGTCCGAGCTCGACCTCATGGGCTGCGCGCCCCCGGCCGACGCCGTCGCCCTCGACGACGGCTGGTACGCCGACCCGGGGTACTGGGAGGCCCTGCACGAGCGCCTGGCCGAGGAGACGGCCCGGCACGCCGCCGAGCGGCCCCTCGCGCCCGGCGTCCCGCTGGAGACCGTCCGGCTGCGCCTCGGGCTGCCGTCCCGGCGGCTCGCCGCCGCGCTCGTCCGCCCGCCGCTGTGGCTGGACGCCGGGCGGGTGCACGGCCCGGTGGGCGCCGGCGACCTGGACCCGCGGCTCGCCGCGGCGGTGGAGCGGCTGCGCGCGGACCTGTACCCGGCCCCGTTCGAGGCGCCCGCCGCCGAGCGGCTCGCCGAACTGGGCCTGACCGGCGGGGCCCTCGCCGCGGCCGATCGCGCGGGCGCCGTGCTGAGCCTCGGCGACGGCGTCGTCCTGCTGCCCGGCGCCGACCGGGAGGCGCTGCGGATCCTGTCGGCGCTGCCGCAGCCGTTCACCCCCGGCCAGGCCGGGGACGCGCTGTCGACCAGCCGCCGGGTCGCCGTCGCCCTGCTGCGCCACCTGGACCGGCTCGGCCTCACCGAGCGCCGCCCGTCCTGACCCGCCCCGGTCATGAACCCGCCCGGGGCGGGAAAACCCTTTGAAACGCACGGGGCTCATCTGGCGTCATAGATCACGGTTCGGATCCCGCGCACAAGGAGAAGGCATGCCGTACCAGACGCTCAAGGGCGGCCGCGTTCCCATCCGGATGTGGACCGACCCCGCCACCGTCGAGGACCAGGCCCTCGACCAGCTCCGCAACGTCTCGTCCCTGCCGTGGGTCGAGGGCCTCGCGGTGATGCCCGACGTCCACTACGGCAAGGGCGCCACGGTCGGCTCCGTGATCGCGATGCGCGACGCGGTGTCCCCGGCCGCGGTCGGCGTCGACATCGGCTGCGGCATGACCGCGGTCCGGTCGTCGCTCACCGTCGAGGACATGCCCGACGACCTGTCGGGCCTGCGGCACCGCATCGAGCGGGCCGTCCCCGTCGGACGCGGTTCGCACAAGCACGCCGTGGACCCGTCCGCGCTCCCCGGCCTGCGGGAACGCGGCTGGTACGACTTCTGGAAGGCGTTCGAGGACCTGCACCCCGCGGTGCGGTCCCGGTTCGGCCGCGCCCGCTCGCAGATGGGCACGCTCGGCGGCGGCAACCACTTCCTGGAGCTGTGCGCCGACGACGACGGCGCGATCTGGCTCGTGCTGCACTCGGGGTCGCGCAACATCGGCAAGGAACTGGCCGAGCACCACGTCGAGGCGGCCCGGAAGCTGCCGCACAACCAGGACCTCCCCGACACCGACCTCGCCGTGTTCCTCAGCGGGACCGCCAAGATGGAGGAGTACCGCCGCGACCTGTTCTGGGCGCAGGAGTACGCGCGCCGCAACCGCGCCGTCATGATCGCCCTCGCGCAGAACGTCGTCACCCAGCGGTTCGGCGAGAAGCGCTGCACGTGGGGCGAGGTGATCTCCTGCCACCACAACTACGTGGCCGAGGAGGAGTACGCCGGTGTGGAACTGCTCGTCACCCGCAAGGGCGCGATCCGCGCGGGCCAGGGGGACCTCGGCATCATCCCCGGCTCGATGGCGACCGGCACCTACATCGTCCGCGGGCTCGGCAACGAGTCCGCGTACAACTCGGCGTCGCACGGCGCGGGCCGCCGGATGAGCCGCAACAAGGCCCGCAAGTCCTTCACGGTGGACGACCTGGTCGAGCAGACCAAGGGCGTCGAGTGCCGCAAGGACGGCGGCGTCCTGGACGAGATCCCGGGCGCCTACAAGGACCTGGAGTCGGTCATCGAGGCCCAGTCCGACCTGGTGGAAGTGGTAGCCCACCTCCGCCAGCTCATCTGCATCAAGGGCTGACCGCCCTCGGCCGACCTGGGGACGAATCGCGAATCACCGCTGGTAGCTCCGCAGAGTCCCCGACCGTTCCTGGGCACGTCCCGGGCCCATGCGCCCTGGACGTGCCCAGCGCGGCTTCGGGAACTCTGAGGACGTGCGCCGTCTGCTCCACGGTGTGGTCAGCACCAGGCGCCGTCGAGCCGCTCGACGGCGGCGAAGCTGCCGTCGGCGACGCGACGTGAGACCTCGTCCCACTCACGGATCACCCTGCGCTTCCCAGCGGGAACGCCCGGCCAGTCCTGGCGGGTGATCGGCTCGCCTGAATAGACGGGGTCCCAGCCGATCGCGTGGAAGGTCCCGACCTCGGGAGCGACGGTCTTCATGAGGTGGATCGCGCGGCGGTGATACCACTTGCTCACTGCCGTGATCGCAAGCCCCTCGGCCAAGGCCTCGCGCACGAAGGGGAGCGCATTCTCCACGTTCTGCCGGGTGTTGGCCGATCGGTCCTCAACGCGGATGACGTTGGCAGGAACGCCAAGCTCAATGAGCAGCTTACGGAACACTCGGCCTTCGACGATCCCGGTATGCCGGTTGACGCCACCGGTGGCGATGATCAGCGGCGCCAGTCCGCGGTGATATCGCTCTGCGGCGATCTCCACCGGTGGGACCTGGTTGGTTCCGAAGAGGAAGCACGCGGTGGGCTCGTCGGGCGGGAGCGCATGGACATCCACGAATCGTGTGATCTCGGGCACCTGCCCAGGTGCTATGTCGTCGATCATTTGGGGTCCTCGTCAAGGGCACCAGTTCGCAGACCATTTCTCGGTCAGGACCCTATCGAGCCGTTTGGCCAGCACCATCGTGGGCCATGCGGGACGGCTGCCGCCGAGCGCGTCATGTCCGGCCGCCACCGCCTGGTCGAGCTGCTGTGCTTGGGCGTGCGCCAGGCCGAGGATCAGCAGGGAGCGGGCGTATCCGGAGGGATGCTCGCCACGCTGCCGCGCCTCCGGCCGATAGACGGTCCCGATCACGCCCCTGGTATGGCGGATCCTCGGCTAGAGGGATCGAGAACGCGCCCGCGGCGGGCGCACCGTCGGGGAGCGCTGAGACGGCCGTGGCGGCACGGCTGGGAAAATGCTTTCCAGGAGTTCCCGGCCGGTCCTGGGCGCGTCCCGGATCCATGTGCCTGGCGGCTTCCTGCGCGGCTTCGGGACGTCTGGGGACGTGCGCCGTCCGGCTTGCAGAGCGTCGGCCGGGGACCCGTGTTCCTCGTAGCCCGACCGACCTGAGCGGAGGGAAGACCGCTTCTTCGGCCCGTATACAACGGGCAGGGCCGCGCCCAGTGTCGTGGCCTTGAGAGCACTTATCATCATCGCGGTGCGACGGCCGCGATGGTGATGACCGGCCAGACGCCAGAAGCGGATGCGACAGGTCGTCACGTTGGTGGCGAAGGCGCAGAAATCTGCGGTCAGGTGGTTCTGCTCCGGGTGTTCAAGTCGCAGCTCGGGAGGCCAGCAGCGGTATGGAAGCGATCTTTTCGCTGGTCAGGCTTGCCCAGAGCAGGCCGGGGGGCCTGCGCGGGGGTCCACAGGAGATGACCTCGTCTGGCGTAACGATCAGATCCACCCGGAAGTCGTGCTCGGCCTCGGGGAGGCTTTCGTCGACAACCTGGAGATGATGCACCGTCGTCACGATGGTGGTTTCGTCTGTGACGAGGCCGGCCTCGCAGAGCAAGGCGACCTCGATGTCGGAGTACCCTGCGCCCTTTCCCAGGCGGACACCCTCACGGTTAACCGCGACGCTGCCACAGACCACGACGTCGACGGGACGCATCTCGTCGACCCCCACCTGGTGAGCGACATCTGCGGCGCCCCTTGCGGTCGCTGCCTCCGCCGGAGACGACGGCAAAGTCTCGGGATCGAGCAGATAGAACGGCAGGGGATCAGCGAGTCTGGGCACGGCCATGTAGAGGAGCTTTCCCGCAGCCAGCGCCATGGCTCGGACAGGGTACTGGGCTTGGTCGGGCACCGCCTTGACTACCTGGGCGGTTTTCCAGCTCGGCAATTCCGCGAGTCGTTCCGCGGCGGCTGCGGCGCCGTGGAAGTTTGGAATGTGACCGTGGACGCCTGGTTCTGGTACGGCGTGCTCCTGCTCCAAGAGTTCCCAGATGCGTTCGCGCACGACGCTCTTGTCTTGATCCGTCTTAGTCACTGAGTTCGCTCCTCAGGCGGTGGTCATGAGCCCCATGAGCCGATCGTGCACCTCGCATACCGAGGCTTGCTCTCGCCATGGTTGCAGCTCGAGTCCAGCTGCGAAGGCCACGTTGAGCCCCCCGCCTCCTCGTGTCTCCTCCAGGATGTCGATGGCCTCGTTGAGACTCGTGGTGGCGCCATCGATTTGTCCTTGGCGGAGCCGTGCCAAGCTTAGGTTGCCCAACACGATAGCTCGTGACTTTCGCCAGGTGTGCAGGCTGGAAGCCGTCTCCTCGAGGTACCTCTGAGCCCTCGCGGGATCCCCGAGAAATAGATAGCAGGATCCGGCAAGCCGCCCGAATTGAGTCGGGGAGAACTGCTCGCCGGCCGCATCGCCTTCTTTGATGTTCGTGAAAGCCGCCTCGGCGGAGGCTAGCATCTTTTCGCAGTTCTTCCGATCTCCTTCCATGGCATATGCCTCGCCGGCGTGAAGCAAGGCGAGTCCAGTGAGCGCATCGCTAATGTCGCGAGCGATGTGAGCGGCGCGCAGGGCTCGAACGAGTCCCTCTCGGGGGTCTCGTGAACCGTACAAGGCGACATAGCACTTACGTAACTCCGCTTGTCCTTCAGTGAGCATGTCCCGCCTCTCATGCGCGGCGGCGATTGCTTGATCGTAGAAGGCGAGAGCGGTGGCGTGGTCGCGGCGCTGTGAAGCATCCCAGACGAGTTGACCCATGAGGATCGCCGATTCGGACTCCACTGTCCACAGCTCGTTACGAACGCGATTCTTTGGGGTGTGCTGACGGAGATAAGAGACCTGGCCGTGACACTGGCCCGCGTTGGCCAGCAGTAGCGCGGACGGGTTGCTGTCGTAGCCGTCCGCGACGGCCTGCACGCGCTGTCGCAGGTAGGCGACTGCCACAAGGTCAACTTTTGCAGGATTATTGAGCGTGTAGTCCAGGTGATCGTCCGGTTGGTCCTGGACTCTTTCGACGTCCTTCAGGAGTTCGTTGAGGTGGTCGAGCGTGATCTCCAGGGCCAGGGCGACTTTAGGTCGGATCCATGGCACTGGATCGGTTTCAGCGCGCTCCCACCGGCCGACTGTCGATCGCTCGATTCTGAGTCGCTCGGCCAGGCTCTCCTGGCTGTAACCCATTGATCGCCGACGCTGAGCCAGGCGGCGCCGTTTTAACGCCATTCGTGACCTTTCTTCCGGGTCTGCTGCGAGACCGTCTCCTCAGAGTTGTGTCCGCTGGTCAGCACCGAGATGCCGCACGGATGCCTCCATGATGCCTGGGTCCTGCGCTCGCTGAAGCTGCCTTCGCAGCAGTTTGGTGAACGGACACGGCCAGTTTCGCGCATCGGATGTGCGCGATCGCCGCGTCCATGAAGACAAAGCGGCCCCGGCTGGTGCGGACACACCACGCACCCGGCGCCTACAGGAAGCGAGGTCCGGCTATGGGCAAGCCACAGCAATTGCCCGAAGCGGAAGAACGGGACCTGTTCGAGTTGCAGGTCGAGGTGACCAAGCGTGAGTGGGTGGCGGAGTTGGAGCTTCGGCCGGGGGGCCTGCTCGTCCTGTGCTTGAGGAACCCGAACCCGCCGTGGCAGGGCGTGGACGTGGTCGTCGCGGAGGGGATGTACCGGTCGGCCGAGGGCGAGGACCTGGTGCCGGTGGGTGACCCGGCGCGGGCGGCGGTCGTGATCACGCGGCCGTTCGGGGGCCGCTGATGGGCGGCGTTGACGCTGAGCTGTTCGGCCACGCCCGCGCGCTCATCAGCGACAGTCGAGCCCAGGTCGACACGCATGACGTCCCGGAAGTGATCGCCGCTGCACGGGGCCCGCTGGACTTCGACCAGCCCGTGGCGGTGCTCCTGACCGCGGTCCTGCACCTCACCTCCGACGCCCGGCGGATCATCGGCGAGCCGGTGAAGGAGCCGGCCTCCGGAAGCTTCATCGCGCCGACGCATGGCGAGGCCGGGAGCGCCGGGATCGCGGCGCCGGGGCCGCCGCTGCCGGGCGCGGCCGGGCGGATCTTGTGATGGTCGCGGGAACGCCGGACCGGTGCCGGCCGGTCGACCGGAAATGCCAAGCACACGGGAGAGCAGTCATGACGACGGAGGACACCGATGCCCGACCGGAGCCCGAGCACCCGGACGCCTACGCGCGGCTTGGAGCGCTGATGTCGAGACTCCACGCCTACGGGCTGGAGACCGTTCTTCAGCGGCGCAAGCTGATCGTGATCAACCCGAAGGCGCCGGGGTGCTGCGACGACGTCCCGCGCCGCGCGGACACGGTCAGCTGCAAGCCGCGCGAGGACGACGGCTCCCGGTTGTGGTTCTTTCACTCGTGGGGTGAGCCGATCGCGGAGGCGAACCACATCGTCGACGCGGCCTTGACCGTTGCGACGACGCTCGGCGCGCCGACGGCACGGGGCGGTCCCGATGAGTGAGTCCGAGCGTGGGCGCGGGGGGACGGGTAAGGCGGCAGATCCCCCCGCGTCCACTTCACCGCCCGAGCGCCTCGACGAGCTGTCGGCGCTGCTGAGGCGTCGCTTCTCGGGTGTCTACGCCGCCCGTCCGGGCGGCGGGAGCGTGCTGTACCTGATCCGCTCCGGTGCGGGGCCCCGGTACGTCCTGTGGTCGCGGCACCGTTCGGCCTACGTCTGGTACGGCGAGCCCGACCACGGCGAGCAGATCAGCACGACCGCCGAGCAGGCCGCCGAAGTGATCGGCCGGACCCTCGGCCTCACCGCTTCTTAGACGCGGCGGGCTGGGAAGCCATGCGAGGTGTGGGGGCCGGGGCTTGGGTGTCGGTGGCCGAAAAGCCTGATCTCGCTGAGGAAGGGGCGTTGCCGGGGGAAACCGTTTGTAAACTTCTTCAACACGGTGCGTGATGGCGGTCCAAGATGGCGGGCATGCGCAAGGGCGGGGTGTGGCGGCCGTGGTTGGTGTTCCTGGCGGCGCTGGCCGCGGTGCTGGGGCTGGCGGCGGTGACGTTCGCCCCGTTGGGCGGCGAGGACGGCTTACAGAACTCGGCGGACCGCGCCCAGCTCACCGGAGGGTTCGTGCTCGCCTCCGCGGTCCCTCTGATCTCGGTGTGGTGGTGGGCCCGGCGCCGCTCCCGTGATCTGGCCGCACAGGCCGTCCCCTCATCCGAGGCGGTGGCGCGCGCCAAGGACTTGCTGGCCGAGATGGTGGCCGAGCAGTGGAAGGATGAGGCCCTGCTGCGGTCCCTGGCCGATCCCGACCCGATCCCGGTCCGCTGGCGTGCACCAGCGCCCGGCGCGCACACGCCCGCGATCATGGACCACCCCGGCCTCATCGACTCCACCGCCGATTCGGGGGACGGGTCGTGGTGGACGGCCTCCAGCGCCGACATCGGCGCCCTCGCCGACCGGTTCCGCCGCACCCGGCGGCGCCGCCTGATCATCCTGGGCGGCCCCGGGGCGGGCAAGACCACCCTGGCGCTGCAACTGCTGCTGCACCTGCTGGCCACCCGCTCCCAGCACCCCGGAGAGCCCGTCCCGGTGCTGCTCCCGGTCGCGGGCTGGAACACCGAACGCTCATTCCGGCTGCAGGACTGGCTCACTGGCCGGCTTCTGGCCGACTACCCCGCCCTGCGGTCGCCCGGCCTCGGCGAACCCGTCGTGCGGGCACTGGCCGCGCGCGGGCACGTCCTCCCCGTCCTGGACGGTCTGGACGAACTCCCCGCGCCGGCCCGAACCGCCGTCGTCAAGGCGCTGAACCGGTCACTGGGCGGCGACGACCAGCTCATCCTCACGAGCCGCACCCGTGAATTCACTGAGGCGGTCGCCAGCGCGGCAGACGTGATCACCTCCGCCGCCGTCCTGGAGCCCCGCCCGCTGGAGCCTGCGGCCGCCGCCGACTACCTCACCCACTGCCTGCCCCCCGAACCCGGGCCGCGCTGGCAGCACACCCTCGCCGTCCTGCGCCACACGCCGCCGCCCGAGCTGCGCCAACCCGGGACCGGCCCCCCTGCGGTGGCGTTGGCCGACCTCGCCGCGACCCCGCTGGGTCTGTGGCTGCTCCGCACCGTCTACCTCACCTCCGGCGACGACCCCGCCCCCCTCACCGACTCCGCCCGCTTTCCCACCGCCACTCTCCTGCGCGCCCACCTGTTCGACCGGCTCATCCCCACCCTGATCACCACCCGTCCGCCCAGCGGCAATCCCGCCGACCCCTTCCGCCCGCGTCGCCGGCACGACCCCGCCCAGGTCCGCCGCTGGCTGGGCTACCTGGCCCACCACCTCACCCACCAGGCCGGCCCCACCCGCGACCTCGCGTGGTGGCGCCTAGCCGCCACCACCCACGCCATCACCCCCGCCGTCCGGCTCGCCCTCGGCCTCCTCGCCACCGTTCTCGGGCTCGCGTCCGGACTCGTGGGCGGAATCACCGCCGGGCTCGCCGATGGGAACGAGCTCGGGGAGGGGCTCGGGTTCGGGCTCAGGTTCGGGCCGTCCGTCGGGCTCGCACTCGGGCTCACGGGCGGCCTCGTCGTCTCTCTCGCCGCCGGGAGCTGGGCCCAGGACCGGCCGGGATATGCGGACCTGCGCGTCCGCCACCGCGCCACCGAGCTCCTGGCCCAACTCACGGGAGGGCTCGCGGGGCGGCTCGAATTCGGGATCGCCGCCGGAACCGCGGCCGGGCTCGCGGCCGGACTCGCCTTCGGGCTCGAGTTCGCCATCGCGGCCGGGCTCGCGTTCGGGATCGCCGCCGGACCCGCGCTCGGGCTCGCGGGCGGGCTCACCCGCTGGGCGGAGACACCCGCGCACGCGCGCCGCGCCCAGACCCCGACGGCCAACTGGCACGCCGACCGGACCCTGAACCTGTTCCGCGCCGTCGGCAACGGGCTCGCGGCCGGGCTCGCGACCGGAACGGCGGGCGCGATCGCGGGCGGCCTCGGGCGCGGCACCGCGAGCGCGGCGGCGGCCGGGCTCGCGGCGGGGCTCGCGTTCGGCGTCGCGTTCGGTCTCACGGCCGGGGCCGTCCTGGGCGACCATCGAGCCTGGCCGGCGTATCTGGTCGCCACCCACCGGCTGGCCCGCGCCGATCTCCTACCGCGCCGCCTGATGCCGTTTCTGGACGACTGCCACCGCCTCGGCCTGCTGCGCGCGGCCGGCCCCATCTACCAGTTCCGCCACGCCGAACTCCACGACCACCTGGCCGCCGCCTACCGGCCACCCACCTGAGCGCCCGCCCGGACTCGCACCGGCTTCCGCGGGCCCACGACCCGTCGTCGGCCGGCCCGACATTCCCGGAGATGCGCGGGCCGCGGGACTCGACTGCGGTGCCCACTGGGCCTCCTCGCCGCGGAAGCCTCCGTCGCGCTCGGGCAGTCCCTCGTTCAGGCCGCCGCGCAGCTCGGTGATCAGGCGGGCGTCCGGCCGGGCCGGGCCGAGGTGCTGGGGAACCCGGCCGGGTGCGCCCGTGCACCGCCGCTCGCTCGCAGTTGGAACACCTGCCCTGTGCGCGTCGCCGATGAGACGACCGCCGTCAGCGTCGGCGGGCCCATGGCCTGGCTTGACCTTGACGCTGGTGGCAGCCCTTACGGTGGGCCGCCTATAAACGAGGACACCTTGCTCCAGCACGACCAGTACTTCTTCCAAGCCCTGATGGAGGCCGACACCGCCCGGCTGGAGGCGCTCCTTTCGGACGACTTCGTCCTGGTGGGCATCGAGGACGGCGCGGTGGCGGACAAGGCCGCCCTGCTCGACCTCATCGCCGGCGGCGGCCTGCGCTTCCCGGCGATCGTCTCCTTTCCCGAAGAGGCCATCGTGCGGCGGATCGGGGACGTCGGGCTGGTCGTCGGCCGGACGAGCATGACCTTTGAGAACCCGGACGGGACGACGTTCAGCGCGGGCAGCCGCTACACGCACGTCTTCGCCGCCGACGCCCCCGGCGCATGGCGCCTGGTCTCCGCCCAAGGCACGGCGATCAAGCCCTGATGGTCAAGGGGTCCCCGTGCGCCGTCGATGATGCATGCGCTTGGGCGGTTTCGCTCTGCGGGGAGGCAGCGTGGGCGCATGCGGAATGACCACCCTAGGGAGTGCCGTTCGCCGCCTTGATCGCATCGTCCGCCGGCATCTCAAGGGCGGCGCGCGAGCGATCGGGCAGCGCTTCTCGCCTGCGTACCCATGCCCGCAGGGCCTGGTCCCCGGACGCGTCGGCGGCGTGTTCGGCGGCGATCCAGGCGCGGCGCGCGGCCCGCTCGTCGCCGCTGTCCGCCAAGTCGATCGCCAGCAGGCAGGAGAGTCCGGCGCCGACGCGGAAGAGGCCGGGCTCCTCCGGGGTGCCGAAGTGACGCTCGAGAAGGTCACCGACGGCGACGAGGTCGGCGCTGAGATCGTGGATCAGCGCACCGGCCGGACGAGTGACGATCATATGCGCGTACTCGCGGACGACGGCGTCCCACTCGTCGAGGTCGAGGGGGTTGCCGAGGGCCTCGTTGATTCCGGAGAAAATGGTTTCGAGGGCACGGGGCGGGATGGGCGTCCGAGTGGACACGGCGTTGGCGATCTGGAGCGCGGCGCGTTGCATCGCGGCGTCGTCCGCCGGGTTGGGGCGCACGGTACGGCCGAATTTGTGTGATTTGTCGTGTTGCTCCGTGACGTCTTCGATGTCGTTCAGGAGATCGTTGAGTTCGTCGAACGTGATCTCCAGGGCTCGGGTGAGTTCGGGGCGGAGCCGGGGCAGTGGAGCGGTGGCGGCGCGTTCCCAGCGGCCGATCGTCGACCGCTTCACGGCGAGTCGCTCGGCCAGGGTCGCCTGGCTGTACCCCATTGCTTGCCGGCGTTGGGCGAGACGGTGTCGTTTTAAGGCCATTTATGACCTTTCTCTCGGGTCTGGCGACCACTTCTCAGAGGTATGTCCACGAGTCGGGGCAGGGCCCTCGCTGACGTCCCAATGATGCACCGGGCGTGCTTCGGCCATGGGGTTTTTCGGCTCGCACCTCGCTTTTATCGCCGCCGAGGGGTCAGAGCGGGCGGCGAAGGACATAGCCGACGCAGCGGACGGTGTGAATCAATTTGGGCTCGCCGGTGTCGATTTTGCGGCGCAGGTAGCCGATATAGGACTCGACGATCCCCGCGTCGCCGCCGAAGTCGTAGTCCCAGACCCGGCCGAGGATCTGGGGCTTGGACAGCACCTGATCCGCGTTCTCCAGCAGGTAGCGCAGCAGGCGGAACTCGGTGGGGGACAGCCGCACCGGCCGCCCGGCCCGCAGCACCTGGTGGGACGCCGGGTCCAGCGACAGGTCGGCGACGGTCAGCAGGCCGCCGTCGCCGCCGCCGGTGCGGCGCAGGATCGCGCGGATCCGGGCGATCAGCTCCTCCAGGTCGAACGGCTTGGTGACGTAGTCGTCGCCTCCGGCGGTCAGGCCGCGCACCTTGTCGGCCGGGGCGTCCCGCGCGGTGAGGAACAGCACCGGCAGCGGGCCGCCCCGCTCGCGCAGCCGCCCGATGACGGCGAACCCGTCCAGGTCGGGCAGCATCACGTCCAGCAGGACGAGGTCCGGGCGCTCCCGCTCGGCCGCGGCCACCGCCTCCTCCCCGGTGGCCGCGGCCGTGACGGCGAACCCCGCGAACCGCAGGCTGGCCGCCAGCAGTTCGCGGATGGTGGGCTCGTCGTCCACCACGAGCAGGCGCGTGCGCTCCTCCATGGTCGTCGAGAATAGGCTCGCCGAGGACGGCCCGCGCTACGGCGTGCGCTGCTCGGCGGGCTCCGGGACGGGCCGCGCGGCCGGGGCGCCGCCGTGTCCGGGCCACCAGGCGCGATGGCCGATGAGCGCGGTGATGCCGGGGGTGAGGAACAGCGCCATCGCGAACGCGGTGATCGCGATGCCGAACGAGATCGCGAAGCCGACCTGGACGAGGACCCGGTTGCCGGCCAGCGTCAGCGCGGCGAACGAGCCCGCCAGGATCAGCCCGGCGGCGGCGATCGTCGGCCCGGTGTGCCGGATCGCCGCGGCCAGCGCCGGGCGCGGCGCCACCCCCTGCCGGGCCTCCTCGCGCAGCCGCGCCATGATCAGGATGTTGTAGTCGGTGCCGAGCGCGACGACGAACATGTACATGATCAGTGGCAGGTGGAACAGCAGGCCCGGCGCGTCTCCGATGCCCTGGAACAGCAGCGACGCCGTGCCGAGCGTCGCGCCGAACCCGAGCCCGACCGCGGCGATCAGGTACCACGGCGCGACGAGGCTGCGCAGCAGCAGCCCGAGGACGAGGACGATCAGCGCGGCGGCGGTGGGGAACACGATCGAGTAGTCGCGGCTCATCGCCGACCGGACGTCGGCGAACACGGCCGTGCTCCCGCCGACCAGCACGCTCGTCCCGTCCGGGGCGGCCTCGTGCGCCGCGCGGCGCAGCGGTCCGCGGACGATCCCCAGCGCCTCGGCCGACTCGGGCGCCGAGGTCAGCACGACGGAGAACCCGGCGGTCCCGCCGTCCGGGCTGACCCGCGGCGGGGCGACCTGCCCGACGCCCTCGACGGCCTTGAGCCGGTCGCCGAACCCGGCCAGCGTCCGCTCGTCGAGCGCGCGGCCGGTCACGTACACGTGGGTCGGGTCGGTGGCGCCCGCGGGCAGGCCCCTCTTCAGGTCCTCCAGCGCGACCCGCGACTCCGCGGACGAGGGGAGCGCCCCGGCGGCCAGGTCGAAGTCGGGCTTGAAGCCGAGGGCGCCCGCGGCCAGGACGGCGAGGACGGCGCCGGTCACGGCGACGTAGGCGGCGGGACGGCGGGCGACGGAGGCGCCCAGCCGCGCGAAGCGCGCCGCGTCCGGCTCGTGCCGCCACGCCCGCGACGGCCAGAACACCCGCGTCCCGAGCAGGGACACGACGGCGGGGACCAGCGTCAGCCCGCCCAGCAGCGTCACCAGCACGGCGATCGCGAGGGACGGCCCCCAGGAGCGGAACAGCGACAGCGACGACAGCGTCATCGCCAGGAACGCGATGGCGACCACTCCCGCCGCCGAGGTGATCGCCTCGCCGACCCGGGCGAGCGCGCTGATCATCGCGTTGCGGGGGTCGTCGCCCGCCCGCAGGCGCTCCCTGTAGCGGAACATGAGGAACAGGATGTAGTCGGTGCCGACGCCGAACAGCACGACGATGAGCAGCTGGGACGCCGACCCGTCGGCGCGCAGCCCGAGCGCCCGCACCGTGGCGGCGATCAAGCCGTCGGCGACCTGGGACAGCACCGCCAGCACCGCGATCGGCAGCAGCGCGGTCACCGGGCTGCGGAAGATCGCCAGCAGCAGGACCAGGATCAGGACCAGCGTGGCGATCATGACGAGCGCGTCGGCGTCGCCGCCGGCGTCCGCGTCGTCCAGCGCGGCGGCGGCCTCACCGGTGGTCCGGGCCCGCAGGCCGGTGCCGGCGGTGAGGTCGCCGAGGCGGCCGCGGAGCGCCCGCATCGCCTCGACGGCCTCCGGCCCGTTGGTAGCGACGCCGTCGCGCATGCGGACGCTGAGCGTCTGGACCCGCCGGTTCGGCGCCGGGGGAGCGGCCACCACCGCCGTGACGTCCTTGATGTGCGCGGCCTCGGCGGAGCGGGCCAGCCCGGTGGCGCGCGCCGCGTCCGCGTCGGACAGCGGCCCGCCGTCCTCGCGCCGGACGACGACCACCGCGGCGGGCGCGAACGTGTCGGGGAACGCCCGGTCCTGGACCTTCTGGGCCTTCACCGACTCGTAGTGGCCCGGCAGGAAGTCGCTCTCGTCGTTGCTGGTCGGCAGCCCCGGCGACAGTGTGATCACCGCGATGGCCGCCACCGCCCACACGGCGATGACGCGCCACGGATGGCCGACGACGGCGCGGCCCAGCCGCGCGAAAATCTGGGGCTCTCCCTGGGATCTGTTGGTCTTCACGGGGGCCAGGTTCGCCCGCCCGCCCGTCCGGCGGCTGGGAGCCGCCCGTGCGGTGGCCGTGAGGGCTCCCGGGGTCGTGCGGTCGCGCTGCGTTATCGGCGCAGGACGGCCCGGGTGGGTGCGGCGGCCGCGGCCCGGGGGCTCCCAGCGAACTCCCAGGAAACTCCCGGTGCGCGTTCACCCGTCCGGCGCGGAGTCCTCCGGAGCGGGTTCGTCCAGCAGGGGAAGGGACACGCGGAACGTGGCGCCGTGGCCGGGCGCGGTGTCCAGCTCGATCCGGCCGCCGTGCGCGGCCACCAGCGAGCGGGCGATGGCCAGGCCGAGGCCCGCGCCGCCGCCCGCCGCGCCTCTCGACGAACCCCGCGTCCGCGATCCGTCCGCGCGGGCGAACCGGTCGAAGATCCGCTCGGCGTCGGCGGGAGACAGCCCCGGGCCCTCGTCCTGGACCTCCAGCACGGCCCGGCCGCCGCCCGTCCCGACCCCGATCCGGATCCGGCCGCCCGCCGGGGTGTGCGCGACGGCGTTGCCGACCAGGTTGCTGACGACCTGCCGCAGCCGCTCCTCGTCGCCGAGCACCGGCGCCGCCGCGGGCGGCGTCCCGCCGCCGGGCCCGGTCAGCTCGATCGGGCGGGACGGGTCCAGCGCCCGGACGTCGTGCTGGGCGTCGGCGGCGAGGGTGCGCAGGTCCATCGGGCTCGGCTCCAGCGGGGACGCGCCGCCCGCCGCGGACCGCTCGTCCAGCCGGGCGAGCAGCAGCAGGTCCTCGGTGAGGTGCGCGAGCCGCGCCGCCTCCCGCTCGATCCGGGCCATCGTCCGCGCGGTCGCGTCCGGCCCGGTGAGCCCGCCCATCCGGTACAGCTCGGTGAAGCCCTTGATCCCGGCGAGCGGCGTGCGCAGCTCGTGGCTGACGTCGGCGACGAACCGCCGCATCCGGGCCTCGGACGCGGCGCGCGCGGCGAACGCCTCCTCCAGCTGGCCCAGCATGCCGTTCAGCGCCGCCGACAGCCGGCCGATCTCCGAGCGCGGCGGCGCGAGGCCGGGGATGCGGTGCGCCAGGTCGCCGCCCGCGATGGCGGCGGCGCTGACCTCGATGCGGCGCAGCGGCGCCAGCCCGGCGCGGACCGCGAACCAGCCGAGCGCGCCGAGCAGCGCCAGCACCGCGCCGCCCGTCACCAGGCTCGCCGTCCGCATCCGGGCCAGCGTCGCGTCGATGTCGGCGCGCGAGGCCGCCACG
>NZ_CAACVB010000093.1 GCF_900659635.1 Actinomadura roseirufa | reverse complement strand
GGCATGAGGAAATGCTGAATGAAATAGAAAAGCCACAGCACCGCCATTCCGATCAGGGCGTGCACGAGGCGCGCGGGACCGTCGCCGGTGAACGGCACGCCCGGCGGCGAGGGCGAGCTGACCGGCGCCGCGTCCGGCGCCAGGGGCTACGTCGTCGTGGGCTTCGCCGGGTCGTCCGCCCTCGCCTGGCGCTCGGACGACCTCACCCGCTGGACCGCCGGTTCCGGCGACCTCAAGGACGCCGAGATGCACGACGTCACCGCCGTCGACGGCGGCTACGTCGCGGTCGGCCAGGGCAAGAACGGGACACCGGCCGCGTGGACGTCGCCCGACGGGGAGAAATGGACGGCCGTGTCCCTTCCGCCGGGCACCGCGGCGCCCACCCGGGTCGTGGCGCGCGGCGCCGTCGTCGTCGCGGCCGGCGCGGGGGCCGCGGTCGCGGTGTCGTCCGACGCCGGGAGGACGTGGCGCTCGCAGCCCGTCCAGGCGGCGGAGATCACCGCGGCGCTCGCGACACCGCGCGGGTTCGTGCTGGCCGGGACACCGTCCGGGACGTCCGACACGGGCCTGTGGACCTCACCGGACGGGGTGGCCTGGCGGCCCGTCCGCCCGCACGGCCGCGGCCTGGACGGTGCCGGCGCGCAGCGGCTCACCGGCCTCGCCCCGCTCGGCGGCGGCGTCCTGACCACGGGCACCGACGACGCCGTCCCCACCCTCTGGCGGACCTCCCCGCCCTAGGGCGCGCCGCGCCGGTGCCGGTCGGCCGCGGCGGCGCCGAGGATCATCTCGTCCACGACCCAGCGCGCCTCCGGCGACAGGTCGACCAGGGCGCGCAGCACCTCGGGACGGACGGTGCCGTGCTCGACCTCGCGGCGCAGCGCCTTCAGCGTGAGGTCGTCGTCGATGGGACCCGCCTCGACGGGGAACCCGAAGTAGCCGATCGGGACGCCGAAGAACGTGGCGAGCGCGGTGAGCGTCTTCAGCTGCGGGTTGTCCTGGCGGCCGGTGCGCAGCTTCCACACGGTGGTGGAGGAGATGTCCTCGCCGGTGTCGCGGGCGATGGCCGCGGCCGTCTCCACGTTGTTGCGCGGCGCCTCGGCGTCCGCGGGCCACAGGTTGCGGATCAGCCACTCGACCTTCTCCGCCAGCGTCGCCGCCGGTGAGATCTCCTGCACGGTGCCCACCTGGTCCCCTCACGTCGTCCTGTCCAATGACTTTAAGTGATGGACCACGGATCCGTCAGCCATGGACACGGGGTGTCGTCCACGGGGGTGAGCCGCGCGCTCCCTCTCAGGTCCCGGTCCCGGACTCGCGCTCCATCGCTCCGGTGAACCTTGCCAAGGGCCGTTGCAAAGGTCCTTGGTAAGTCCGTAGCGTCCAGAACATGACGGAGCAGCCGCCCCCCGAGGAGATCACCGACCCGCGCCGGGTGCGGCTGCTCGCGCACCCGCTCCGGCAGCGGATCGCCGAGGTCATGCGGCGCGGGCCCGTCTCGTCCACGACCCTCGCCCGCGCCCTCGGCGAGAGCACCGGCGCGACGAGCTACCACCTGCGCCAGCTCGCCCGGCACGGGTTCGTCGAGGAGGTCCCCGAGCTCGGCCGCGGCCGCGAGCGCTGGTGGCGCGTCGTCCCGGGCGACCGGCGGATCCCCCCGTACAGCAGGCAGAGCCCGCAGATGCGGGAGGCGGTCGAGGAGCTGACCCGGATGGAGTTCGCGGGCCAGCTGGAGATGCTCGACCGGTTCCTCCGGGTCCGGGACGGCCTCGGGCCGTGGCAGGACGCCCTGCTGTTCTCCTCTTCGAGCGTCACGCTGACGCCGGAGGAGGCACGAGAGTTCTTCGAGGAGTACATCGCGCTCCTCTACCGCTACAAACGCGGCGAGGACGACCCGCCGGACGGCGCGCGCACCCTGCTCGTCCGGTACCTGGCGTTCCCCGAGATCCCCGAGGAGGACGACCCGGCCGGACGTTGAAGGCCCGGGTCGCCGAGTTGCCGCTCGGCGACCCGGGCGGGCGGAAGCCCCGCATCACCACGCCACAGGCGTGTTTCTCCGAGATACGAAACCCCCACGGAAAGGAGAGCATCTCGTGCTGCTCTCACGCAAACTCGCGGCGCTGCCCGCGGGCCGCATCACCAAATGGGCGGTGCTGCCGGCCTGGATCGCGATCGTCGCGCTGGCCGTGCCGAACGCGAGCCGCCTCTCCGACGTCGTCGAGGGCAGGTCCACCGCCGAACTGCCCCGCGGCGCCCAGTCCACGAAGGTGCGGGAGCTGACGCCCCGGTTCCCCGGCGGCGACCTGGCCCCCGGCATCATCGCCTACGTCCGCGACGGCGGCGTCACCGCCGCCGACCGGGCCCGCGCCGAGGCCGACCGGCGGGCCCTCGCGCCCCTCGCCGCCGCCCCGGTCGCGCCGCCCGCCGTCTCCCGCGACGGCCGGGCCCTGATGCTGAACATCCCGCTCGCCGCGGGCGAGGGCCTCTCCGACCGGGCGGAGAAGATCCGTGACCGCATCGAGCGCGACCCGCCGCCCGGCCTGGAGATCCGCCTCACCGGCCAGGCCGGCTCCGCGCTCGACGTGGGCGACGCCTTCGAGAAGGTCGACAAGCCCCTCCTGATCGTCACGATGCTGCTGGTCACCCTCGTCCTGCTGATCACCTACCGCAGCCCGATCCTGTGGCTGATCCCGGTGCTGAACGCGGGGATCTCGCTCCAGGTCACCAGCGCCGTCGTCTACCTGCTGGCCGAGCACGCCGGGCTCTACGTCGCCGACGGCATGGCGAACATCCTGAACGCGCTGGTCTTCGGCGTCACCACCGACTACGCGCTGCTCCTGCTCGCCCGCTACCGCGAGGAGCTCCGCCGTCACCCCGACCGGCACGAGGCCATGCGGACCGCCCTGCGCCGCGCCGCCGCGCCCATCATCGCGTCCGCCGCGACCGTCTCCCTCGGCCTGCTGTGCCTGCTCACCGCGACGATGGGGTTCAACTACGCGCTCGGCCCGATCGGCGCGATCGGCGTCGCCGGCGGCCTCGTCGTCGTCATGACGCTGCTGCCCGCGATGCTGGTCGCCCTCGGCCGCTGGGTCTTCTGGCCGCGCGTCCCCCGCTACGGCGACGCCCCGCCCGCCCGCGGCGGCGTCTGGGACCGCGTCGGCCGCGGCGTCGCCGCCCGCCCCCGCCTCGTGTGGATCGGCGGCGTCGCCGTCCTCGGCGCGCTCGCCTGCGGCGCCCTCGGCATCCACACCGGCCTCGACCGCGAGCACTTCCTCACCACCACGCCGGGCTCCACGGTCGGCGAGCACCTGCTGAACGCCCACTTCCCCCGGGGCGAGAGCCGTCCCCTCCAGGTCATCACCACCTCCGCCGAGACCGCCGGCGCCGTCGCGAAGGTCCCCGGCGTCGCCCGCGTGGAGAAGGCGCAGAAGTCCCTGGACGGACGGCTCACGCGCCTGGACGTCGTCCTCACCGACCCGCCGGACAGCGCCGCCGCGAAGGACACCGTCCGCGCCCTCCGCAAGGCCGTGCCGGACGCCACCGTCGGCGCCGGGGCCGCCGGCGAACTCGATCTCGCCGACGCCCAGGCCCACGACCGCCGTGTCGTGATCCCGCTCGTCCTCGGCGTCGTCCTGATCATTCTGATCGTCCTGCTCCGGGCCCTCGTCGCCCCGCTGCTGGTCATCGGCACCGTGGTCGCGTCCTACTTCGCCGCGCTCGGCGCCGGCTGGCTCCTGTTCCACCATGTCCTCGGCTTCCCGGCCCTGGACGTCCAGGTCGCCCTGATGGCGTTCCTCTTCATGGTCGCCCTCGGCGTCGACTACAACCTGTTCCTGCTCTCCCGCGTCCGCGAGGAGGCCGCCCTCTCGGGCCACCGGGCCGGGGTGCTGCGCGGCCTCGGCGTCACCGGCGGCGTCATCTCCAGCGCGGGCCTCGTCCTGGCCGCCACGTTCGGCGTCCTCGGCGTCATGCCGCTGACGATGATGGTCCAGATCGGTGTGCTGGTCGCCCTCGGCGTCCTGCTCGACACCTTCCTCGTCCGCTCCATCATCGTCCCGGCCCTGGCGCTGGACACCGGCCCCCGTTTCTGGTGGCCCGCGGCTCCCGCCGCCGAGGAGACCCCCGCTCCTCACCCGAGAGAACCCGCGGCGCATTGAGCGAAGGAAGAAGCCCCGGCCGGGCGGCCGGGGCTTCTTCCTTCGCCCCTCACAAGCCGAGAGCGGTAATGAAGATGTCGCCCAACGTCACCATTCTGGAATGCCGGGAACGGCGAGCATGACCGCGACTCGGATGGATTCATGGCCGCAATGCGCGAGGATCTCGGCCTCCGGTCCCCTGTCCCTTCCCCGGCGAGGGACAGAGGGCTTCATCGTCGCGCCCACGCCCTCGGCCATTCTCCGGATGCGGATTTCGGCCGCCCCTGCCGCCTCACCCCGGGCCGGAGGCGACGGGTTCGGCGGGGCGGACGTGGACGGGTTCGGGGGCGCGGGCGTCCCGGCCGATCTTGGCGCGGGCGTGCCGGCCGAGGTCGCGCGTCTCGGCGTGCTTGATCTCGTGCGGGGTCAGGTGGACGGTCACGTCGGGGAAGATCACCAGACGGCCGCCGCCGGCGGTCTCCGCGACGCGGAAGGCGGCCGGATCGCGCAGAGCCGCCAATACCGCCGCTGCCTCGTCCGCCGCCGCCCGCGGGTCGCGCTCCCCGGCCGCAACGAACGCGCCGTTGCGGAAGTACACCGTGGTGCGGTCGCGGTCCGCGGCCTCCAGGGCGGCGGGCGCCACCCGCACCACCGGGTCCATCGGACGGCGCGCGGGGACGCGTCCCGGACGCCCGCCCCGCCGCCGGGCCCGCACGACCAGGTAGATGGACAGGATGAGCACCGGACCCCAGGCCAGCATGAGCGCGACCAGGACTCGCTCGCCGGGCGCGTCCACGTGGACGCGCAGCGCCTGGCTCGACGTGTCGCAGCCCAGGGCCGCGCGGCCGCCGGCGGGAGCGCGGAACGCGCCCAGCCACCGGTATCCGCCGACCGTCGCCGGATCCCCATGATGACGTGTTCGATCTAGTTTCACTGCATATGAGGCGGTTTGAAAGTTAAGAGTGCATTTGTCGGGTAGTTCAGCCCCCTCCCGGACGTGGACGCGGTACCGCAGCCCCTCGTCCACCCACAGCACCGGACGGACGTCACCGGCGGCGTCGCCGGAGCCGACGGGGTCGAGCGTCCGGGCGGTGGTCACGGGCCGGTGCGTCGCGTAGAACAGCACGATGAGCGCGACCAGGATCGCCACGGGCCAGATCGGCGCGAGAAACCCGCGCCAGGTCGGCCCGAAGGGAACCCGATATCGATAAGAGATTTCCTTCACCACTCGCGAATTGTAGGATTTCGCGGTCTACAGGGGGAGGTCGAATGGAAATCGTGCGTACCGAGGTCGATGAGGTTCCCGTCTTCTGGACCGAGGGGAGGCCCGGCGACGACGGCTATCAGGCCGTCCTGATGTTCCGCGTGGGGCAGGCCGACGAAACGCTGGCGCGGAGCGGCCTCACCCATTTGGTGGAGCATTTGGCGCTGCACGCCGTCGGCGAGAGCGACTACCACTACAACGGCGCCGTCGACTCGGTCACCACGACGTTCGTCACGCACGGCGAACCAGGCAAGGTCAGCACGTTCCTGACCGCGGTCTGTGACGCTCTGCACGCGCTTCCCATGGACCGGCTCGAAGCCGAGAAGCAGATTCTGCGCACCGAGGCCGAAGGACGGGACAACGGCCTGGTCGGCCAGTTGCTGCTCTGGCGTTACGGAGCCGCCACCTACGGCCTTCCCGCTTATGACGAACACGGCCTCGCGTCCTGCGCCGCCGATGACGTCCAGGCGTGGGCGGCGCGGTGGTTCACCCGGCGGAACGCGGCGCTGGCGCTCATCGGCGGCCCGCCGCCGGAGGGGCTCCGGCTGCCCCTGCCGGACGGCGAGCGCCGTCCCGTCCCGAAGCCCACCAGCGCACTGCCCCGCACCCCGGCCTACTTCACCAGCAACGTCAAGGGCGTCGCGCTCACCGGCATCGTGCCGCGCAACGCCGCCGCCTCGCTCCACTCCGACTTCCTGCGCCGCCGCTTGCACCGCGTCCTGCGGCGGGACGGCGCCCTCAGCTACACCACCGACGTCGACTACGCGCACCGCGACGGCGCCACGGCGCAGGTCCTGGCGTTCGCCGACGGGCTGGCGGACGTGCGCCCCGCGCTGACCGAGCGGTTCCTCGGCGAGTTCGACCGCATCGCGGACGAGCCGGTGGACGCCGCCGAATGGGACGAGGTCGTGACGGCCCGCCGGACCCGCCTCACCTCGGACGAGGCCCGCGCGCCCCGCGCCGTCGCGCACTGCCTTGCCGAGTTGCTGGGCTCCCCGCTCCACACCACCGCCGACCTGCTGACCGCCCTGGACGAGCTGAAGCCGCCGGACGTCCAGGACATCGGCCGCGCCGTCCGCGACAGCGCGCTGCTGATGCTGCCGCGCGGGCAGGAGCCGCCGGGGGCGCGCTTCCATCCCGCTCCGGCCGCCTCGATGATCGCGGTGGACGGCCGCGTCCACACCCGGCCGGACGAGGCGCGGCTCGGCCTGATCACGGGCCCGGCCGGGGTGACGGCGCTGACCGGGTCCGCGATGGCCACCGTCCCCTTCGACGCGTGCGCCGCCGTCCTCGCGTGGCCGGACGGCGCCCGCCTGCTGATCGGGCTGGACGGGATGACCGTCGGGGTGGAGCCGAACGTGTGGCCGGGTGGCGACGGCATCGTCGCCGAACTCGACCGGAACGCGCCCGCCGGGCTGGTCGTGCCCATGCCCGCCCGTTCCGACGAGCAGATCCCGCCCCGTGCCGTGGGCGAGGCCCGTCCGCCGGCGGATCCGCCGGACGGCGGCGGCGGCCTCCTCGGCGCGGTGTTCGGGCTGCCCGGCCGGCTGCGGAGCCGCCGCTACGGCCCGGTCTGGCAGGACGGCGCGCTGGCGGCGGCGCTGCCCGAGGTGCGGGCCGGGGACTTCGCCGCCGGTCTCCGGCTGCTGGCCGGCACCCGCGAGGACGCCGAGACGCGCGCCCTGTACACGGAGATCCTCACCGAGGCGGCGGCCGGGCGGAGCGATGCGCTGACGCGGATGGCGGCCGACGCCCCCGGCGACCCGGACCTTCTGCTGTGGCTGGGCTCGACCCGCATCGAGGAGGCGTGGCGCGCGCGCAGCGCCTACCGCGCCGAGTACGTCAGCAACGAGCAGTTCGGACGGTTCTGGCAGTTGCTCGCGCTCGCCGGCCGGCCCCTCACCCGGGCCGCCGAGTTGCTCCCGGCCGATCCCGTCCCCTGGGACCGCCTCCAGTGGCACGGCATCGGGATGCAGGTCGGAAGGGATGAGCTCGACCGGATCTGGCGGGAGTTGTGCGACCGGCACCCGTCGTTGTACGCGGCCCACATCAGCAGGTCTCAGGCGTTGAGCAAGAAGTGGTGGGGGTCGGACGCCGAGGTGCTGGACTTCGCGGAGGCGGCCGTCGCCGCCGCGGAGCCGGGCGACCCGGTCACGGCGGTGCTGGCCGTGGCGCATCTGGAGGTCGGCGCCGAGCTCGGCACGATGGACGATCTGAACGCCTATCTGGCCGGGCCGAGGGTCCACGCCGCGCTGGCGGAGGCCGCCGACCGGTGGCTGGCCGCGCCGCGTCCGCATCCGCGGGCTCTGGAGGCGCATCACTTCTTCGGCGCCGTCTTCTACCGCGCCGGTGACCACGACCGGGCCCGCCGCCATCTCGGTGAGGCGGGCCGCACCACGGCCCCGTCCCGAGCGTGGGCGTACGCGCCCGACGCCGACCGCCTGCTGGCCCGGGCACGCCGCGACCTGCGCCTCTGATCCGCCCCGGCCTGGCGGCGCCCGCCGCCAGGCCACGCTCTCGCGATCGCGTCCGGAAAAGCGAAAAACCGCAGCGCGTGGGCTGCGGTTCTGCCGGCTGGTACCCCCGAGCGGATTCGAACCGCCGTTACCGCCTTGAGAGGGCGGCGTCCTAGGCCACTAGACGACGGGGGCCGGACTTCGACCTTTGCGATCTCTCGCTCGGCCTCGCCCAGAATACCGGACTCCGCCCCCCACTTCGAACCGGTTTCCCGGGGAGGAGAAGGAGCCTAGGCACGAGGAAAACCCTGGCCCGCGAAGGGACCAGGGTTCCGTTATGCGCCTTACGCCCCGAGCCACCGCGCAGAGGAACCCCGAGCGCCGGGCTCCAGCGCCACTCCCCCACGAGTCTCGCCGAACCACAGCGAGGCGAACATGCCTCACCGAGCAGCCGTAGCCGCCCGAGTACTCCAGCGATCGACCCCGGGGCAGTCGGCGGCGCCGCAGCAATGGCGAGCGTCGCTAACCCAGACGCCGTAACCCACCAGAAATTTCAGAGATCGTCCCGCGAGAAGCGGCAGGGACGAAGCGAAGGAGGACTCAGTTCACCGAAAGCCGTGACCACCCGGGCATTTCAGGAATCGGCCTCCGCGAGGACCGGCGGATGCCAAAGCGAAGGCGAGCGCAGCTCGCCGAGCGGCGGCAGCCGCTCCGGGGGTTCCAGGGGGTCGCCCCCCTGGGAGAAACTGCGAACCCCGGCGAAGGTGAGCGAAGCTCACCGAGCAGGCCGGGCCAACGTACCCCCGAGCGGATTCGAACCGCCGTTACCGCCTTGAGAGGGCGGCGTCCTAGGCCACTAGACGACGGGGGCGTGTCCACGTGATGTGGACTCTGCTGGGGTACCAGGACTCGAACCTAGACTAACTGAACCAGAATCAGTCGTGCTGCCGATTACACCATACCCCAGTGCGGTACGGGCTTCCGGGCCGTCTCCGGCTGGTCGCTCGCGCCTCGAAGAGAATACAGGACCCGGGGACCGCGACCAAAACGATTGGCGGTGCCGGAGGGCGGGGTATTCGCCGGGGCGGGGTTCGGCGGGGTTCGGCGGGGTCAGCGGGTGAGGCCGGGCGGGCCGATGTGCTGGTCGCCCCACTCCACGAGGGGGCGGAGCCGCCGCCATGAGTCGCGGACGCGGGTGACGACCTCGCGTGTGCCCATCCACGGGTCGGCGGGCCAGCCCTCGTGGGCGTAGAGGGAGCGGTGGCGCAGCAGGTCGAGGCGCGGGTGGTCGGGCGGGGTGCCGCGGGGGCGCGTCTTGAGCCGGTCGCCGGCGATCTCCAGTCCGGCGGCGCGGAGGTCGTCCACGATGGCCTCCAGCTCCTTGCCGAAGGCGTCGGAGCCGACGGCGGCGCGGTAGTCGCGGAGCTGTTCCGGGGTGGGCGCGTACATGCCTCCGGCGACCATGAGGCCGTCGGCGTCGATCTGGATGTAGAAGCCGTGACGGGTGTGGCCGCCCTGGTGGGTCTTGTAGGGCGTCTTGTCCTTGCTGAAGCGGACGTCTCGGTACGGGCGGAAAAGCTTGGCGGGGCCGAACTCCTCTTCGAGCTCGGCGCAGAGCTCGGTCAGGGGTTCGCGGACGTGCCGCTCGTAGGTCTCCTTGTGCGCCGTCCAGTACGTCTTGCTGTTGTCGGCCTGGAGTCCCTCGTAGAACGTGAAGGCCTCGTCGGCGAAGCCGCTGAACGGCATGGTGTCCCCCTTCGTACGGCGTCCCTTTCCAGCTTAGGGACGCCGTACGACGGTCCGGGGTCAGTCGCGGGCGATCACGCGGTTGGTGAGGGAGCCGACGCCCTCGACGGTCACGGTGACCTCGTCGCCGATCTCCAGCGGGCCGACGCCGTCGGGGGTGCCGGTGAGGATGACATCGCCGGGCAGCAGCGTCATGACCTGGCTGACGTACTCGACCAGCGCCGGGATGTCGTGCGTCAGCTGGGACGTGCGGGCGTCCTGCCTGACCTCGCCGTTGACGGTGGTGGAGATCGCCAGGTCGGCGGGGTCGGCCTCGGTCTCGATCCAGGGGCCGAGCGGGCAGAAGGTGTCGAAGCCCTTCGCCCGCGTCCACTGCCCGTCCTTCTTCTGCAGGTCGCGGGCGGTGACGTCGTTGGCGCAGGTGTAGCCGAGGATGACCTCGGCGGCGCGGGAGGCGGGGACCTCGCGGCACATGCGGCCGATGACCACGGCCAGTTCGCCTTCGAAGTCGACGCGCTCGGACAGCTTGCGCGGGTAGGCGACCGCCTCGCCGGGGCCGATCACCGCGGTGGACGGCTTGGCGAACAGCACCGGCTCGGCGGGCGGCTCGCCGCCCATCTCGCGGGCGTGGGCGGCGTAGTTCTTGCCGATCGCGATGACCTTGCTCGGCAGGATCGGCGCCAGGAGCCGTACGTCGGCGAGCGGGAGGCGCTGCCCGGTGAAGGCCAGTTCGCCGAACGGATGGGCCGCGATGGCGGCGACGGTGTTCTCCTCCACCACCCCGAAGGACATGCCCTCGTCGGTGGAGAACCTCGCGATACGCATGACGGGCAGCCTAGTACGCCGGTCACAGGCCGCAGTCGGCGCCGTTGACGTGGCAGTCGCGGGGGGTGGCGGCCTTCCCGGCGGCGCCGAACCGGACCTCCCATGTCCCGCCCGGCGGGATCGCCGCGGCGCCGTCGAGGTTCTGGACCTCGGCGCGGGCGCCGCCGCGGACGAGCCGGGCGCCCCAGACGTTCCGGACGTCCGCGCCGGGGGCCTCGAAGGTCAGCCGCCACGTGTTCATGGGGCGCCCGGTGCGGTTGGTGACCACGAGCCTGCCCTCGTAGTAGCCGTCGTCCTGCTGGACGAGCTGGTAGGTGACCCCGTCGCCCCGCACGACCGGCCCGATCGGCGCCGCGGACGGGTCGCCGGTCGGCCCGCTGGACGGGACCGTCGGTTCCGTGGTCGGCGTCGCCGCCGGATCGCCGGTCGGTCCTCCCGTGGGCGCGCCCGGGGCCGTGGGCTCGCCCGTCGGCGCCTCGGTGGACGCGCCCGGCGCCGTGCCCGTGGGGGTGGCCGCCGGTGCCGCCTGCGCCTCGTCTCCGTCGTCGGAGCCTCCGCCCGTGAAGAGCAGGGCGGCGGCGACGGCGACGATTAGCAGCAGGAGCGCGGCGCCCACCGCGATGACGGCCACCCGGCGCTTGCGCGCGGTCCCGCCGCCGGGTGGCGGGACCGCCGGTGCCGTCATCGCGCCCGTTCCGTCTGGGGCGGCGGGCATCCCGTGCGCGGCGGACGGCGTGGACGTTCCGGGCGCACCGGATGCTCCGCGGTCCGGCGCCCGCTGTTCCGGGGCGGGCCTCGCCGAGGCGACCGGCTTGTCCGGGGCGGGGGCCTGGGGCGGCACGGGCGGAGGCGGCGCGGTCGGCGGCGCCGGTTCGGCGGTGGGCCGGGAGGCGGGCGGCACGGCGCCCAGAGCGGCCGGGGCGTGCGGCGCCCTCGCCCTGGGGGGCGTGTCGGAGGGGGGCTCGTCCGCGCCGAACTGGGCCGTCCATGGGCCCTCTTCGGCGGCGGGCGCCGGTCGCGGAGCGGGGATCGGGGCCGGCGCGGGCGCGGGAAGGGGCTCCGGGGAGGGCGGCGGATCCGGGACGGGGTCCGCGGCGGTCACCTGCGGGCCCTTCGCCGCGGCGTCCTCGGACGTCGCGTTCGGGTCCCCTGGGTCGTCAGCGGGTGGGTCGTCAGCGGGTGGGTCGTCGGCCGGAAGGTCGTCGGCCGCGGGGGCGTCGATCGCGGTCGCCCCCGGGTCGAACCCGTCCGGGTCGGTCGCGTCCGGGTTGGTCGCGCCGGGGTCCGCGCCGGGCCGGGCGGGGGCGCGGAACTCAGCGGTCGTCGTGTGGTCCGGGGGGACGTACCCGGTCTCCTCGCCGCTCAACTCGTCATCCTCCAGCCATCGGCGATCTCATGGAGTCCGACGGTGCGGAAGGCGGTTAGGTTCGTGGCGGAACGCAGCGATATGCCCGTTGCGTCAGGCGGTCGGCGTCGGGCCGCGTCAGGCGGAGGCGGCGTGCTCCAGGCCGCGGCGGGCCGCCTGCCGCTGGTGCCGGTTGAGCATGTCGGTGATCAGTTCGATGGCGTCCGGGGTGGTGGCGTCCTGGGCCTCGCTGAGCCAGCGGGTGGCCTCGGCCAGCAGTTCCTCCGCGGACTCGTCGGCGCGGCGCGCGTCGGCCAGCCGGCCGAGGACGGCGCCGAGCCGCAGGGCGGCGTCGGCGCGGTCGGACTCGGCGGCCCGCCGGTACCAGTCGGCGGCCGCCTCCAGGTCGCCCTCGCGCTCGTACATCTCGCCGAGCCCGAACGCCATGTCGGCCCACGTCCCGTCCGTGGGACGCCCAAGATCCTCGGGGCTCCAGGGGCGGACGGACATACGATCACTCCGGCGAATCGGCGGCTGGGGGCGGCGCGCGGATGCCTCACACGAGCCGTGCTGCTCCCCATAGTGGACGCCTGCCGCGAAATCCGCCACCCGTTCGGCCGAGTTGGATGAAATTTCTACCGAACAGCGCCGCAGGCGCCGGAAACACCCCCGGCTCCGCCGCCGCCCCGGCTGCGCTCCGGAGTCCCCGGAACGCGGGCCGGTACGGTGGGCCCGTCGAGATCACGAAGGGGGCCGGAGTGTCCGTAGTGAAGATCAACGTCCTCACCGTCGCGCCGGAGATGCGCGCGGAGATCGAGCGGCGGTTCGCGGGCCGGGCCGGGCTGGTGGAGTCGGCCGAGGGCTTCGAGGGGTTCGAGCTGCTGCGCCCGGTCGAGGGATCGGACCGGTACCTGGTCTACACGAGGTGGCGCAGCGAGGAGGACTTCCAGCGCTGGACGGAGGGCGAGGCGTTCCGGCGTGGCCACGCGCGCGCCGCCGCCGAGGCGGAGCAGCGCCCCGCCGGGGAGGGGCACGGGGAGGGGCACGGCCACGGTCACGGGCACGGCGGGCCGGCCTCCAGCGCCGCCGAGCTGTGGAGCTTCGAGGTCGTCCAGGACGTCCCGCCCAAGCCCGCGGACGGCTGACCGCGACCCGCCGCACGGCCGCGGGCCCGGGAGGTCCAGCGGGTCAGGGGGCGACCAGGTCCTGGTAGTCGGGGTGCCCGTCGATCCACTTCTTCGCGAACGGGCACAGCGGGACCACCGTGAGCCCCTTGGCCCGCACGTCGTCCAGCAGTCCCCGCATGAGCGCGCCGCCTATGCCCCTGCCCCCGAAGGCGGGGTCGACCTCGGTGTGGGTGACGACGATCTGGCCCGGCTGTGTCCGGTACTCGGCGAACCCGGCGAGGGCGTCCCCCTCGCGGATCTCGTAGCGGCTCCGGTCCGGGGCGTCGGTGATCTCTGTGCTCATCCCCCGATGATGCCAGCGCGCCACCGGACGGCACCGGACCGGCCCCCGCGTCACGGCGTCGCGGCGGGCCGGCCCGGGGACGGCCGGGTTCAGCCCGCCTCGTAGCCCGCGTGGAGCAGGCAGTAGGTCACGGCCTCCTCCAGCGCCTGCCAGGACGCGGCGATGACGTTGTCCTCGACGCCGACGGTCCCCCACTCGCGCTCGCCGTCGGCGGACTCGATCAGCACCCGGGTCCGGGCGCCGGTGCCGTGCGTGCCCTCCAGGATGCGGACCTTGTAGTCGATCAGCTCCAGCCGGGCCAGCTCCGGGTAGAGGCGGCCGAGGGCGATGCGCAGCGCGTTGTCGAGGGCGTTGACGGGGCCGTTGCCCTCGCCGGTGGCGATGATCCGCTCGCCCTTGGCGCGCAGCTTGACGGTGGCCTCGCTGACCATGGAGCCGTCGGGGCGGCGCTCCACGATGGACCGCCACGACTCGACCTCGAAGTGCCGCTGCCGGACGCCGGTCAGCTCCTCGCGCAGCAGCAGCTCGAAGGAGGCGTCGGCGGCCTCGAAGGTGTAGCCGGTGGACTCCAGCTCCTTGACCCGCTCGACGACCGCGCGGGCCTTCTCGCCGGACAGGTCGTAGCCGAGCTCGCGGCCCTTCAGCTCGACGGAGGCGCGCCCGGCCATGCTGGAGACGAGCATGCGCATGTCGTTGCCGACGGCGGCGGGGTCGATGTGCTGGTAGAGGTCCGGGTCGACCTTGACGGCGGAGGCGTGCAGCCCGGCCTTGTGCGCGAACGCCGACACGCCCACGTAGGGCTGCTGGGAGGCGGGCGTGACGTTGGTGACCTCGGAGACGGCGTGCGCGATCCGCGTCATCTCGGCGAGCTGGGCGTCGGTGACGAGCCGCATCCCGCGCTTGAGCTGGAGGTTCCCGACGAGCGTGAACAGGTTGGCGTTGCCGCTGCGCTCGCCGTAGCCGTTCGCGCAGCCCTGGACGTGGGTGGCGCCCGCCCGGACGGCGGCCAGCGAGTTGGCCACGGCGCAGCCGGAGTCGTCGTGGCAGTGGATGCCGACCCGGACGCCCTGCGCGACCACGTCGTGGACGATCTCGGCCAGTTCGTCGGGCAGCATGCCGCCGTTGGTGTCGCAGAGCGCGACGACGTCCGCGCCCGCCTCGGCGGCGGTGCGGACGGCCTCCAGCGCGTAGGCGCGGTTGGCGCGGTGGCCGTCGAAGAAGTGCTCGGCGTCGAGGAAGACTCGTTGGCCCTCCGCACGCAGGTGGGAGACCGTGTCGCGGATCATCGCGAGGTTCTCCGCCAGGGTGGTGCGGAGGGCCAGCTCGACGTGCCTGTCGTGACTCTTGGCGACCAGGGTCACGACGGACGCGCCGGAGTCGCGCAGGGCGGCCACCTGGGGGTCGTCGGCGGCCTGCACACCGGCCCGGCGGGTCGCGCCGAACGCGGTGAGCTGCGCGTGCTTCAGGCCGAGCTCTGTTCGAGCCCGCCTGAAGAACTCGGTGTCCTTGGGGTTCGCACCGGGCCAGCCGCCCTCGATGAAGCCGACGCCGAGGTCGTCGAGGTGGCGGGCGATGGCGAGCTTGTCGGCCACGGAGAGGTTGAGCCCCTCCTGCTGCGAGCCGTCACGGAGCGTGGTGTCATAGACGTGGAACGCGTCGCCTTGCATGGTTCGATCCCCCAGGAAAATGGGCCATCAGCGCCAGGACACAAAAAAGACCCCTCACGGACGTGAGAGGTCTGCGCGCCGGCGTTGTCCCGTCAGATGCCGGCGCGCCAGCCGATAATCACGAGGCTGTGGCGCATGATGCGTACCAGTGTGCCACACCGTCCACGATGAGCGCACACGTGTCTCGGATGGTGAGACGTTGGCCGTCCGCGGGGAGGTGGGCCGGGAGAAACGCCCTGCGTTTCCGACTTGGCCTGATGAGGACAATAATGCCGGACCCTGTGTTGCATGGTTCCAATGTTCGCTAATTCACCATATTTCCCCATGTGAGGCCCAGGGAAGCGGGCGGCGGCCCGCGCTACGATGGCGACGCCCGATGCGCATGGGGGCCCTTGCGCGAACCGCGATCACTCACCAAAATTGCCGCAGTCCGCCAGATGAGGGGATCTGATGAGCGGTACTCCCGTCCATGGAACGGTTCGATCATGGGATGACGAGGCGGGCTGGGGAACCCTGGCCTCGTCAGAAGTACCGGGAGACGTCTGGGCGCATTTCTCCGCCGTCCACATGAGCGAGGAAGGGGCCTTCGCCCGGCTCGTTCCCGGTGAGGACGTGGTCTTCACCTGGGAAGAGGCGGAACAGGACGGCTACGCCTACCGGGCCACGGACGTACGGCGGCCTGGGGACCCGCCGCCGGGCCCGGACCCGGACGACCACGACCGCGGAGACGGGGCGACCGCGGACGCCACGATCGACGTCCGCATCGACTGGGATCGCGACTGACCTCTCGGCCGGTCCCGCTCGTCCGTCACATCGGGCGGAGCTTCACGGTGCCCGCGGGGACCCCGGGCGCCGAATCCTCCGAAAGGAACTCTGAAATGCGCATGCGCAGAATCGGCCGTTTCGCCGCCGTCGCCGGCACCGCCGCGACCCTGGCGATCGGCACGGCCGCCGCCGCGAACGCGGCTCCCGCGCAGCCCGCCGGAAAGGCCGCTCCGCAGCATTTCGTCTTCACCAAGAGGCACCAGAGTTACACCTACAAGAACAACGTCGGCCGCTTCCACGCGCAGGTCAAGCTGACCGGCAGGTACTCCAAGAAGTACCCGCTGCCGTGGGCGTTCGTCATCACCAACAAGAAGCTGAAGGCCATCGCGCGGAGCAAGGCGACCTGCGTCGCGACCGGCCTGAACGGCAAGTACCACGACAAGCACGTCGTACCCGTCGGCTACACCTGGCACTCCACGGTGCAGCCGCACCGCGCCAAGAAGGTCTACACGCTCTCGGGCACCTGCACCTTCCGGGTGCAGGTCGGCAACAAGCCGGGCGTCGCGTACGTGGGCTTCGCCTTCCACTACGCGATCAACCCGACCTCGCGGGCCGCGGCCGCGGACGCCTCCGGCGCCTCGGTGCTGACGACGTCGGTCCACATCGCGCCCTGAGCGTCCCCTTCCGGGTGACCGGGGACGCCTGACGCCGATGGCGCGCTCCTCGAAGGCGAGGAGCGCGCCGTCCGGGCGGCCGGGCCGCCCGCCGGTCTAGGCGATCTTGTGCACCCAGCCGTACGGGTCGGGGCGGGTGCCGTACTGGATGCCGATCAGCTCCTGGCGCAGCCGCATCGAGATCTCGCCCGGCTCGCCGTCGCCGATCGTCCACCCGCGGTCGGCGCCCTTGACCTCGCCGACCGGGCTGATGATCGCGGCGGTGCCGCAGCCGAACACCTCGGTGATCTCACCGGACGCGCAGCCGGCCTGCCACTCCTCGATGCTGATCTTGCCCTCCTCGGCGGGGACACCGAGGTCGGGGGCCAGCGTGAGCATCGAGTCGCGGGTGACGCCGGCCAGCAGCGTCCCGGTCAGCGCGGGGGTGACCAGGCGGGCCCGGGCACCGGAGCCGTAGACGAACATCAGGTTCATCGAGCCGACCTCCTCGACCCAGCGGTGCTCCACCGCGTCGAGCCAGACGACCTGGTCGCAGCCCTGCGCGACGGCCTCGGCCTGGCCCGCGAACGACGCCGCGTAGTTGCCGCCGAACTTGGCCTCGCCGGTGCCGCCCGGCGCCGCGCGGGTGTAGTCCTGCGACAGCCACACCGAGACCGGCTTCACGCCGCGCGGATAGTACAGGCCGGACGGGGAGGCGATGACCATGAACAGGAACTCGTTCGCCGGGCTGTTCACGCCGAGGGCGCGGGTCGTGGCGATCATGAACGGCCGCAGGTAGAGGCTGTGGCCCTCGGTGCCCGGCACCCAGTCCCCGTCGGTACTGACGAGCAGTTCGACCGCGTCCACGAACAGCTGCTCGGGGATCTCGGGCATCGCCATCCGGCGCGCGGAGCGGTTCATCCGCGCGGCGTTCATGTACGGCCGGAACGTGACGATCGAGCCGTCCGGCTGCCGGTAGGCCTTGAGGCCCTCGAAGAGCTCCTGGGCGTAGTGGAACACCTGGCTGGCGGGGTCCATCGGGATGGGGCCGTAGGGCTCCAGGCGGGCGTCGTGCCAGCCCTGGTCCGCGGAGTACCGGATCGTGACCATGTGGTCGGTGAAGTACCGCCCGAAGCCGGGATCGGCCAGGATCCGCGCGCGCTCCCCGGCCGTGGCCGGTCGCTCGGTGCGTGTGATCTGGAAGTCCAGGGTGCTGCTCATCACGTTGTCCTCTCGCGGATCGCCTGGTGCGGCCCCGCTGCCGCGCCGGCTTCCTTAATCCCTATTGTCGTACTTCGTCTAGTGCTACTCCTCGTGTCACGGCACGCGCGAAACCGGGCGCGCCGTGGAGGCGCGCCCGGAGTCGTCCTGATCGGACGGGGAGGCGTGCCCCTAGCCGGCTACTCGCTTGGCGATCGCGTCGCCGACCTGCGCGGTGGAGCGGGCGGCGAGCGCGCCCCGCTCGGCGAGGTCGTCGGACACGGCCCGCTCGACGGTGCGGGCGGCCTCGGCCGCGCCGACGTGGTCGAGCAGCATCGCGACCGACAGGATCGTCGCGGTCGGGTCGGCCTTCCCCTGACCGGCGATGTCGGGCGCGCTGCCGTGCACGGGCTCGAACATGGACGGCGCGGTGCGGGCGGGGTTGACGTTGCCGGACGCGGCCAGCCCGATGCCGCCGGCGACGGCGGCGCCGAGGTCGGTGATGATGTCGCCGAACAGGTTGTCGGTGACCACCACGTCGAACCGCCGCGGCTGTCCGACGAAGTACATCGTCGCCGCGTCGACATGGCAGTAGTCGGTGCTGACCTGCGGGAACTCGGCACCGACGCGGCGCAGGACGCGCTGGTAGAGATCACCGGCGAAGGTGAGGACGTTGTCCTTGTGGACGAGCGTGAGCTTCTTGCGCGGCCGGGACGCCGCGACCTCGAAGGCGTACCGGACGACGCGCTCGACGCCGTGGGCGGTGTTCACGCTCTCCTGGGTGGCGACCTCGTGCGGGGTGCCCTTGCGCAGGACGCCGCCGACCCCCGTGTAGGGGCCCTCGGTGCCCTCGCGGACGACGATCATGTCGATGTCGTCCGGCGTCACGCCCGCCAGCGGGGTCTCGACGCCCGGGAAGAGCTTCACCGGGCGGAGGTTGACGTAGTGGTCGAGTTCGAATCTCGCCCGCAGCAGCAGCCCGCGCTCCAGCGTCCCGCTGGGGACGCTCGGGTCGCCCACGGCGCCGAGCAGGATGACGTCCTGCTCGCGCAGCTCCGCCAGGACCGAGTCGGGCAGGGTCTCCCCCGTACGGTGCCAGCGGGCGGCACCGAGGTCGTAGGGCGTCCGCTCGAACGTCAGGCCGGTGGACGGGGCGACGGCCTCCAGGACCTTCAGCCCCTCGGCGACCACCTCGGGACCGATCCCGTCACCGGGGATGACGGCCAGGCGAATGTTGCGTGAGACCATGGCCGCACTCTACTCCAAACGTCTCAGTTCCTGGTCCCTCATCTCACATTCCGGGACCGGGGTCTCGTCCGGGCGGTCCGGTCCGCGCGTCCCCGTCGGGGGCGGGATCCCAGGCCAGCGCGGCGGGCAGGGCGCTCCGGTCGGGGACCCCGAGCCGATCGTAGACGGCGCCGAGGTGGTTGGCCACGGTCCGGACCGACAGCACCAGCCGCTCGGCGATCTCGCGGTTGCCGAGCCCCTGCGCGGCCAGCCGGGCGATCTCCAGTTGCCGCTCGGTGAGGCCGGGCGCGGCGAGCCCCGCGAGCGCCGGGGTGCAGCGCCCTTTCGACGACCTCGTCCAGGCCCCGGGGCAGGTCGTCTCGCTGCTCGCTGAGCCGGTGGCGCCCGGGGAGCGGAGGCCGTCCGGTCAGGAGGAAGCACAGGACCGCGCACAGCGACCAGACGTCGGCGTGACGGGTGACGCGGTCGCCCGAGGCCGTCTCGGGCGCCATGAAACCGGGTGTTCCGGCCCCCCGCCCGCTGCGTGCCCACCCGCCGGACCGGCTGAGCGGGCCGGTCGCCAGGGGCCGGGCGAGCCCGAAGTCGGTGAGCAGCGCGTGCGCGGCGTCCGGTGCGTCGGCGAGCAGGATGTTCGCCGGTGACACGTCGCCGTGGACGAGCCCCTCTTCGTGCACGGCGTCGAGGGCCCCGGCGATCTGCTCGGTGATGTCGAGCGCCTTGCCCAGCGACAGCCTGTCGTAGCGGACGAGCCGGTCGAGCGCGATCCCGTCGACGTGGCGCATCACGATGTAGACGGGCCCGCCGCCCTCGCCTTCGCCGGAGTCGACGATCGCGACCACGTTCGGGTGCGCGACGCGGCGGGCCGCGCTCGCCTCCCGCGCGAATGCGCGGCGGTATTCGGAAATACCCGCGAGCCGCGGGTGGACGACTTTGACGGCCACCGTTTCCGGCTCGCCGTCGGCGCCGTCGGCGCGGGCCGCGTAGACGACGCCCATGCCGCCTTCGCCGATCTTGCGCAGCAGCCGGTAACCGGGAACGGCGGCGGGATCGGGTTCGTCGGTCAGCACGTCAGGTGAGATTACCGAGAATCGGGGACCGGTTCCTCGATTCCCCTTTCCAGCAGTATTTCGTGCAGTTCCGGCAGAGCCGAAACGGCCAGCCGGGTCAGTTCAGCGCGGGCGCGCGGGTCGGCGCACCCGGGCCCGGCCAGCGGGACGAGCAGCCGGAGCAGGCGGGCGCGTTCCTCGTCGTCGGTGGCGCGGGCGAGCTCGCCGGTGAACTGCTCGACCTCCCGCAGCGCCTGCTGCACGAGGTTCGGCCGGTGCGGCTCCTCCAGGAGCAGCGCGAGGAGCCGGAGCAGCCGCCGGGCCGCCCGCCTGACGTCGCCGGTGGTGACCCGCTCCCCGCCGGTCTCCTGGCTGAGCCTGGACCGCTGGGTCCGCAGCCACGGCTCGATGGTGTGCGCCTGCCAGACCGGCCCGGACGCCAGCTCGACGTCGGCCTCCGGCATGCCCCAGCTCCGGCGCTTGCGCCACACGGTGACCGCCTGGCGGGTGAGGCCGAGGGCGTCGGCGATCTCCGCGATGCCGTACAGCTCCCGTGGCACCGAACCTCCAAGGTGACATCTTTGATGACATCGCTTGCCCTCTTTGGGGGCAGCGGCTAGCGTTCCGGTCGACATCTCCGATGACACGAACGTTATCGGAGGGGTCATGACCGAGTCGAGCGGCGGGCCGTCCGGCCCGTCCGGGCGAAAGGAAATGACCATGAAGGACCTTCTGTCGACGGGGACGCGCCGGGTCGTGCGGACCGGGGGCGTGCTCACCTCCGCCGCGGCCGTCGTCCTCGGTGGGGCCGCCCTCGCCGGGGCCGCTCCCGCGCAGGCCGCCCAGGCGCGGGCGGCCAAGACCGGCTACACCCACTCCACGACCCTCAAGACGAACTGCGCGATCTACCACAACTACCCGAAGAGCGGCGTCCCCGCCCGTACGTGGCAGAAGTCGCGCACGGCCTCCGGCAAGCGGACGCACGTCGGCGTGCGCTACACCTACCACCGCTACGCGCTCGTGCTCGACTACGCGCGCAAGGCGGACCCGCAGTGGGGCTTCATCGCCAAGTCCTGCCTGACCGACCCCCGCGCCTACAGCAAGGGCGCCCAGGGCGGCACCCCGCTGCCGGACCTGCGGGCGCCCGGCGGCCACATGGTCCTCAAGAACGTCCCGATCAACCCGCCGCACCCGGGCAAGACCAAGCGGAAGCGGATCGGCGTCGGGACGCTGGGGACCCTGCGCAGCGGGGCGTACTCGTTCGTCATCGGCAACGTCTCGCGCGGGGACTCCTTCTACATCACCACCGAGCACTGCGGGCACCACGGCAAGACCGCGTGGATCCTCGGCTACGCGCCCAACTCCGGACGCTGGGGCTACGTGCAGGCCAAGCACCTGCCCGCCTGCCTCTGAGCGACCCCGGGAGGAGGTCGCGTCGCGCGGTCCGGGGCACCGTCCCCCGGGCCGCGGCGGTGTCCTCCCGGTGCCCCCGAGGGGTCCGGGAGGACACGGCGCGCAGGTACTTCACAGTGTGAGATTCCCTCTCCGTGACGACCTTCACAACCTGCGAAAACGGCTCCGGCCGCTCGTTACGGTGGACCGGTCGATCACGATCGGGGAGGGCCGATGAGCACAATGGCAGCGGTGACGCACGGGGGCGCCCCCGGACTGGACGGTGTCTCCGTCCGGCGCCGGGACGCGCCGGATCCGGGGCCCGGCGAGGTCCTCGTCCGGCTCCGGGCCGCCGGACTCAACCACCGCGACCTGTTCCTGGCCGACGCCCGCACGGCCGCCGACCCCGCCGTCACGCTCGGCTCGGACGGCGCGGGCGTCGTGGAGGCGGCCGGTCCGGGCGCCGCGGCCGCCCCGGGCGCCGAGGTGGTGATCAACCCGTGCATCGGCTGGGACGATCCGGACGACGTGCCGGAGGTCCCGGAGATCCTGGGCGTGCCCGCCGACGGGACGTTCGCCGAGTACGTGGTCGTGCCCGCCCGGAACGTCGCGCCGAAGCCCGCGCACCTGGACTGGGCGGAGGCGGCGGCGCTGCCGCTCGCCGGGCTCACCGCCTACCGCGCGCTGTTCACCCGCGGCGGGCTGCGAGCCGGCGAGCACGTGCTGCTGCCCGGCATCGGCGGCGGCGTGGCCACCCTCGCGCTGGCGATGGCGAAGGCCGCCGGGGCGACGGTCACCGTGACCTCCCGCGTCCCGGACAAGCTCCGGCTGGCCCGCGGGCTCGGCGCGGACCACGCGCTCGGCAGCGGCGACGACTGGTCGGCGGCGCCCGGCGGACCCGCCGACCTCGTCGTGGACGGCGTCGGCTCGGCGACGTTCGCGGCGGGCGTGGCCGCGCTCCGGCCCGGCGGGCGGCTGGTGTCCCTCGGTGCCACCACCGGCGCGGACGTGCCGCTGTCGCTGCGCGACCTCTTCTTCCGCCAGATCAGCGTGCTCGGCACGTCCATGGGCAGTGCCCGCGAGTTCGCCCGGATGCTGGAGTTCGTGACCGAGCACGGCATCCGCCCCGTCGTGCACGGCGCCCGTCCGCTGGACGAGGGCCCGGCCGCGCTCGCCGACCTCGCCGCGGGCGTCCAGTTCGGCAAGCTGGTCCTGTCGATCTCCTAGGGCGCCCGGATCCGGGGGAAACGGGAGACATTCCCATACCCGGGCACGTTGCGTAGTGAGTCGAATTCGTGACCTTACAGCGGCATAGGGGACGAATCTGCGGGGACACAGGGCGACGAGGAGGAACGGAAAATGCCCTGGTTGATGATTCTGGTCCTGCTGCTGGCCCTGGTGCTGCTCGGTGCGGGTTTCGCGTTGAAGCTTCTCTGGATCCTGGCCGTCATCGTGCTCGTCCTCTGGATCCTCGGGTTCGTGGCCCGTGGCACGGGACCGTCCGGTAAACGCGGTCGCTGGTATCGCTGGTAACGCTACGGAAAGCGGCCGGACCCCCTCGGGGTCCGGCCGCCGACGTCTCACCCGGTGCCCTGGTTGGCCGGCGGCCCGCACTGGCCATCACCCTCCAGATGTAGGCGATTACCGGTACATCTAGGGATTCGTCGTGAAGAAGGGATCCACAGGGTGAAAAAGCTCGTCGTTATGGGTGCGACCGTCCTCGCCGGGGCGCTCGGTACGGGGGTGCTGGCCGCCGTCCCCGCCGAGGCCGCGAGCGCCGTCCAGATCCACCGGGTGTACTTCGACTCGCCGGGCAAGGACGACCGCTCGAACGCGTCGCTGAACGGCGAGTGGGTGCAGCTCTACAACTCGGCGCGGACGTCGAGGCAGCTCAAGGGCTACAAGCTGCGGGACAGAACGGGCTACACCTACACCTTCGGCTCGTTCACGCTGGGCGGGCGCAAGTCGGTGTACGTCCACACGGGCAAGGGGTCCAACACGGCGACGCACCGGTACTGGGGCAGGTCGGCCTACGTGTGGAACAACACCGGCGACACCGCCTACCTCCGCTACCCGAACGGGTCCGCGGCGGACTCGTGCTCGTGGGGACGCAAGGGACCCTCGACGTACTGCTAGGGATCCGATGACCGTTCCCCGCGCGGCGTTTCGGTAGGCTTCCGGGGGCGACCGGGAGCGACGCGGCCCGCCCGATGCCGGGGCGAGCGGCGGAAGGACGATCCCGATGGCGCGTGCGGGCGGGACGCTGCGGCCCGTCGACCTGGCGCGGGCGGCGGGGGTATCGACGCAGCAGGTCCGCAACTACGAGGAGGCGGGCGTCCTGCCGCCGGTGCCGCGCACCCCGTCCGGCTACCGCAGGTTCGACGCCGGGCACCGCGCGGCGATGCTCGCCTACCGGGCGCTGGCGCGGGGCTACGGGCCGGACGGCGCCCAGGAGATCATGCGGGCGGTGCACGCCGGAGACGTCGCGCGGGCGCTCGCCCGCGTGGACGCCGGGCACGCCGTCCTGCACGAGCAGCGGCGCTCCCTCGGCGCGGCGGGCGAGGCGCTCGAACTCGTCGCCGCGGACCGGGCCGCGCTGCCCCGCGCGGACCTGCGGATCGGCGAGGTGGCCGCGCGGCTGGGCGTCCGCACGTCCGCGCTGCGCGTATGGGAGTCGGCCGGGCTGCTGGCTCCGGGGCGCGAGCCGGTCACCGGCTACCGCCGCTACGCCCCGGCCGACGTGCGGGACGCGCGGATGGTGCAGCTGCTGCGCCAGGTCCGCTACCCGCTGCCGCAGATCGGGCCCGTTCTGGACGGGTTGCGCCGGACGGGCGGCAGCGGCGCGCTCCGCGAGGCCCTGGAGCGGCGCCGCGCGGAGCTGACCTTCAGGGCGGCGGCCATGCTGGAGGGGTCCAGCGACCTGCACCGGTATCTCGTCGAGTTCCGTGCGGACCTGGTCGTCCCGCCGGGGTGAGCGGCGCCCGGAACCCGGGCTCAGTGCGTCAGCGGTTCGCCGCTCCGGCGCAGGGAGCGCAGCCAGGCGCACCAGCCGGGGATGCCGTCGCCCCGGGCGGCAGACACCAGCAGGACGCGGACGCCGGGGGACACCCGGCGCGCCGCCTCCCGGCAGGCGGCGACGTCGAAGTCGACGTGCGGCAGCAGGTCGATCTTGTTGATCAGCACGACGTCGGCGCGGCGGAACATGTGCGGGTACTTCAGCGGCTTGTCCGCGCCCTCGGTGACCGACATCAGCACGGCCCGCGCGTGCTCGCCGAGGTCGAACAGGGCGGGGCAGACGAGGTTGCCGACGTTCTCGACGAACACCGTCGAGCCGGGCGGGGGAGCGAGCTCGGGCAGCGCCCGCGCGACCATCGCCGCGTCGAGATGGCAGCCGGCGCCGGTGTTGACCTGGACGGTGCGGGCCCCGGCGGCGGCGAGGCGGCGGGCGTCCAGCAGCGTCTCCTGGTCGCCCTCGATGACCGAGACCGGGGGCGCCTCCGGCGGCCGGACGAGGTCGGCGACGGTGCGTTCGAGGAGCGTCGTCTTGCCCGAGCCGGGGGAGCTCATCACGTTGACGGCGGTGACGCCGTGCAGGTCCAGCCAGGCGCGGTTGCGCGCGGCCAGGTCGTCATTGCGGGACAGGACGTCGCGTTCCAGCGTGATGGCGTGCGGGTGGTCGTGCCCGGCGCCGTCGCGGGCGGGCGGGCCGACGGGGGTGAGCCGGACGCCGCCGGCGGTGCCGGTGCCCGCCCCGTTCGGGTCGACGCCGGTTACGGGGGCGCAGCCGCAGGTGTCACACACGGGCGACCTCCACGCCGGTGATCCGCAGGCCGTCGCCGCCGGTGATCGCGACGTCGGCGCTGCCGCACGGGCAGACGGCGAGGGGATCGCGGGCGGCGAAGGAGCCCGCGCAGGCGCGGCAGGTTCCCCGGCCCTCCGGTTCGGTGATCTCCAGCCTGGCCCCGGCGACGCAGGTTCCCTCGCCCGCGAGCTCGAAGCAGAAGCGGACGGCGTCCGGCAGCACGCCGGAGAGCCGGCCGATCTCCAGATGCACGACGGTGACCCTCATTTCGGACAATTGCTCTGAAATTGCATCGATAACGCTTTCGGTGATGGCCAGTTCGTGCACGCCGACGCTTCCGTCCGTTCCCGGTGGCGTTCGCTTGTTTCCCGGTATCGGCGCAGGTCAAACCCAGTCCAATCGGTGACCGCGATCGCGGCTCGGGGTGTTTCGCGGGTTTTTCCCGGGGCACGCAGTGATCAGCCCCCCGGCGCATGGAAGGACGGATCACGTCCAGCGGAGGGGGAAGCGATGGTGAGCGTCGCGCCGACTGCGGCGGGGGTGGACGAGGTCCACATCCTGTGGACGTCGGAGGGCATGAGCTGCGACGGGGACACGGTCTCGGTGACCGCGGCCTCGCTGCCGAGCATCGAGGACGTGGTGCTCGGCGCCGTGCCGGGCCTGCCGAAGGTCCACCTGCACAACAAGGTGCTGGCCTACGAGACCGGTGACGACTTCATGGCGGCCTTCCACCAGGCGGCCCGGGGCGAGCTGGAGCCGTTCGTCCTGGTGGTGGAGGGGTCGATCCCGAACGAGAACATCAACGGCGACGGCTACTGGACGTCCATGGGCAACGACCCGGACACCGGCGAGCCGATCACGCTGAACGAGTGGCTGGACCGGCTCGCGCACCGGGCGTGGGCGGTGGTCGCGATCGGGACGTGCGCGACCTACGGCGGCATCCACGCGATGGCGGGCAACCCGACCGGGTCCATGGGCCTGTGCGACTACCTCGGCTGGGACTTCCGGTCGGCGGGCGGGCTGCCGATCGTGAACGTGCCGGGCTGCCCCGTCCAGCCGGACAACTTCATGGAGACGCTGCTGTGGGTCCTGCACCAGGCGGCGGGCCTGGCGCCGGTGATCCCGCTGGACGAGCAGCACCGCCCGACCTGGCTGTTCGGCAAGACCGTCCACGAGGGGTGCGACCGGGCGGCGTACTACGAGCAGGCCGACTTCGCGCGGGACTACAACTCGCCGAAGTGCCAGGTGAAGGTCGGCTGCTGGGGGCCGGTCGTCAACTGCAACGTCACCAAGCGGGGCTGGATGGACGGCGTGGGCGGCTGCCCGAACGTCGGCGGGATCTGCATCGGCTGCACCATGCCCGGCTTTCCCGACAAGTTCATGCCGTTCATGGACGAGCCGCCCGGAGCGAGCCTCTCCTCGACGCTCCTGCGCACGTACGGGCCGTTCATCCGTGCGATGCGCTCGATCACGAACAAGGGCGCCAACAAGGAACCGAAGTGGCGCCACAACCACGCCGAGCTGACCAGCGGCTACCAGCCCCGCTGGCCGAACCAGTGACCCCGGACGGGGAGTGAGGGAGCGACATGGCCGGCCAGAAGGGCGACCTTGTCGAGGTGGCGTTCGACCCGATCACGCGCATCGTCGGGAACCTCGGCATCTACACCAAGATCGACTTCGCCAACGGGGAGGTGGCCGAATGCCGCAGCACCTCGTCGATCTTCCGCGGCTACAGCGTGTTCATGAAGGGCAAGGATCCGCGGGACGCGCACTTCATCACCAGCCGGATCTGCGGCATCTGCGGCGACAACCACGCGACGTGCTCGGTCTACGCGCAGAACATGGCCTACGGGATCAAGCCGCCGCCGCTCGCGGACTGGATCATCAACCTCGGTGAGGCCGCCGAGTTCATGTTCGACCACACGCTGTTCCAGGACAACCTGGTCTTCGTCGACTTCTGCGAGCGGATGGTCGGGGAGACCAACCCGAGCCTGCTCGCGCGCGCCCGGACCACCGAGGCGCCGCGCGCCTCGATCCACGGGTACAAGACGATCGCCGAGCTGATGGAGGCGTTCAACCCCTTCGAGGGCGCCATCTACAAGGAGGCCCTGCAGTTCAGCCGGGTCACCCGGGAGATGTGCTGCCTGATGGAGGGACGCCACGTCCACCCGTCCACGCTGTACCCGGGCGGGGTGGGGACGGTCGCGACGCCGCAGCTGTTCACCGACTACCTGGTCCGGCTCACCCGCTGTCTCGACTTCATCAAGCGGGCCGTGGCGCTGAACGACGACATCTTCGACTTCTTCCTGGAGGCGTTGCCCGGCTACGACCAGGTGGGGCGCCGCCGGACGTTGCTGGGCTGCTGGGGGGCGTTCCAGAACCCCGAGGTCTGCGACTACGACTACAAGCGCATGACGGAGTGGGGACGCGCCGCCTACGTCACGCCGGGCGTCGTCGTCGACGGACGGCTCGTCACCACTGACCTCGTCGACATCAACCTCGGCATGCGGATCCTGCTGGGCAGCTCCTACTACGACGACTGGGAGAACGAGGAGACGTTCGTCACCCACGACCCGCTCGGCAACATCGTCGACAAGCGGCACCCGTGGAACCAGACGACGCTTCCCCATCCGCAGAAACGCGACCTGAACGGCGGGAAGTACAGCTGGGTGGTCAGCCCCCGGTGGCTGGAGAAGTCGACCGGCGACCATCTGGCGCTCGACACCGGCGGCGGGCCGCTGGCCCGGCTGTGGGCGACCGCGCTGGCCGGGCTGGTCGACACGCCGTACGTGCGGTCCACGGGGCAGAGCGTCCGGATCGACCTGCCGAAGACGCCCGCGACGCCCGAGATGAACCTGGAGTGGAAGCCGCCGGAGTTCGCGAACACCATCGAGCGCGACCGGGCGCGGGTGTACTTCGTCGCCTACGCGGCGGGGATGGCGCTGCACTTCGTGGAGCGGGCGCTGGACGAGGTCAGGGCGGGCCGCACGAAGGTCTTCACCGACTTCGAGGTCCCGGACGAGGCGATCGGCGCGGGCTTCCACGAGGCGGTCCGGGGCGTGCTGTCGCACCACCTCGTGATCCGCGACGGCAAGATCGCCAACTACCAGCCGTACCCGCCGACGCCGTGGAACGCGAGCCCGCGCGACTCCCTCGGAACGCCGGGCCCCTACGAGGACGCGGTCGCCGGGCAGCCGATCTTCGAGGAGAACGGCCCGGACGACTTCAAGGGCATCGACATCATGCGGACCGTCCGCAGCTTCGACCCGTGCCTGCCCTGCGGCGTGCACATGTACGTGGGGAACGGCCGGACGATCGAGAAGAGCCATTCGCCGATGTTCGGTGAGCGGTGATGGGCTGGGACGACGAGCGGGTCCGCGCGCACGTGACCCGGCTGGAGGGGCTGCTCGGCCGACTGGATCCGGCCGCGCTCCCGGCCGTCCAGGCGCTCGTGGAGCTGTACGGCGAGGCGCTGGAGCGGGTGCTGGCGATCGCGGCGGAGGCCGGCGCCGAGGCCGCCCTGACCGGGGACGAGCTGATCGGCCACCTGCTGCTGACGCACGGCCTGCACCCGGAGCCGCCGGAGGTGCGGGTCGGCCGCGCCCTCGGCGCGATGGAGGCCTACCTCGCCGAGCACCGCACGACGGTGGAGGTCGCGGGGATCGACGGCGCCGGGGTGCAGCTGGTCGTCGCGGCGGAGGGCCGCGCTTCGGCGGCCGGGCCCGTGGCGGCGGCGGTGGAGCGGGCGGTGCGGGCGGCGGCGCCGGAGCTGGAGCGGG
>NZ_CAACVB010000092.1 GCF_900659635.1 Actinomadura roseirufa | reverse complement strand
GACCAGGGCCTTACGCCCCTGCGGCTTGCGGTTCAGACGAATCTCGAAGGCCATCGCACTCCCTGGTCAGGGATGTTGCGACGACTCCTCGAATCCGCCGGTGCCGCGGGCGGGGGTTCGGGTCGGGCCGGGTCAGGCGGGTGCGGGCGCGGGCGGCGGCTCGCGGCGCACGTCGCGGGTCCGGTCGGCCTCGCCGGAGGTCAGCTCGACCGGGGGACCGCTGAAGACCGCGTCGTCCAGCAGGCCCTCGGACCGGGCGACGAGGATGGGCACGGTGAGCTGGCCGGTGACGTTCAGCGCCGTCCGGGCCATGTCGATGACCTTGTCGATGGCGATGAGGTAGCCGACGGCCTGCAGCGGCAGGCCGACGGTCGTGAGGGTCAGCGTCAGCGCGACGAGCGCCGGGCCGGGCGTGCCGCCGGTGCCGAGCTGGCCGATCACCGCGGCCAGCGCGATCAGCGCGTAGTCGGCGATGCCCAGGTGGAACCCGGTGTACTGGGCGACGAAGACCGCCGCGACGGCCGGGTAGATCGCGCCGCAGCCGTCGAACTTGATCGTCGCGCCGAGCGGCTGGGCGAAGTTCGCGTACTCGGGCTTGACGCCGTTGCGCTCGATGGACACCCGCTGCGAGATCGGCAGCGTCGCCAGCGAGGAGGACGAGACGAACGCGAACTCGATCGCCGGCCAGGAGTTGCGCAGGAACTTCAGGGGGTTGACGCGGCCGAACACCCGCAGCAGGACGGGGTAGCCGAGCAGCAGCATGATCGCGACGGCGAGGTAGATCGCGCCGGTGAACTTGGCCAGCGGCTTCAGCGAGCTCGGGCCGTAGGTCGCCACCACCGAGGCGATCAGGAAGAACGTCCCGATCGGGGTGAGCAGGACGACCCACCACACGGCCTTCTGGATGACGAGGTAGAGGTCGTCGATGAGGCCGGTCAGCCGCTCGCCGCGCTCGCCGATCGCGATGAGGGCCGCGCCGAAGAGCACCGCGAACGTGACGACGCCGAGGACGTTGCCCTCCGCCATGGCCTTGACGATGTTGGACGGGAACAGGTTGTGCAGGACCTGCGTCCAGGTGACGGGGTCGGTCTCGGTCGACTCGTTGGCGAGCTTGCCGAGGCCCTTGCCCGGCTTGATGATCAGCGCGACGGCCAGTCCGATCGCGGTGGCGATGGCCGAGGTGACCACGAACCAGGCGAGCGTCTTGGCGGTCAGCCGGGCGACGCCGCCGACGCCGCGCAGCCGCCCGACGCTCACCACGATCGCGGCGAACACCAGCGGGACGACGACGACCTTGAGCAGGCTCACGTACACGTCGCCGAACGGGTCGAGCCAGTCCTCGGCGGTGTCGCCGCCGTCGGCGAAGTTGTGGATCAGGACGCCGGTGATGACGCCGAGGACGAGGGACAGCACGATCTGCTGCCAGAACTGCCATTTCCATACACGGAGGTTCACTGAAGGTTCTCCAGGAGCGCGCGGCGCCGCACGCCCAGGGGTGGCGGGCATGACGGCGGGAGGGTGGAAGGGAGAAGAGGGGGCGAGGGGCTGGACTCAGGCGTGACACAGCACGCTGGCGAGGCGGCACAGGTCCACGTGCAGCCGCACCACGAGCTGGACACTCTTCTCGGAGAACTTCACGGATCGCTTCAACACGAGGGTACGGAACGGGTGTTCCCGATCTCTGAGAGATCTATACCACATTGATAGGAATTAGCGAAGGGTGCGGCGGCGCGCCCGGGTCAGCACCCGCACGGTGCCGACGACGCCGAGCCCGATCAGCACCACCGGGAACGCCACGGCGGGACGCAGGATCCGCTCGGCGGAGAGGCCGTCGGCGAGGAAGATCGCCGCGACGGCGAGGAAGAACAGCCCGGTGAACGGGCCCGCGGGGTCGAACCGGCGCTTCGGCCGGCGCCCGCGTGCGGGCGCCGCGGCGCCCTCGCCGGGTACGGGCTTGTCAGGCACGGGCCACCTCCACGTCCCCCACCTTGCCCCGGATCCGCAGGACGATCTCCGGCGGGTTCGGGCTCGTGGTCGTCTCGGGCTCCAGGACCTCAAGGGCCTTGGCGTTCGGTCCGCTGGTCGTCTTCGGCCCGACCTGGAGGTCGCCGAGCAGGACCCGCGCGTCGAGGACGATGCGGGCGGTCGCCGGCGCCGTGACGCTCATCCCGCCGAGCATCACCTCGGCGTGGACGGTGATCCGCTGCCCCGGTCTGAGGGGAAGCGCCGTCAGGTCGAGGGTGCCCTGGCCGACGCCGACCTTGTACTCCTGGAAGGAACGTCCCGCGTCGGTGGGCCGCCACTCCACCTCGCCGTACTCGGCGCCCCTCGGCGCCTCGGCGGCGACCGACGTGGTCAGCAGCGCCAAGGTGAGGACGGTGCCGGCCGTGGCGAGGCCGCGGGTGCGCAGCCAGCCGCCGGTGACGAGGCCGAGGCCGATGACCGCGAGCGCGGGCGCCATCACGAGCATCAAGGAGTCCGGGGCGGGGTGGGACCGCGCGACGGGGATCATCGCGGCGCCCGCCGCCATGGCTGCCAGCAGCGTGATCGAGGCGGCGGGGGAGGCGGGGCGCCTCCGCTCGGGACGCGCCGCCGGGTAGGCCGCGGAGGCCCCCGGCCCCGCGGCGGCCGGCCGTCCGCCCGTCCACGCCGCGTCCGTTCCGGCCGTGTCCGCTTGTTCTGTGTCTGCTCGCCCTGTGTCCGTCTCGGCGATGCCCGAGGCGACGCCTGAGACGATGCCCGAGGTGACGCCCGCCGCCGTCGCGCCGATCTCGGTGGGCACGGCCGTCTCACCGGGAGCGGTGGACAGGGTGGCGGACGGGGCGTTCGCGCGGCTCCCGTACGTGGCGAGATCGACCATGCCCTCGGGGAGCCCGCCGTCCGTCCGGCGGCGGCGCGGCTCGCCCGCGCTGCCCGCCCACTGCGGCCCGTCCGGTGAAGGCCGGTGGCCCGCCAGCCGCTCGGGGACGCCCCGCGCCGCCGCCACCAGGTTCACTCCGCGCGCGTACGAGACCAGCAGCACCAGCCCGAACACCACCACGATCGTGATGGTGTCGGTGGACATCCGGCCGAACAGGCTGCCGATGACGCCGAGGCACAGCAGCGCGCCGAGGATCGTCAGCACCGCCTGCGCGTCGAACCAGCGCCGGCACAGCTGCTCGGCCGGGGACCAGCGCGCCGGGTGCGCGGGCATCAGCAGCGCCGCCGCGATGTAGAGGATGATCCCCTGCCCGTGCGCGAGGGTGAGGACGGCGAACCCGACCCGGTACACGACGGGGTCGATGCCGGTGTGGCGGCCCAGCCCGGTGCAGACACCGGCCACCACCCGCCGCTCGGGGTCGCGGGCCAGCCGCCGGTAGGCAGGCTCGCGCGGTCCGGTCGTCGCGTTCTGCTCCTCGCCCATGACCACCATCGTGTCGTGCGCGGCCCACGCGCGGTATCAGGGAGGACCCTGACCCGACCCTGACCGGAACCAGGGGCGGTCCCCTGATGCGGTCCAGACGCGTGCGTGTGACGATCGGTGCCGTGGGGGATCGGAAGGAACCATGGAAACGACGGAGGTGAACGGCGTGGCGCGGTCCGCGCCGCGGCTGGAGCGCGCCGTGAACGGGCGGCTTCTGGCCGGGGTGTGCCATGGCCTGGCCCGGCACCTCGGCGTGGACGTCCTCGTCGTGCGGGCAGCGTTCGTCCTGCTGACGGCCGCGAGCGGGCTCGGTGTCGCCGCGTACGGCGCGTTCTGGGTGCTGGTCCCGCGCGCCGAGGCGGACACGGAGGCGGGGCCGCCGCAGCGCCGCCGCGACTGGGGGCAGCTCCTGGCCTACTCGGCGGTCACCGTGGGGCTGGCGGCGCTGCCGTGGGGCACCGGGATCGTGCAGTGGGCGCTGTGGCCGTTCATCGTCGGCGGGGTCGGCGCGGCGATCCTGTGGCAGCAGGCCGACCGCGACCAGCGGCAGCGGTGGGTGCTGCCGCTGCGCCAGCGGTGGCTGCGCAGCCTGCTCGGCCTGCTGCTGGTCGTCGGCGGCATCGGCGGGTTCGTCGCGCAGAAGGTGGACGCCGGGCAGGCCCGCTCCGTCGTCATCGCCATGCTGATCATCCTGACCGGGGTCGCGGTGATCGTCACTCCGTGGGTGGTGCGGCTGTGGCAGGACCTCGACGCCGAGCGGCACGAGCGGATCCGCTCGCAGGAGCGCGCCGAGCTGGCCGCGCACATCCACGACTCGGTGCTGCACACGCTCACGCTCATCCAGCGGAACGCGCACGACACGCGCGAGGTGCAGCGGCTCGCCCGCTCCCAGGAGCGGACGCTGCGCACCTGGCTGTACGAGCCGCGCGCCGACCCCGACCGGACGTTCGCCGCCGCGATCCGCGAGACCGCCGGGGAGGTCGAGGACGACCACGGCGTGCCGATGGAGGTGGTCTGCGTCGGCGACACCGCGCTGGACGAGCGGCTCGGCGCGACGTTGCAGGCGGCGCGGGAGGCGATGGTGAACGCCGCGAAGTACGCCGAGGCGCCGTCGGTGTCGGTGTACGCGGAGGTGGCGGGCGACGAGATCGCCATCTTCGTCCGCGACCGGGGCAAGGGGTTCGACCTCGACGAGGTCCCGGAGGACAGGATGGGCGTCCGGGGGTCCATCATCGGACGTATGGAGCGCAACGGAGGCAGGGCGACGGTCCGCACCGCGCCGGGCGAGGGCACCGAGGTGCGTTTGGAGATCAGGAAGTCGTGAGCGAGACGCTGAGGCGGGTCGTGCTGGTCGACGACCACCAGATGTTCCGGACCGGCGTCAAGGCCGAGATCGGCGGCGGCGTGGAGATCGTCGGCGAGGCGGGCGACGTGGACGAGGCGGTCACCGTGATCAGGGCGGTGCAGCCGGACGTGGTGCTGCTGGACGTGCACCTGCCGGGCGGCGGCGGCATCGAGGTGCTGCGCCGCCTGCACGGCGCCGTCCGGGCGAGGTTCCTGGCCCTGTCGGTGTCGGACGCGGCGGAGGACGTGATCGGCGTCGTCCGCGGCGGCGCGCGCGGGTACGTCACCAAGACGATCTCGGGCCCGGAGCTGACCGACGCGATCGACCGGGTGGCCGGCGGCGACGCGGTGTTCTCGCCGCGGCTCGCCGGGTTCGTGCTGGACGCGTTCGCCGCCACCGACGCGCCCGCCGTCGACCCGGAGCTGGACCAGATCACCCAGCGGGAGCGGGACGTGCTGCGGCTGATCGCCCGCGGCTACGCCTACAAGGAGATCGCCAAGGAGCTGTTCATCTCGGTCAAGACGGTCGAGACGCACGTCAGCAGCGTGCTGCGCAAGCTCCAGCTGTCGAACCGGCACGAGCTGTCGCGCTGGGCGGCGGCCCGCCGCCTGGTCTGAGCCGGGGCCCCCGCGATACCGCGCCGCCGGGCCGGGCGGCCGGTCCGGATGACAGGTTCGGATGGCCGGACCCGGCCGTTTCGGGTCGGCCCGGCCCGCCGGGCGGGGCCGGACCGCTCACCTTCGGATGTCACGGTTCGCACCCGGGCGTGCGGAACACGTCACGCCCGCTTTCCGAAATCATGATCGCCTCGCGGTGGCGTCTATGGGACAGTCGCTCCCCATGACGTACCCCTCAGGTCCCGGGCAACCGGGAATCGATCCCCCGCCCCCTCCGGCGCCCCCGCCCCCGCCCCCGCAGCAGGGGGCGCCGCCTCCCATGCCCGGCGCGCCGGGCGACCCGTCCTTCCCTCCCATGCCGGGCGGCCCGTCCTATGGACCCGGTCACCGGTCCGACGCCGACCGGACCAACGGGCTCGCCGTCGCGAGCCTCGTCACCGGCCTGCTCGGCTGCTTCGGCGTCCTCGGCGCGATCCTCGGTGCGATCGCGCTGGTCCAGATCGGCAAGCGCGGCGGCAAGGGCCGCGGCATGGCCATCGCCGGGATCGCGCTGTCGTGCGTCTGGATCGTGGGCGGCGTCGTCATCTACTCCCTGGTCGGCGGTGACGACCCCGGCCCCAAGAAGGGCGGAGGGGTGGGCGCCCTGCCCAAGGTGACGGTGACCAAGCCCAAGGACGTCGACGCCAAGAAGATGAAGATCGGCGACTGCATCAACGACACCACCGGCACCTCGGCCTCCGAGCAGGCGCCGGTGGAGGTCGAGAGCGTCAAGGTCGTGTCGTGCACCGCCCCGCACGACGGCGAGGTGCTCGCCACCTTCCGGCTCACCGCCTCGACCTTCCCGAGCGAGCGGGAGCTGAGCCAGCGGGCGTCCAGCGGCTGCAAGCGGCTGATGGCCCCCCGGCTCCGGCGCGATCCCGCCGCCGCGAGCCTCGCCCGCTCCTTCTACTACCCGACGCTGGAGTCGTGGACGGCCGGCGACCGGATGGTCACCTGCGTCGCCGTTCACGCCACCAAGGGCAAGAAGCTCACCCGACGGATCCACGCCTGACGGTTCTCCCGTCCCGCGCTGGGCGGCCGGCCCGCCGCCCGGTCCTGGGGCCGGACCCGGGACGCCGGTCACGCGACCGCCCCGGTCAGTAGTCCCGAAGCTCGTAGGAGTTCACGACCTTGGTGAAGTCTTCCGGGTGCTCCCAGAACTCCGCTTCCGCGCCGTCGTCGGCGGCCCCCGGGACGAGCTGCTCCCGCATACGGTCGATGTTCGACAAGGCGAGCTTCTGGTTCTCCGTCACGAACCCGCGCAGCTCGTCCTCGTAGGCCGCGAACGCCCTCACGTGGTCGCCGTCCGCGGCCCACAGCTCGCCCGCCAGCACGTACGCGCCCACCATCGCCATGCTCGTGCCCTGCCCGGACGCGGGCGACCCGCAGTACCCGGCGTCGCCGACCAGCACGACCCGCCCCCGCGACCAGGCGTCCATGTGGATCTGCGCCAGGGCGTCGAGATGGAAGTCCGGCGCGTCCTCCATCGTCGCCAGGAGCCGCGCCACGTCCCCGCCGGCGCCGCCGAACCGCTCGGCCAGCAGCAGCTTCTGTCCCCGGACGTCACGCGGGTCGTAGGAGGCGGGCGCGTCCGACGTGCCGAAGCCCATGTACACGCGGAGCTCGGTGTTGCCGCGGACGCTCATCGCCATCGCGCCCCACTCGTTCCCCTCGACCAGGAAGGCCTGCTGCCAGCGGTCGAGGCCGAGGATGTTCGGCGCCGTCCACACGGCGACGTGGGAGCCGAGGTGGCTCACGTAGTCCTCCTCGGGCCCGAACACGAGCCGCCGGGTGTTGGAGTGCAGCCCGTCCGCGCCGACGACCAGGTCGAACGTGCGGGCGGCGCCGCCCTCGAAGACGACCCGGACCTCGTCCTCGTCCTGCTCCAGCCCCGCGATCGAGTCGTCGAAGAGGTACTCGGCGCCGTCGCCGCCCGCGGCCTTCAGCCGCCCGGCCAGGTCGTCGCGCAGGATCTCCACGTCCGGTGAGCTCAGGTCGCCGCCGCTCGCCGTCCATCCGGTGGTGCGCATCAGCTCCGCGCCGTCCGGCCCGGTCACCGACATGCCCCGCAGGTCGGTGCGCAGCCGCCGGAGCTCGCCGAGCACGCCCATCCGCTCGGCGACGTCGAGCGCGGGACCCCGCACGTCGATCGCCTGGCCGCCCGGCCGCAGCCCCGGCGCCCGCTCCACCACCGTGACCGCGCACCCGCGCCGGTCGAGCCAGTACGCCGCGGCCGTACCCGCGATGCTCGCTCCGGAGATCAGGACCCTCGTGTTCCGCATCGTCGCACTCCTTCAGGCCGTTCGAACACGTGCCTGAAGCGTCGCCGCACGGGCTGACAGGGTGCTGACAACATGGTCACGGGCGCCGCCCCCGCGCTGACAGGCGACTGATAAGGACTGGCAGGGCGGCCCCCCGCGCGGACCGCCCTGCCAGAGACCGGTCAGCCCGCCAGCTCGCCCAGCAGCCGCAGCGTCCTCGCCTCGCCGTCCGGGCCGCCGAGGCCGGTGCCGGTGACGACGACGTCGGTCGCGCCCGCGTCGAAGTAGCGGCGGATCTCCGCCGACACCGTCTCCTCGTCACCGACGACGGCCAGCTCCGCCGCCTTCGACGCGCCCTCCAGCGCGACGACCCGCTGGTACGACGGCACCTGGTCATAGAAGGCGAGGGACGCGGCGGCGGCCTCCCGGGTGGCGTCGACGTCGCCGCTGACCACGGCGGTGACGAGGGCGACGACGCGCGGAGCCGGGCGGCCAGCCCCCCGCGCCGCCGCGGTGATCGCCGGGACGATGTGCTCGCCGAGCGCCCGCGGACCGGCCAAATAGGGGAGCGTGCCGTCGGCGAGCTCGCCGGTGACGCGCAGCGCCTGCGGCCCCATCGCCGCGACCAGCAGCGGCAGCGGGGGCTCGGCGCCCGGGACGTTCGTCGGCATCGGCGGGGCCGCGGTCAGCGTCTCGCCCTGGAAGTCGGCCGTGCCGGTCTCGGTGAGCGAGCGCAGCACCGTCAGGAACTCGGCCAGCCGCTTGATCGGCCGCTCGTGCGCCACCCCGAACACCGGCTCGACGAACGCCTTGGCGCCGAGCGCGATCCCGAGGCTGTACCGGCCGTGCGTCGCCGCCTGCGCGGTCTGTGCCTGCGAGGCGACGAGGATCGGGTGCCGCGCGAAGATCGGCACGGCGGAGGTCCCGACGGCGACCCCCGGCACCTCCCGTCCCACCAGGGCCGCGAGCCCGATCGAGTCATGGTCGAAACGCTGGCCGAACCAGACCGAGTCCACTCCGGCCTCCGCGGCCCTCTTCGCCGCGGCGACGCTGTCGTCCACCCGGTTGCCCTCGGCGGACGCTTCGATGACCACTCCGATTCCCATGTGCTGATCAGCCCGTGACGCGCGTCACGTATTCCCCTGCGGCACGGGCGTTTCCGCGTGCCGGACGGTGCCGTGCACGGCGGTCAGCCCCGCATCGCGGACGTCACCATCTCGGCGAGGTGCTCGACGGTCGTGATCCCCGACCCCATCGTCGGGGTGTCGCCGCTGCACACCGCCAGGAGGAAGTCGTGCCCCGGCCCGGTGACGCGGCCGATGCTGTTCACCGCCCACCCGACGCCCTGGTGGCGCAGGGGCGTCCAGCCGTTCTTCAGCGCGACCCGCTCACCCGGCCGCGCCGCCGCGCTGACCCCCCACGCCTGTTCCTCCAGCACCGAACCCATCAGGCTGAGGACGTACTCGCGGCCGGGCGCGCCGAGCGGGCTCCGCGACGTCGCCAGGCTCCGCAGCAGGCTCACCTGGTCGGCGGGCGTCGTGATCGACGACCCCCACGACCGCGCGTACGGCGTCGTCCGCCGCAGGCCGAGGCTCCGGTTGGCCAGCGCGACGCCCGGCCCGTACCCGGACTCGGCGTACAGCGCGTCGGCGGCGACGTTGTCGCTCTCAGTGATCATCCGCGTGGCCAGCTCCCGCTCGCCGCCCGACAGGCCCCGTCCCGTCCCCTGCCGTTGCAGGAGCAGACCGGCCAGGATGTCGACCTTCATGATGCTGGCGGTGACGAACCGGCCCCTCTCGTTCTCCCCGAAGGACAGCCCCGTGCGCAGGTCCGTCGCCATCACGCCCGCCCTGCCCGGCCGTCCGCGCAGGTAGCCGCGCACCGCCGTCCGCAGCGCCGCCGCGTCGAACGGGCGCCGGCGTACGATCGCCGCCGCCGGGGCCCCCTCCGCGGCCGGGCCGCCGGGCCCCGCGACGCCCGTCCGGGCGGCCGGGCCGCGGTCCGGGCCGTCGAAGACGAACCGGCGGGCCGCCAGACCCGCCCCGGCCGTCGCCATGGCGCTCGCCGCGAGAACGAGCACGGTGAGATGGCGTCGCATCGATCCCCCGATCCGTGCGACGGCGGCCGCTCCCCGGGCCGCCATGATCATTGGCGGCCCTACCCGGCCCGGCTCGGATGATCACGCCTCGGCGAGCGCGCCGTACGGACTCTTTGCCGTCCGATGCCGTTTCGCGGGACGGCCCCGGCCCGCCGCGTGACCCCGGCGCGCGTGAACGGGGTGCGGGAGGACGGTCAGAGCGGGCAGGGCAGCCGAGCCGGGCACCCGGGCTCACAGCGCTCGGAATGCCGGGCGACCCGCCGGGCGTAGGCGGCCAGCCGCCGCCGCAGCATCGCCGCCGTGACCGTCCCGCTGCCGGGCAGGCCCGGGTCGAACGCCCCCCGCCAGCGGATCAGCGTGTCGGTGCCGCACGCCTCCAGCGTGACGTCCACGCGGTAGCCGCGCGGCGGCGGCCCGGCGAGTACGACGTACCCGTAGTGGCGCGGCGGGTCGTAGACCACGACCTCCTCGCGCCGCGGCGGGAGGAGCCGTACCGCCCCCACCCCGTTCGGGTGCTCGTCCCCCGGCCGCTCGCGCCGCGCCCGGCGCAGGAACCGGCCCCACTCGCCCCACGCCTCCACCACGCACAGATGCTTGAAGATCACCTCGGGCGCGGCGAAGGACGTGGCGGTGGCCTCGATCTGCTGCGGCATCACGACCCCCCCGAATCGGATCACCCACGCCGGTCCCGCATCGGCGCGGGTGCCGCCCGCACGCCTACGACCGGGGTTCCTTCCCTGTCCGCGGCCGATTACGGCACGTGAGGGGAGGTCTTTGCGCGGCGCCGACCCGCCGGGGCCGGCTCAGGCCGTCCCGATGACCTGGAACGACTCGGCGAGCCGCCCCTCGGCGAGCCCCGCCGCGCGCGAGTTCGCCGACAGCCAGCCGCGCACCATCCGCGGCAGCTCGTCGCCCATGCGCCCCGTCTGGCTGGCGTGCGCCCGCAGCGCGTTCACCTTCCGGTCGAACTGCTCGGTGACGTCGACGTAGTGGTTCGCCACCGGCCCGCCCGTGGTCCACACCTCGCGGACCGTCCACGCCTCCAGACCCTCGTCGGCCAGCAGCTCGGGAAAGGCGTACGGGTTGCGCGAGTCGGGGTACACCGCGTCCAGCGCCGCCGCCCCGACCGCCCGGTGGTCCGGGTGGCTCGGATAGATCCGTTCGTAGTTGCGCTCCGCGCTCGGCATCAGCACCCGGTCGGGCCGCACCTGCCGGATCACCCGGGAGATGGCGCGGCGCAGATCGAGCGTCGCCTCCACCAGCCCGTCCGGATACCCGAGAAAACGGACGTCCCCGACGCCCACGCACTTGGCCGCCGCACGCTGTTCCTCGCGGCGCAGCGCCGCCATCTCCGCCCGCGTGATCCCATCGTCGAAACCGCCCGCGTCACCATCGGTGACCATGAGGTACACCACCTCGATGCCCCGGTCGGTCCAGCCCGCCACCGCTCCGGCGGAGCCGAAGTCGACGTCGTCGGGATGTGCCATCACCGCGAGGATCCGCTGCAGCTCACTGTCGTCCAGAACGTTGGTCACAGTTTCAACCATATGCGGCTCGCTCCGGCCGCCCAACCCGTATCGCGGTGGCCGGGGGCCGAACCTCCGGGCCGGGGAAGATCGGATTGGGTCTGGGAGCCGGCGGTGTGGCGGGGTAGAGCAGAGACATGCGCAAACTCATCAACGCGCCCGCGGGAGTCGTCTCCGACGCGCTGCGCGGCATCGCCGCGGCCCATCCCTCGCTGCGGGTCGACCCGGTGGGCGGGACGGTCGTGCGGGCGGACGCGCCGCGGGCCGGGAAGGTGGCGCTCGTGTCGGGCGGCGGCTCCGGGCACGAGCCGCTGCACGCCGGGTTCGTCGGCCACGGGATGCTCGACGCGGCGTGCCCCGGTGAGGTGTTCACCTCGCCCGTCCCGGACCAGATCATCGCCGCGTCCATGGCCGTGAGCGGCGGCGCGGGCGTCCTGCACGTGGTGAAGAACTACACCGGTGACGTGCTGAACTTCCGGATGGCCGCCGAACTGGCCGAGGACGAGGAGATCGAGGTCGCCTCCGTCGTGGTGGACGACGACGTCGCGGTGGAGGACAGCACCTACACCGCGGGCCGGCGCGGCACCGGCGCCACCCTGTTCGTGGAGAAGATCGCGGGCGCGCTCGCCGAGGAGGGCGCGGCCCTCGCGGCGGTCGCGGACGCGGCGCGCGAGGTGAACGAGCGCAGCCGGTCCTTCGGGGTGGCGCTGTCGCCGTGCACCGTCCCGGCCGCGGGCGCGCCCACGTTCGAGCTCGGCGAGAACGAGATGGAGCTCGGTATCGGCATCCACGGCGAGCCGGGCCGCGAGCGCGTCGCGGCGGGCACCGCCGACGAGATCGTCGACGCGGCGCTGAGCGCGATCGACGCCGACATGCCCCTCTCCGGGGCCGAGGTGCTGCTGCTGGTGAACGGGATGGGCGGCACCCCGCTCATCGAGCAGTACATCGCGTGCGCGGCGGCGCACGGCTGGCTCGCCGCGCACGGCGCGACGGTCGCGCGGTCCCTGGTCGGGAACTACGTGACCAGCCTGGAGATGGCCGGGTGCATGGTCAGCGTGTGCCGGCTGACGCCCGAGCTGACGCGGCTGTGGGACGCGCCCGTCGAGACGCCCGCGCTGAGGTGGGGACGGTGAACGCCGCCGGCGCCGCCCGCTGGATCCGGCACACCGCCCACCTCGTCTCCGCCGACGCCGAGCGGCTCACCCGGCTGGACGCCGCCATCGGCGACGGCGACCACGGCCTCAACCTCGACCGGGGCTTCACCGCCGCCGTCGCCGCCGTCGACGCGCTCCCCGGCGATACCACGCCCGCCAAGGTGCTGATCGCCGCCGGCCGCGCGATCGTGTCCAAGACCGGCGGCGCGTCCGGCCCGCTCTACGGGACGGCGCTGCGCCGCGCGGGCAAGGCCCTCGCCGAGACCGGCGGCGACGAGCTGGACGCCGCCGCGCTCGGCGCCGCGCTCACCGCCGCGCTGGAGGGCGTCCAGGAACTCGGGCAGGCCGCCGAAGGCGACAAGACGATGGTGGACGCGCTCGTCCCGGCCGTCACCGCGTACGAGGCCGCGCTCGCGGGCGGCGCCGACATCGCGGCGTGCGCGCGCGCCGCCGCCGACGGTGCCGCGCAGGGAGCGGAGTCGACCGTCCCCTTGCAGGCGCGCAAGGGCCGCGCCAGTTACCTCGGGCCGCGCAGCGCCGGTCACCTGGACCCCGGCGCCGCGTCCACCGCCCTCATCCTGCGCGCCCTGGCCGACGTGACCATGGAAGGGGGAGGGGACGCATGGTCGGGCTCGTCGTGATCTCGCACAGCCGCACGCTCGCCGCGGGCGTCGCCGAGCTGGCCCGCGTGATGGGGGTCGGCGAGGCCGTGGTCGAACCCGCCGGAGGGGACGCCGACGGCGGCCTCGGTACCAGCATCGACCTGGTGGAACGCGCCGTCGCCGCCGCCGACCGCGGGGACGGGGTGCTGCTGCTCACCGACATCGGCAGCTCCGTCCTCACCGCCAAGACCTACCTGGAGGACGCCGCCGGGGCCGCGGTGCGGCTCGCGGACGCGCCGCTGGTCGAGGGCGCCGTCGCCGCCGCCTCGATGGCCGCGACCGGCGCCGGGCTGGACGACGTGCTCGCCGCGGCCGAGTCCGCCCGCGACCACCGCAAGACCTGAGCCGCCGGCCGAGCCCCGTCGCGGAGCGCCGTCGCGGAGGCCCGTCGCGGAGCCCCCGCCGGGCCCCGCGACGGAGTCCGTCACCGGCCCCGCCGCGTGGCCGGTCCGGGCGAGCACGCCGAAAACGTCGCCGCCGCGCCGTACACTCGCACGTGATGTCGAAGACCGAAGCTCACCCCTTGCTCGATGGCCTGAACCCGCAGCAGCGCGCCGCCGTGGTGCACTCCGGCGGCCCGCTGCTGATCGTCGCGGGCGCCGGGTCGGGCAAGACCCGCGTGCTCACCCACCGCATCGCCCACCTGCTCGGCGAGCGGGACGTCCACCCCGGGCAGATCCTGGCGATCACCTTCACCAACAAGGCCGCCGCGGAGATGAAGGAGCGCGTCGACGCGCTCGTCGGCCCGCGCTCGCGCGCCATGTGGGTGATGACGTTCCACTCGGCCTGCGTGCGGATCCTGCGCCGCGAGGCCAAGCGGCTGGGCTTCCCGACGAGCTTCTCGATCTACGACCAGGCCGACGCGAACCGCCTCATGGCGCTGGTCTGCCGCGAGCTGGACCTCGACCCCAAGCGGTACCCGCCCAAGTCCTTCAGCGCCCAGGTCTCGAACCTGAAGAACGAGCTGATCGACTACGAGACGTTCAAGAACCGCGCGTCCACCCACATGGAGCAGACGCTCGCCGAGGCGTACGAGATGTACCAGGCCCGCCTCCAGCAGGCAGGCGCCATGGACTTCGACGACCTGATCATGATGACGGTCAACCTGCTGCAGGTGTTCCCGGAGGCCGCCGAGCACTACCGGCGCCGCTTCCGGCACGTCCTGGTCGACGAGTACCAGGACACCAACCACGCGCAGTACGAGCTGGTCAGGGAGCTGACCGCGGCCGTCTCCGGCCCGGCGGGCGACGAGGGCGCCGGCCCGGCGGAGCTGTGCGTGGTGGGCGACGCCGACCAGTCGATCTACGCGTTCCGCGGCGCCACGATCCGCAACATCCTGGAGTTCGAGCGCGACTACCCCCAGGCCACCACGATCCTGCTGGAGCAGAACTACCGCTCCACCCAGACGATCCTGTCGGCGGCCAACGCGGTCATCGAGCGCAACGCCGACCGCAAGCCCAAGAAGCTCTGGTCCGACCAGGGCGAGGGCCACAAGATCACCGGCTATGTGGCCGACAACGAGCACGACGAGGCCGCGTTCGTCGCCCACGAGGTCGACAAGCTCGCCGACCGGGGCGACGCCCGTCCGGGCGACGTCGCGGTGTTCTACCGCACCAACGCCCAGTCCCGTGTCTTCGAAGAGGTGTTCATCCGCGTCGGCCTGCCCTACAAGGTCGTCGGCGGCGTCCGCTTCTACGAGCGCAAGGAGATCCGCGACCTCCTGGCCTACCTGCGCGTCCTCGCCAACCCCGAGGACACCGTCTCCCTGCGCCGCGTCCTGAACGTGCCCAAGCGCGGCATCGGCGACCGCGCCGAGGCGTGCGTCGAGGCGCACGCGTCCCGCGAGCGGATCTCCTTCTGGCAGGCGCTCCGCCGTCCCGAGGACGTCCCGGGCATGGCGACCCGCTCCAGCAACGCGGTCCGCGAGTTCGTCGCGCTGCTGGACGACCTGCGCGCCGCCGCCGAGTCCGCCACCCCCGCCGACCTGGTCGATCAGATCCTCCAGAAGAGCGGCTACCTCGCCGAGCTCCAGGCGTCCAAGGACCCGCAGGACGAGACGCGCATCGAGAACCTCCAGGAACTGGAGGCCGTCGCCCGCGAGTTCGAGGAGCGCCTCGACGGCGAGTCGGCGGAGGGCAGGCTCGCCGACTTCCTGGAGCAGGTGGCCCTGGTCGCCGACGCCGACTCCATCCCGGGCGGCGCCAAGAGCGCGCCCGTCCCGCCCGGCGAGCAGCCCGACGAGACCGAGCAGGGCGTCGTCACCCTGATGACCCTGCACACCGCCAAGGGCCTGGAGTTCCCGGTCGTCTTCCTCACCGGCATGGAGGACGGCGTCTTCCCGCACCTGCGCGCCATGAGCAACCCCAAGGAGCTCGAAGAGGAACGCCGCCTCGCCTACGTGGGCATCACCCGGGCCCGGCAGCGCCTGTACCTGTCGCGGGCCGCGATGCGCAGCTCGTGGGGCGCCCCCCAGGTGAACCCGCCGTCCCGGTTCCTCGGCGAGGTGCCGAGGACGCTCGTGGACTGGGAGCGCGAGGCGTCCTCGACGTCGTCCCCGGCGATGTCCCGGATGGCGGCGCGCCCCGGCGTCCGCTCCCCGGGCACCCGCGACGTCCCGGCCCTGTCGCCGGGAGACAAGGTCACCCACGACTCCTTCGGCCTCGGTACCGTCGTGTCGGTGGACGGCGCGGGCGACCGGGCCGCCGCGAGCGTCGACTTCGGCGGCGAGTACGGCGTCAAGCGCCTCGTCCTGCGCTACGCGCCCGTCGAGAAGCTCTGACCGCCACCGGCGGCCGGGTCGCCGACGGGGTGGAGCGCGGTCTACGACCTTGAGCGTGGCCCGCCCGGGTGACCGGGGCCCCGGAAGCGCCGGAAGCGGGTCCAGCGCGGCCTAAGGGGGCTTGGAGACCGTGCCCATGGGCGTGGTCCGATGGATCCTTCCCCTACGCCGGTTACGCCCGCGTCGGCTGAGCCGTCGTCCGGGCCCGGAACTCCGGCGTGACCGTGCCGGTGCGTTTCAGGATCCGCAGGACGGGCGCCGTCTCCAGGGTGTGGATCCCTTCCAGGGCGGCCAGGCGGTGCGTGAGGTAGTGGTGGAGGTCGGCGGGGCCGGAGCAGAGGGCCTCGGCGAGCAGGTTGGTGGGGCCCGTCGTGGCGGCGACGACGGCCATCTCGTGGTGGCGGGCGATGGTCGTGGCGACCTCGTCCAGCCGCGCGGGAGCGACCGACATCCACAACAGCGCCTGCGTGGCGACGCCGAACAGGGCGGACTCCACGTCCAGGTCGAAGAAGACCGCGCCGGAGGCGCGCAGGGCGGCGAGGCGGCGGGCGGCGGTCGCGGGGGACCAGCCGGTCGCGGCCGCGAGCTCGGCGTGGGTGGCGCGGCCGTCCCGGCGCAGGACGTCCAGGAGTGCCTGGTCCGCCGGGCCGGGGGCGTCGCCGTCCTCGGCGGGGCGGGGCCGCCGCAGGAGGGCCTGCTGTCCCTCGTCCAAAGCCTGGAGGATCCCGCGCCAGGCGGTGGGGCCGCCGAGGTAGGTGTGCAGCAGGCAGTGTGCGGAGACACCGGTAATACCCGTCTTGCGCGGAATGTCATGCAGGAGCATGGCGTGCGCGTCGGCCGCGTCCGCCGGTGCGTGGACGATCGTGAAGATCTCCGTGCCGCCCGACGTCAGCTTCACCCAGGACGTGTCGGGCCTGCGCGCCAGTGACTGCGCCAGCGGCCGGGTGGCCGACGGCGCGCAGGTCAGCCGGATCATCCACTGGGTGAGCCCGCCCCTGACACCGCCGGGCAGCCCGACGACGCGCAGCCCGGCCTCGGCGCGCAGGCGCCGGTAGCGGCGCGCCACCGTCTGCGTGGAGACCTCCAGTACCTCGGCGATCCGGCTGAACGGGGCACGGCCGTCGAGGTGGAGCGCGTGGATGACGGCCCGATCCAGATCGTCCAGTGCGGTCGTTTTCCTCGGCTGGTCGCTCGTCATGGAAGAAATCATCTATCCCCAGGCTGTGGATGGAAAGGCTCCGCAGCACGCTCCAGGCTGGGCACCGAGCCGAAGGGAGCGCGCGTGGAAGAGACGAGAACGGCCCACCGGTGGCGGTGGGCCGCACTGGTGACACTGCTGGTCGCCGAGGCGATGAACCTGCTGGACGCCACGATCGTGCAGGTCGCGGCGCCGGTCGTGCAGCGGGATCTGGGCGGCGGTGAAGCGGCGATCCAGTGGTTCAGCGCGGCCTACACGCTGCCGTTCGCCGTGCTGCTGATCACCGGCGGGCGGCTCGGCGACCGGTTCGGCCGCAGGCGGGTCTTCACCGCCGGGACGGCGGGCTTCGCGCTGGCGTCGCTGGCCTGCGCGCTGGCGCCCGGCGCGGGGACGCTGACCGGCGCGCGGGCGGTGCAGGGCGCGGCGGCGGCGCTGATCATCCCGCAGACGATCGGGCTGATCCGCGCGATGTTCGACGGCCCGGAACTGGCGAAGGCGTTCGGCTGGATCGGCCCGGTCATGGGGCTGTCGGCGGTGTGCGGCCCGATCCTCGGCTCGGTGCTGGCCGACACGGTGTCGTGGCGCGCCGCGTTCCTGGTGAACGTTCCCCTGGCCGTGGTCGTGCTGGCCACCGTGCCGTTCCTCCGCGAAGACCGGGCGCCGAGCCCGCCGGGCATGGATCCCGTGGGGACGGCCCTGGCCGTCGCGGGGACGGCGCTGGTCGTCTACCCCCTCATCCAGGGCGAATCGGCGGGCTGGCCCCTCTGGACGTGGACGGCGATGGCCGCCGGCCTGGCCGTCCTCGCGCTGTTCGGGCTGCACCAGCGCCGCGCGGCCGTCCGGGGGCGTGCCCCGCTGGTCGAGCCGAGCCTGTTCGCCGACCGGGGCTTCCCCGCCGCGCTGGCCACCTCGACGCTGTTCTTCGCGGTGATGAACGGGCTCATGGTCGTGATCGTCCTCCAGGTCCAGCTCGGCCTAGGCCGGGACGTGCTCACCGCCGGGCTGACCCTGCTGCCCTGGTCGGGCGCGATGGCGGTGGCCTCCTGGACGGCGGGAACGCACCTCGTCCCGCGCTGGGGCTCGCGGGTGATGTTCGCCGGGCTCGGCGTCCTGCTGGCCGGGATCCTCGCGGCGATCGCCGTGTACGGCGCGTCCGGGCCCGGCGGGTACCCGTGGCCGCTGCTCGGGCCCCTGGCCTTGGCGGGCGTGGGCAACGGGCTGTTCACGGTCCCGTTCTTCACGGTCGCGCTGTCGCGCGTCCGCCCCCACGAGACGGGGTCGGCCGCCGGGCTGCTCAACGCCGTCCAGCAGTTCGGCGGGACGCTCGGCATCGCGCTGCTGGGCAGCGTCTTCTTCCAGAACCTGCGCGATGACGGGGGACTGGACGCGGCCCGGGCGTCGTTCTGGATCGCGGCCGCCCTGCTGGCGGGCGCGGCGGTCACCGCGCTGGGTCTGCGGACGCCAGCGAGCCGAGAAAGCCGTCCAGCAGCCCGATCTGCCGCTCGGGAGGGAACAGCTCCGGATCGAACAGGGCCTGGACGACCAGGCCGTGCGTGAACGCCGCGGCGGTCGCCACGAGCCCGTCGACGTCGGAGCCGGGCAATTCGCCCCGCTCGGCGGCCGCCGCCGCGTGGACGCGCAGCCGGGCGCGCCAGTCCTCGTACCGGCGCCGCTGACGGCCGGACAGTCCCGCGTCGGCGAGCGCCCCGTCCCACGAGCCCACCCAGACCCGGTTCATGCGCGCCGCCTCCGGGGTGAGCGGCAGCACGTCCAGGAGGGCGGCCCGCAGCGCGGCGAGCCCGGGGGCCGGGGCCTCGCGCATCCGGCGGCCGGAGGTGTACTCGTCGGCGACCTCCAGGGCGTAGTCCACCAGGGCGCGCTTGTTGGGGAAGTAGTGCGTGAGCAGCCCGGTGGAGGCGCCCATCTCGGCGGCGACGGCGCGCAGCGTCAGCGCGCCGAACCCGCGGTCGGCGAGGACGCGCCACACCGCCTCCGAGACGTCCCTGCGCCGGGCTTCGTGGTCACCGCGTGCTGGCATTCCCGTATTGTACATAACAAACGTTCGGTACGTACGAAGGAGCCCCATGTTCGCTCACTCCCTCGCGGCGGACGCGGAACTGCGTCCCCTGGAGCCGTGGCAGGCGGCCGAGTTCGCCGACCACGCCGTCCGCGTCCGCGCCGACATCGAGGAGTACCTCCCCTGGGCGAGCATCGTCGTCGACGAGGCGAGCGCCCGCGCGTTCCTGCAGAGCTACGCCGATCGCCAGGCCGCCGACGAAGGCCGCATCTACGGCATCTGGGTGGACGGCGTCCTCCAGGGCGGCGCGCTCTTCCGGGTCTTCGACGCCTCGACGGGCGTCTGCGAGATCGGTGTCTGGCTCGGCGCGGCGGCCCGCGGCCGCGGCCTGGTCACCCATGCCGTCCGCCACATGATCGAATGGGCCTTCCGGGAACGCTCCATGGTCCGCGTCGAATGGCTCTGCGACCCCCGCAACACCGCCAGCCAGGCCGTCGCCAAACGCCTCGACATGACCCACGAGGGCACCATGCGCGCCGCGTTCGAGATGAACGGCGAACACCGCGACGTCCAGATCTGGGCCGTCCTCGCCACCGAATGGATTCTCTGACCCTTCTCCCGGCTTGAACACCGTGCGGTAGGACGAGCGTGGGGCCGGCGGGCTCACCGGCCTCCCAGCGGGTCCCCGGGTGCGGGCTATCGGAGCGGGATGTCGATCCCGTGCTCGTCCTCGCGCCGGGGACCGTGGATGCGCCTGTCGGCTTCGGTGATGGCGACGTCGTTGATGCTCGCCTCGCGGCGCCGCATGAGGCCGTGTTCGTCGAACTCCCACAGCTCGTTTCCGTAACTGCGCCACCACTGGCCTTCCGCGTCGTGCCACTCGTACTGGAACCGGACGGCGATCCGGTTCTCGTGGAACGCCCAGAGGCTCTTGCGCAGCGCGTAGTCCAGCTCGCGCTCCCACTTGCGCGTCAGGAAGGCGACGATCTCGTCGGAGCCGGTGATGAAGGTGTCCCGGTTCCGCCACACCGAGTCCGGCGTGTAGGCCGATGCCACGCGGCGGGGATCACGGGTGTTCCACGCGTCCTCGGCCGCCTGGACCTTTCGCAGCGCCGTCTCCCGCGTGAACGGCGGGAAGGGCGGACGATCTTCGGGCATCGCGGCCTCCTCAGGTCGAGAACGATCGTTCTCCATGTTGGGCGCTACGCTAGAGAACCAACGTTCTCAATGTCAACGGAGGCGCGGGTGCCCGCTCCGATCACGCGGGAGCAGACGCGGGCGGACCGCGAGGCCCTGCTCGACGCCGCCGAGACCCTCTTCTACGGGCGGGGGATCCAGGCGGTCGGGATGGACGACGTCCGCGCGGCCTCCGGCCTGCCGCTCAAGCGGATCTACCGGATCTTCGCCGCCAAGGAGGACCTCGTCGTCGCCATGCTCAGACGGCGCGACCGGAACTGGAGAGGGAACCTGGCCGCCCACGTGGAACAGGTCCCCGATCCCCGCGACCGGGTCCTCGCGGTCTTCGACTGGCTCGCCGGGTGGTTCGCCGAGCCGGGCTTCCGCGGCTGCGCCTGGATCAACGCCCACGGCGAGCTCGGCGCCTCGTCCCCGGCGGTGCTCGCCGAGGTCCGCGCGCACAAACAGGCATTCCATGACCAGATCGCCGCATGGGTCCGGGCCGCCGGATCATCGGCGGCCGAGCCGGTCTTCCTGCTCGCCGAGGGAGCCATCGTGACCGCCGGAATCACCGGCGACCCCGCCCCCGCCCGCCACGCACGCGCGGCCGCCGCGGCGCTGCTCACCACGCCTTTCTGAGTTCCCGCGCCTGCCCATTCCGGCTTCGGCCGGTCGCGCCGGTCGCGGGCGGCGCGAAGCGATTATGACGACCGCATCTACTCCTGGCGTCCCGCCGGCACCGAACTCGTCCACGTCGTGAAGCCGCCGCCATGACGCTGGCCGCATCCGGCAATCGCCCATGCTCGGATTCGATGGCGGACGTCCTTCCATAATGCGATGCTCCGCCGAATCTCCGCGCTGACCAGCATGCACCTCGGAAAATCCCGTGATCGCGCTCAAACATGAACTGATGGTGATCACGAGAAAACGTTACTTGTCTCTTGACAAAAAGTTTACAGCGGATGCAGATTCGTCATGATCGTCGATCGGTTCGACGGTGTTCCTCGTCCCGGAGCACCGCCCGGCAGGAGCGGGCGGTAACGGCCACATGGCCGGACGAGTTGTTCGTCATGCGCTTCCTGCTCCCTTGAAAGGAAGTCCCCCCATGGCACGACGATTCACCGCTTTAGTAAGCGCCGCCGCACTGCTCGCGGCGGGCGTCGCGGCGCCTGCTCCCGCTCAGGCGAAGCCAGAAGCGGAACCCTACGAGTTCCAGCATCTGTTTCCGGAGATCGGCTCTCCGAACGCCACGGCTCCAAAACTCGGTCCCTCCGAACGCCGAGGCCCCCGGCTGGTGAGCCCGTCCACGGTCGGGGAGCCCTCCCGCACCCGGATCCCCACCTTCGCATCCGCAGGCAGGCGATCCCCGTCCGGCCCTGCGGTGGCGGCATCGGTGCCCGTGGGCATCGGACCCGTCCGCAACGGCACATTCCTATCGTTCAACCTGGCGGACTACCTGCAACTCAAGGTCAATGCCGGTTCCGGCAACGCGATGCTGCGCACCACCGACATGTCACTGCCGGGCATCGGCGGGAACGTGACGGTCGGCGCGGCGTACAACAGCCTGCTCCACGCGGCCGACGCGCCGGCCGGTGTCATCTCTCCTGGCTGGCGCACCCGGCTGGGCGAGGACGTGCGGCTGTACAAGAACAGCGACAATTCCCTCACCTACACCGGGCCTGACGGCGTCTCGGGCGTCTTCACCCCCTCCGGTTCGGGCTACAGCACGCCCAAGGAATTCAAGGGCGACCTGGTCTCGCAGTCGGGTGGCGGCTGGAAGTACACCGACCACGGCTCCGGACGCCAGTCCTACTTCGACGGCTCCGGCCTGCCGTCCAAACTGGTGGACCGCAACGGCAACACGGCGGATTTCACCTACACCTCGGGCCACGTCTCCAAAATCACGTACAAGCCGAAGGGGGAAACAGCCGGCCGGTCCATCTCCATCGCCTTCTACAACGGTCACCTGGCCCGCTACGACCAGACCGGCTCTGACGGCTCCAGCCGCACCGTCGTCTACACCTACGACGCCTCCGGACGCCTCTCCCAACTCCAGCAGGCCGCAGGGGAAGTCACTCGCTTCGACTACGACGGCTCCGGCAACCTGAACTCCATCACCAACGGCAAGGGCGCGGTAACGCAGCTCGCCTACGACTCGGGCCACCGGGTCCTGTCGGTGACGCAGGTCGGTAGCAGCGCCAACCAGATCACGCGACTGGCCTACCCGTCCGACACCCAGTCCCAAGTGGCGGACGCCAACACCGACCAGTCGAAACCGGTCGCCGACGTCCCGCACACCACCTACACGCTGAACGACAATCACCGCGTCACCAAGGCGGTCGATCCGGCCGGAAAGACCCGCACGAAGAGCTACACGCCGTTCAGCGACATCGCGTCCTACGAGAACGCAAACCAGGGCCTGACCAGCAACACGTTCGGCGCGAACAGCGGTGAGTCGCAGACCAAGTCGGCCTCTCCCAGCGGAGCGTCCGCGTCACTCACCTACGGCAACTCGCCCACGAGCCAGAACCCCACCGCCGCCTACCAGCCGTCCGCAGGCAGCGACACCCAGGGCAACGCCTCCGCCTACACCTACGACGGTGCGGGCAACCAGACCTCGACCAAGGACGCCCTCGCCGCCGAAGCCAAGGCGTCCTACAACTCCGACGGAACGGCGAAGTCCTCCACCGACCCGTCCAACGGAACGAACTCCACTACCTACGGATACGACGCCAACCACCAGCTCACCAGCGTCACCCCGCCGACCGGCAACACCCTGAAGAAGAAGACCCTCACCTACGACGGATACGGGAGAACCGCCACAGTCACCGACGGCAACGGCAAGAAGAGCAGCTACACCTACGACAAGAACGACCGCGTCCTGACGGTGTCCTACTCCGACGGCACACCCACCGTCACCTACACCTACGACAAGGCCGGCAATGTGCGCACCCGCGCCGACGCCAGCGGCACCACCACCTGGTCCTATACCCAGCGGAACCTACTGGCCGGACGCAATTCCACCTCGGGCGGTGGCGAGATCGACTGGCAGTACGACGCGGCCGCCAATCTGGTCAACCAACTCGACGCCCGTGGCACCGACCATTACGTGCACAGCACCCGCAACCTGCTGACTTCGATGACCGACGCCTCCGGCAAGACCTGGACGTTCAAGCACGACGACGACGGCAACCGCACCGACACCTATTTCAACCACGACACCACCGCGTCGACCTGGTCGATGCACACGGTGACCAGCTACGACAAGTCAGGCCGCGTCATCCGGGTGAAGTCCACGGGCTCCTCGACCGGCAACCCCGTAGTTTCGGACATCTCCTACTGCTACGCCAAGCACGTCGACGGGCAGGACTGCTCGACGGACAAGGCCGAAGACACTGGCCTCCGTCAATGGTCCACTGACCACGCGACCGGCAAGACCAGCGTCTACAGCTACGACAAGGGCAACCGCCTCACCAAGGCCACCGCGGTCAACGGCCACGACTACGGCTATGACTACGATCCCGCCCCGTCCAATGGCAACCGCATCGGCGTCACCGTCGACGGCACGACGACGCAGACATTGACCTACAACTCGGCGAATCAGATCACTTCTTCCGGGTACGGCTACGACGCCGCAGGCAACCAGACCGCGTCCCCGACCGTGCCACAGATGACTTACAACGCAGCGCAGCAAATGGTCACCACCAAGGTGGGGAACACCACCACTCCCCACACCTACGCCGGCCCTGACCAGACCGAGCTGGTCAAGACCGGTGACACCGCCATTGTCTACGGCGCCAACGCGACCCCCATCTCGTACACCACCGGCGCCGCCACCACCTACATCGTCCGCGACGATTCAGGTACCCCTCTCGGCGCCATCAGCGGCGGCGCCACCACCGCCTACGCCACCGACGGCCTGGGCTCCATCACCGGCACGACCAACCTCGCAGGCGCCAAGACCACCGGTTACGCCTACACCCCTTACGGCGAGCAGTCCGGCAAAGCCAACGGCGACCCCAATCTCCTCGGCTACACCGGCGCCCTCACCGACCCCGCGACCGGCAACCTCTACCTCTCCCACCGCCACTACGCCCCCTCACAAGGAAGCTTCACCCAGCAAGACACCATCACCAAACTCACCGACCCCAAAAACGGAAACCTCTACGCCTACGCAGGCGACAACCCCATCAACAACATCGACCCGAGTGGCCAAGACGTGAGGAGCAATTGGGTAGCCGCCTTCGCAGGTTTTGCCGCCTTCGGAGGCATCTTCATTGCCACCGGAAGTCCGGTCATGTCCGGCTTCGCCGGTGGATGTGTCGGAGGTATGACAGATGACCGTATGGGCGGGATGAGCTGGACCGACAGCTTCACCGGCGGCTGCCTGGGTTATGGAACAGCGGGCGCCCTCGCCGGCTGGGCATTCCAGGAATGGGTGCTTTAACGAAGAAGTGGCCGTAGGGCCGACCCTCGATCGAGGGTCGGCCCTACGGCGAACCCGGGCATCAAAATAGAGCAAAGAGGCACGGAGTGATTGTTCTAGGTGCCACTCAAAAGACATCATCTTGGTGATAGTTGCCATTGTCTGCGAGATAAGGAGTCGGACTTGAAGAGAGAGCGCTCGAGGCGAGCGGCGGTAAAGATGAACTATATCTCCGGATGCGTTCTGGTGGTCATAGGGATTGGCTCTCTCGTGCAAGGCGATGCGGGAGGTGGAACTATTTTTGCCTTGAGTTTTGGAATGGCGACAATAATCCTGACCTTCATCTTAAAGAAACTGATTTTCAAGAATTAGTCGCGGGCCCGATGTGTTCTATTTTCTTTGATTGGCGCCGTCGTCATGCCACAATAACGTCCCTGTCGAAGTCGGCGCCGCCGGGGCGAGATGTAGGCTCAAGGACCCGCTGGGTGCGGTCGCGGAAATGATCTGGAACGCCCTCGACGCCGAAGCCCGCGCCATCGTCGTGGAGATCGAGACCAGTGCCCTCGCACTGGGTGAGCAGATCCGCTGGGTCACCACCGGCGTCAACACCACCGGACACCGCGAACGCACCGTCATCAGCGGAACCCTTGACGCCCCGGCCGACTTCACTGGCCGGCCGCAGCAGCCCTTCGATGTGGGCGGGGCGCATCGCCTCACTTTGGCAGACCGGCCGTGGCCGTGCGTGGGGTTCGCGTCGCCGGGGCCGGAGCGAACGTGTCTCGTGGCGAGTAGGGTCATTTGTGATCTCGTTGTGGCTCCTTACTCCCCCCGGAGACCGCCTTGCACGCCGAGCAGGTGCTCTTGTTGTTGCTCGCCGCTACCGGCGCGGGGTGGGTGGACGCGGTGGTCGGGGGCGGGGGATTGATCCAGTTGCCCGCGCTGCTGCTGCTCAACCCCGGACAGCCCGCCGTCGCCGCGCTCGCCACCAACAAGCTGGGGTCCATCGCGGGGACGTCCTCGGCGGCGGTCGCCTACCTGCGCAAGGCCAAGCCCGACCTTCAGGTGGCGCTGCCCGCGGCGGGGCTCGCGGTGTGCTGTGCGGCCGGGGGCGCGCTGTGCGCGGCGGCGATCTCCTCGGACGTGCTGAAGCCGGTGATCATGGTGGTGCTGCTGGCCGTCGCGGCGATCGTGGTGCTGAAGCCGGATCTCGGGCGGCTGCCCGCGCCGGTGCTGCGGACGCGGCGGCGGATCGCCGCGGCCGTGCTCGTCCCAGGGGTGGCGATCGCGTTCTATGACGGTCTCGTCGGGCCGGGGACGGGGACGTTCCTGGTCATCGCGTTCACCACCCTGCTCGGCATGGACTTCGTCGACGCGTCCGCCTCCTCGAAGATCATCAATACCGGGACGAACCTCGGCGCGCTGCTGGTGTTCGCGGCGCAGGGACACGTGCTGTGGGCGATCGGGCTGGCGATGGCCGTGTGCAACATCGCCGGTGCGCAGATCGGGGCGCGGATGGCGATCCGCAAGGGTGCCGGGTTCGTGCGGGTCGTTCTTCTCTGCGTGGTGACCGCCCTGGTCGTCAAGCTCGGCTACGAGCAGTTCGCGTAGACGGCCCGGCGCTCGACGCCGAGAACGTCCACCCCTCGCTCCCGTCTCAGAGCCGGGACCTAGCCGCGTGGGAAGAGGGGTTTGACAACCGTCGCGGCATGGTACTTATAATTCTGCTTGCAGGTTTCCTTCCTGCGGCCACACAGGAACCCGGGTGGGAGGTCCCGGGAAAGCTCTCGGAGGTGAGGCAACGATGCTGCTGACGTCGCTTGACCCGTTCGTGCAGGAGTTCGAGCGCCAGTTCGACCGCGCGGTCCGGCAGGCCGGGGTGAACGGCCGAGGTGAGGGCGCCCCCATGCCGATGGACGGGATCCGCCGTGCCGACGACGTCGTCCTGCGGTTCGACCTGCCGGGCATCGACCCCGGCTCGATCGAGGTCACCGTGGACCGCGGCGTGCTGACGGTGACCGCGCGCCGCGAGGAGGAGTTCGGCGAGAACGAGCGCGTCTTCGTCCGCGAGCGTACGATGGGCGCCTTCACCCGGCGGGTCTACCTGTCGGAGCATCTGGACGCCGAAGCCATCGAGGCCGCCTACAACAACGGCGTCCTGGCCGTCCGCATCCCGGTGCTGGAGCAGGCCAAGCCCCGCAAGGTCACCATCCAGCACACCGGCGACCCGAAGGCTCTCAGCGGGTGACTCCGCGCGCTGAGGAACCCATTCGCTCCATACGGTGACCACAGGCGGGCCTGCCGCCGGCACGGCGCCGTCCAAGAGGGGGTCTGCCCGCCGGTCCGGGCAGGCCCCCTCATCGCTTCCCCATAGGCAAGCCTCAGCGGCGGGCCCGGGACCAAAAGGAAGGGGGACGGCCTTTGAAGCTGCCCATGGACGACGAGTACGCGGCCCTGTTCACGGTCGGGCAGGTGGCCGACATGCTGCAGGTCCAGCAGGCGTTCCTGCGCCGGATCGACAATCAGCAGGTCGTTTCGCCCCAGCGCTCGGCCGGCGGGCAACGCCGCTACAGCCGCTCGGAGATCGGCCACATTCAGCGGGTCGTCACCATGATGGACGAGGGAATGACCCTCCCGGCCATCCGCCTGATCCTCCAGCTCCAGCACGAGCTGGCCGAGGTCACCCGCGAGCGCGACGAACTCGCCCGCCGCCTCGCCGCCCTGACGCCACCACCCGCCGACCGCGAATAGCGGACTTTTCGCCCACCCCTACGGCCGCGGCTCTGGGCCGCGCCGTCGCTTGGCGCCGAACGTCCGGCATCCGCGCGCCGGTGCGTGGCCCATCCTGCTCTCCTAGGGCGGTACCGGCAGCGGCTTCTCCAGGGCCGAGAGGGTCAGGACCACCAGCGAGGCCGTCCAGCCGAGCGGCGCGACCCCGGCGGGCTGGCCGCGCTCGCCGATCTTCTCCGGCAGCGCGCCGAGGCTCGTGCGGTGCGCGGCCAGCCAGTCGAGGCGGCCGAGCGCGTCCTCCTGCCGGCCGGAGGCCGCGGAGTTGAGCGCGAACAGCGCCGTCTCGGGCGTCCAGGCGACGAGCGGGTTGCCCGGCCAGCGCTCGCCCGGGAGCACGCCGCCGTTCGGCAGCGCCTGCTTGCGGGCCGCCGTCGCGACCGCGCCCGCCACGGCCGGGTCGGCCGCCGCGAACGGCGGTGCGAGGAACGTCACCGAGGTGTCCATCAGGCCGCCGGGGATGGGGGAGCGCGGGTAGCCGTACGGGGCGAACTCCCTGGCCACGGCCATGCGCAGCCGGTGCGCCGCGCCTCGCCACCGGGCCGCGCTGCCCCGGTCGCCGTACCCGTCGGCGACGGCGGCCGCGGCGCGCAGACCCGCCAGCACGGGGCCGACGACGCCGAGCGTCGGGCGGCGCGGGTCCTGCTCGCGCCGGTGGTCGCGCTCCCAGTAGTCGGACGAGGCGGGCGGCAGGCCCCCGGCGTCGAGCGAGTGCGCGAGGTGGTCGGCGGCGCGCCGCACCATCGGCCACAGCTCCGGCAGGTCGCCGGGCGACGCGGCCCGAACCCGGTAGAACCAGCTCGCCCACAGCACCCAGCCGAGCGAGTCGAGCTGCGGGGGGCGCCCGTCGGCGACGGCGGTCCCGTCGGCGTTGTAGCGGGCCGCCCACACGCCGTCCTCGTGCTGGACGCGGGCGAGGAACCGCAGCACGCGGCGCGCCTCGGCGGGGTGGCCGGTCACGGCGAACGCGGCGGCGGCGAACGCCGAGTCGCGCGGCCAGGAGTACCGCCACGCGCCGTACCAGGACGCGAGCGACGCACCGTTCGGACGGGTCAGCAGCCGCAGGTCCAGCAGGGCCCGCGCCGCCATGTCCCGGTAGTCGTCCGCCGACCGGATCCGCTTGTCCGCCGAGTCGGCGGGCACGCCCCCGCCGGGCACCGTGCCGCGCGCCAGCCAGCCGCTCTCGGCGCGGACGGCCGCGGCGATCTGCGGGTCGTCCGGCGGGAGGGTGACGGAGGCGTCGGAGCCGGGCGGGACGAGCCTGATCCGGCCGTCGGCGAGCCGGACGATCGAGCTGTCCGGCAGATAGGCGGCACCGCGGGCCTCGGAGGGGGAGAGCGGAACCCCGGTGAACGGCCAGCCGCTCCCGCCGACCAGCCCCGGGCTCGCCCAGCCCGGCGTGCCGGCCCGGGGCGGGCCCCCGCCGCCGGTGGCCACGAGCGCGGCGGCGACCAGCAG
>NZ_CAACVB010000091.1 GCF_900659635.1 Actinomadura roseirufa | reverse complement strand
CCCCCGCGACCGCGTGACGCCCCGCACCGGCCCCGTGGCGGGCGCGCGCCGATGAAGGCGCGCACTCGCCGCGGGGCCGCGCACGTCCCGGCCTCCGCCGCCGGGACGGATCGTTCCCGCCCCGGGCGGCGTCCGGGTCAGAGCTTCGCCCGGACCTCCGCCGCCAGCAGCTCCACGTGCTCCAGATCCTCCATGTCGAGCACCTGGAGGTACACGCACTCGGTGCCGAGCTCCCCGAACCGGCCGATCTTGTCGACGACCTCCTCCGGGGTACCGGCCAGCCCGCCCTCGCGCAGCTCCGCGAGGCTCCGGCCGGCCGCCTCCGCCCGCCGCGCGAGCTCCGCCTCGTCCCGGCCGCAGCACACGGTCTGCGCCACGGAGTAGACCATCGGCCGCGTCCGGCCCCGCTCCTCGCACGCCGCCCGGACCCGCGCGAACGCCTCGCCCGTCGCCTCCGGCACCTGGAACGGCACGTTGTACTCGTCGGCGAACAGCGCCGCCAGGCGCGGCGTCCGCCGCGGCCCGACGCCCCCGATGATGATCGGCGGTCCGCCCGGCCGGACGGGCTTGGGCAGCGCGGGCGAGTCGTCCAGCGTGTAGTGCGCGCCGCCGAAGGAGAACGTCTCCCCCTCCGGCGTCCCCCACAGCCCGGTGAGGATCCGCAGCTGCTCCTCCAGCCGCTCGAAGCGCTCCCTCGTGCCCGGGAACGGGATGCCGTACGCGGTGTGCTCCCGCTCGAACCAGCCCGCCCCGAGACCGAGGTCGACCCGGCCGCCGCTCATCCGGTCGACCTGCGCGACCGTGATCGCCAGCGGTCCCGGATGGCGGAACGTCGCGGCCGTCACCAGCGTGCCGAGCCTGATCCGGCTCGTCTCCCGGGCCAGCGCGCCGAGCGTCACCCAGGAGTCGGTCGGCCCCGGCTCCCCCGCCTCCGGGAGCACGGTGCGGTAGTGATCGGACCGGAAGAACGCGTCGAAGCCGAGGTCCTCGGCCGCCTTGGCGATCGCCAGCTGCGTCTCGTAGGTGGCCCCCATCTGGGGCTCGGTGAAGATCCGAAGTCGCATGGCACCCATCCTGGTACGGACGGGGCCGGGGCGGAACGGCCCCGGCCTCCGGTCGGTCCGGCCCGGGTCAGTCCTGCCTCCCGCGGCGGCGGGCCACGCCGAGGCGGGTCAGCACGAACGCGGCGCCGACCATCCCGACGGCGAGCTCGACGATCGTCCCGGTGTCGGGGCGCCCGATCACCGGCGCCCCGCCCGCGCCGGCCGGACGCGTCCTGGACATCGGCGTGCTGTCGGCCGCGCCGTCCCGCACGGCCCCGCCGTTCGCGCCGCCCTTGGAGGCGCCGGTGGCGGCGTCGCCCGTGTAGGCGACCGGGACCGGGCCACCGGCGGGCTCACCCGTGGCCGAGCGGGCGGAGACCGATCGGCCGGGCGCCCGGGTGATCCGGGTCCGGGCGACGGCCCGGTTGTTGGCCGGGTCGACGTCGATGGTCGACGCGGCCGCCCTGGACGAGGACTCCACCACCGCGCCCACGCGCGCGTTCCGCGCGGGCAGGACCCGGCTGTGCAGCGTCCGCTCCTCGCCGGGAGCCAGCGCGCCCACCGCGCACGCGTAGCCCGCGCCCTGCGGTATGCACGCGGTGTCGTGGCCGACGAGCCTGGTCCGGCCGTCCGACCGGACGACGACGTTCTCGGCCGTGGACGGGCCGAGGTTGCGCACCCTCGTCTCGTACGGGATCGCCTTCCCCGGCTTGGCCTGCGCGGGCGCGTTGATCGTCATCGCGACGTCGGCGGTCCGGGCGACGCGGACGGGCGGGAAGTCCTGCGTCGCGCGCGCCTCGCCCCAGATGACCGTTCCGTGCCCCTGGAGGAGCTGATCCGGCCTGGCCTTGCGCGACACCCTCGCGGTGATCAGGCCCGCGATCGTCTGGCCGGGGCGCAGGGGACCGAGACGGCACACGACCGCCGCCTTCCGTTCCGCGCTCGTCGCCCCGATGCTCTTCGGCCCGGCGCTCTTGGACCCCGTGCTCTTGGACCCCGTGCTCTTTGACTCGGCGCAGTCCGGCTGCCCCGAGACGAACGACAGCTCCTTCGGCAGCCTCGCCACGAGGACCGCGCGGGCGGGCTTGCCCCGCCCGCGGGCCGTGACCGCGAAGGGCCAGCTGTAGACGCCGCCCGGCACGACGGTCCCGGCGGGCCCGCTCACGCTCAGCACCGCGCGGGTGGCGGCGGGCGCGCGTCCCTTCTTCGCGTGCGCCTTCTCGGGGTGCGTCTTCTGCTCGTGGGCCTTGTCCCCCAGCGCGTTCGAGAGGTCGGGCGCCTCGGCCATGACGTGCACCCGCGGCTTGAAGACCGACTTCGGCTTCCGGTGCTTCTTCGGCGTGGCGTGGGCGCTCGGCCTGGGACGGGGCTTGGCTCCGGCCTGCCCTCCCGTGGGCTCGGGCTCACCCGGCACGGCGCGGCGGGCCCCCTCCCGCGCGGTACGGGACGGGCCGTCGGCCAGGGCCCCGCCGTCCCCGCCCAGCATCGGGACGACGCCGAGCAGCGGAGCCGCCGCCAGCAGCACGAGCCCCCGCGCGCCACCGCGCCCTCTCGCTTTCCGCAACAAAATGGTCCCCCTGACCTGCGGTTTCGCTGATGAGGTCCGTTGTAGCGACCGTCCGGGCAATCCGCTAGCGCCACGTCGGCGTGTCGTCACGGACAGTGATGACTGCACATGAGGTACATGTCAACATCGCGAATTGACTGCGACCGAAAGGCGACGGCCTGTTGAATCGCAGTTGACCTGATTCCGGACCAGGGAGTCGCGATGGCCGTGTTCGGCGTCGACTACGCGTGGGGACGCCCCGGCGCGACCGCGCTGAAACGCGCGGGCGCGAGGTTCGTCTGCCGCTATCTCTCGCCCGACACCACCGGCAAGAACCTGACCCGGGCGGAGGCCGAGGAGCTCTCGGGCGCGGGCCTGTGGCTCGTGGTCGTCTGGGAGTCCGGCGCGTCCCGGGCGCTGGCCGGCCGCGCCGCCGGGGCCGCGGACGCGGCCGACGCGGCCGAGCGGGCGCGCTCGCTCGGCATGCCCGGCGACCGCCCGGTGTACTTCGCCGTCGACTTCGACGCGGCGCCGGGCCAGCAGGACGAGATCAACGCCTACCTGGACGGCGCCGCCTCCGTCCTCGGCCGGGGCCGCGTGGGCCTGTACGCGGGATACGGGCCGGTCAAGCGCGCGTTCGACGCGGGCAAGATCACCTACGGGTGGCAGACCTACGCCTGGTCCGGCGGCCGGTGGGACGCCCGCGCCCAGCTCCAGCAGTACTCCAACGACCACGACATCAACGGCGTCGGCGTCGACTACGACCGCGCCATGGACAGCGACTACGGGCAGTGGCGCGTCGGCGCCTCGCCCGAGGGAGACGACATGCCCGACTACGTGTCCGTCGGCACCGGCGCCGAGCAGCAGCTTCCCCCCGGCCAGTGGACCAACGTCAACTGGGAGATCGAGTACGCCGACGCCGAGAACCAGCACAACAACCCGGGCGGGCCGAGCCTGCTCACCGGGTCGGCCCGCTACACCCTGACCGCCGCGGTGAAGGTCAGCGGCGTCCCCGCCGGCACCGTCATCCAGGCCCGCGCCATCGAGGTGGAGATCGAGGACGCCGGCACGTTCGCCGCCGGCGCCGTCCAGGACTTCACCTCGGTCGGCGACGAGACCAACCTGCTGTACGGGGTGTCCGCCGACACCGTCGGCAAGGGCCGCCGCGTCCGCTTCCAGGTCGTCCAGCACGGGAAGGAGGCGGCCAAGCTCACCGGCGGCACCGCGAAGGTCCTCTTCTGGCGATAGGCCCGGCCTCACGACGCGGCCCGCACGGCGTCACCGTCACCCCGTGTCACCATCACACCGTGTCACCGTCACGCCGTGGCGGCCGTTCCCTGTGCGGCCGCCGCCCGGAAGGCGGCGGCCCGGCGCACGACCTCTCCGGCAATCGCCGCATTCCCGCGAACTTGGCCGTGGAACGTTCCTAAGATGCCCGCATGGCGGAGATCATCGACTATGGCCGGTTCGCGGAACGGCTCGCCCAGGATCGGCCCCGCTGGGAGCTGCTGGACGAGGTGCAACGCGAGTGGGGGTACGAGGACCCGGGCGGCGACCCCCAGGTCACCCGAGAGGACGAGGAGCCGGAGGACGAGCTCGACGAGTCCCGTCCCGTCCCGGCGGCGTTCGTGGAGTGGTGGGACTCCCCCGTCAACTCCTACGCCTTCCGGTCGGACCTGTACGAGACGTACGCACAGTGGCCGCCGTGCGAGCCCGACTCGGGCGAGAACCCACCGGGTGACGAGATCCGCGTCATCATGATCGAGAATCAGTACGTCAACCAGTGGGGTTACCTCGCCTCCGAGGAGCACCTGCCCGACCCGAAGGTCGTGGTCGACACCAGTGACGGCTGGGTGACACAGAGCCGTTCCATCTCCGAGTTCTTCCTGCAACTCGCCTTGCAACGGCTCCCCGCGCAGTTCGGCTGGATCCTGGAGGTCGGCCACTCCGTCGTGGACGGCGACCCCGGGATCGTCCAGCGGCTCCTGGCGTCGTACCGCGATCTGGGCCTGCTGCCCTGGCAGGAGCTCAGCGTCGACTCCCTGACCTACGGCGCTCCGGACGCCCTCATCCGCCATAACCGCGGCCCCAACGCCGACTCCGCCATCGTGATCCAGGGCCGGACCCGCGAAGCCGTCGTCCGGGTCGCGGACACCTTGAACGTCACCTGGACGGACGAGGAGATCGAGGAGCCGAACGAGGTACCGCTTCCCGTCGAGGACCTCGCCCCCGCGGCGTTCACCGAGGGCGGCACCGACGACCGGCTCCGCTGGACGGCCGTCTCGACGACGGCCACGCCGCCCGCTCCGGCCGTCCCGGACGTTCCCGGGCTCCACGCACTGCCGGACCGCACGGCGGTCGCCGCCGACCAGGAAGCGACGACGGCCGTCGCGGGAGACTCCACCGGCGGCGTCCACGTCTGGGCGGCCGACGGCCCGCGGACCCGGGCGCTGCATCGCGCGCCGGTCACGGCCGTCACCTGCCACCGGTCCGGCGACGGCGGCCGCACCGTCGTGAGCGGCGACGCCCATGGGGTGCTCCGGTACTGGCCGATCGGCCGCGCACCGAAGTGGGCGGCGTTCGACCGGCGAAGGTCGCCGGTCGTCGCGCTCACGTCCGAGTGCCTGGAGACCGGCCCGGCCCTGGCCGCCGCCTGGGCGGACGGGCTGACGCGGGTCTGGGACCTGGACACCATGGACGTCGCGGACCTGCCGATCGGGACCGGCGTCACGGCCCTCACCCTGACCTCCGACGGCGTGCTGTACGTGACCACCGGCCAGGGCACCGCGGCGCTCCGGCTCGACCTGGACCGCCTGTGGCCGACCCGCGGGCTGCGGCTGCGACTCCAGGAGATCGACTGGGGTTCCCTCCGGGCCGCGCGCGGCCCCGCCGACGAGGTGCCCGGCCTGATCGCCAAGGTGGCCTCCGACGATGAGGAGACGGCTCGTGCCGCGGTCAAGAGGCTCTACGAACTCCTCGTCTCCAAACGCCATCCCCTCAGCGCGGCCGCCCCGGCGGTGCCGTTCCTGGTCGAGCGGATGCTCGTCCCCGCCAACCGGGCGCGCGGCCCCCTGCTGTTCCTCATCGCGGACCTCGCCGGCGGCCCCGGCGAAGAACGCCAGGCGGTCACGGCCGCGGTCCCCTCCCTGCTCCACCTGCGAGATGACAAGAACCCGTCCGTGAAACGGGCGGCGAAACAGCTCGTGCGCGTCTGCGGCATGCCGAAGACCAAGCCGGACGGCGCCGCGACGCGGACCTCCTGAGGACGACGTCAGCGAGGATCGTCGTACCGGTCGGCGGCCACCCGGGCCGCGTTCTCCATGACGCAGGTCTGCGCCTCCAGATGCCGCCGGATGCGCCGCTGCTCCTCGCGCACGTCCCGGACGAGACGGACCGCGATCATGCCGCCGACGGCGATGGTCACCGTGACCGCGGCGTCGGCGACGATCAGCGCGTCCGTGCCGCCGAGCGCGATCACGGCGACGGCGCCGGCACAGGCCGCGGTCCCCCCGGCCACGGTGCACGCCACCGCGCGCACCGTCCGGATCGGGACCGAGCGGCTCAACAGGGGGCGGCTCAACAGGGGGCGGGGCGGCACGGCGCGCGCCGTCTCGGCGTCGGCCGCTCCACGGGGACGGGTGGCGCGTCCGCGCATCGCCGTTTCTCCTTCACCGGGGGAGCGGGGATGTTCTCAGTCTGCCCCGGCAGGACCAGTGTGCCGCTTGACAGTGCCCGCAACAACCGGTCAGTTCTGGAAATCTACTGGAATTCGGTAAATCGTCAGCGGCCGTCCGGCTCCCCGTAGAGCGCCCGCAGGAACGCCAGCGCCATCCGCCGCCGGTCCCCCGGATCGGCCCGCAGGTCGGCGAAGTAGGCGTTCAGCTCGGCCAGCTCGCGCAGCGCCTCGTCCGCGCCCGCCGGGGACGGGACGCCGAGCGGCTCCCGGCCCTCGCCGATGCGCGCCAGGTCCCCCGGCCGCCACTGCAGGGCGTCCTCGATCGCGCTCCGGGTCCGTGCCTGCGGCCAGCGCTCCCCCGACTCCAGGTTGTAGATCGTCTTGACCGTGACCCCGGCGCGCTCGGCCAGCCGCTCCTGGGTCAGGCCGAGCGACCCGCGCCGGGCCGCCACGTACTTGGCGATCCGCTCCCGGTCCAGCTCTCCAGCCATGATGACAGCATGACGGAAACATTAAGGAACATCCAGTAACGGCGTGGAGAAGGTTTCTTTCACGATACTTTCCGCAAGTTACCGAATCTGCCCTTGATGTATTACCGGTAAGTACTTAAGGTAAAGACGGGTCCGCCGCCGCGGACCGGGTCGCCGGCGGGCCCCCGACACGAAGGGGCGGATTCGCCGTGACCGAGGAAGGACCGATCACCATGGAGCTGGCACTGTCGGAGCTGCGCCGCGGCGTCGACGTCCGGCTGGCCGGGCTGGAGGGACAGCTCGCGCTGCTGTTCCAGCGCAACGAGCTGAACGAACGGCAGGCGCGCGACCAGTCGCGGCTGATCGACGAGCTGGAGGACCGGCTCGGGGCGGCCGAGCGCGACCAGGTCACCCGGGGCCATCTCGACAACCGCTTCCGCCAGACCGTGGCGCTGCTGTCGCTCCTCGCCGCGACGGCGTCCGTCGCGGTCGCGCTCCTCACGACGCTCGTGGGCCGCTGACTCCCGTGGGCCGCCGGCTCCCGAGGCCCGCGCTCCGGCCGGGACCGCGCCGCCGGCCGGAGCGCGCCACCCGGCGTCCCCGGCCGCGCGACCGGCGCGGCCGGGGACGCCGACACCGAAACGACGATGCATGGCCCACGACGGCGCCATCGGCCTCGCCCACGACCTGCCCGCCACGGCTCAGATCGTGTTGGAGGACGACCTAGAACTCGTCGTTGGTGTAGGGGGCGAGCGGAACGGCGAACGCGCGGTCCAGGCGGCCGGCGGCGCCCTCGGTGTGCTCGGTGACCACCCCGATCCGGGCCAGCATGCGGACGCTGGTGCCGCCGAGGTAGGCGGCGGCGAGCTGGGCGGTGTCGAGGGTCAGGTCCGGCGCGTCGGAGGTGCGGTCGCAGGCTCCGGCGGCGAGCCGCCACCGGCCCTGGTTCGCGGGCAGGCGCGCGTCCTCCAGCTCGATCACCAGCGTGTCGTCCGACGCCCAGTGCCGTGCCCTGAGCGCGGCGGGGGCGTCGACGAGCCGCAGCCAGAGCGCGCCCGACTCACCCGTCACCGATACCCGGTCGGGGTCGGCGACCAGGTACGGGATCAGGTCGTCCACGGGACGGTTCGCCGCCTTGACGGACACGGTCAGGTCGATCTCGGCCAGGTAGCGCCACAGCGCCGCCTCGGCCCGCGCGTCATCGGCCTCCAGATCCTCCAGGTGGACGGTCCCCTTGCCGGCCTGGCGCGTCCGGTAGATCGCGTATCCGCCCGGATCGCCCTCCAGGACGACGACGCGCGGCTCGCTGAGCTCGTCGTCCTCCTCGTCCACACGGGGCAGGACGCCGCGCGTCCACCACTCGGCGTCGCGCACGAGGCCGCCGGGGCGGCGCCCGATGGCACGGGCGTGCAGCGGCCCGAGCACGTCCGGAGCCTCGGCGCGGCCGACCAGCCGGAGCGGCCCCGGGGCCGGGGCGGTCCGCAGCTCCAGCGGACGGGAGGTGTCGACCTCCAGCTCGATGGCGCGGGTCGCCGACCCGAACCCGTACCTGCCGTAGATCGCGCTCTGCGACGCCCACAGCGCCGCCAGGGGTCGTCCGGCGGCGACGGCGTCGGAGTGCATCCGCTCGATCAGGGTCGTGAGGACGCCCCGCCGGCGGTGCGTGGGCAGGACACCGGCGTAGGTGACCGCGGAGCAGTCCAGCAGCCCGCCCGGCACCGACAGGCGCATGGGCAGGGCGGCGAGCTGGCCGACGAGGTCGTCGCCCGAGTAGGCGCCGCGACGCTCGGCGCGCCGGGGCACCCAGCGATGGCGCTCATAGTCGTCGTCCTCGGTGCGGTCGTGGAAGACGAGGACCGCGAGGTCGATCATGCGGTCCAGGTCGGCCTCGGGAACCTCCCTGATCTCAAGATCGGTCATGGCTCCACGGTATGCCGGGGGCGCAACCGGTTTTCGAAGGAGATCCGGTAGTACATGAGCCGGTCGTCCGTGCCGACGAGGACCATGCCCGCCGCCGCCATGACGCGCTGGGACGCGATGTTGCCGAGGTCGGTGTCGCCCTCGACGGCGCTGACGCCGTTCTCCCGGGCGAACTCCAGGAGCCCGCGCAGCGCCTCCTTCGCATAGCCCTTGCCCTGTGCCGCCGGAATCAGGCCGTACCCGATCGTGACGGTGCCCTTCTCGTCGGCCGCGCCGTGGAAGCCGAGGCCGCCGACGGCGAGCCCGTCGTCGCGGCGGCGGATCTCGAAGGCCCCGAACGGGTACGGGTCGCCCACGTGCCGGCAGGTCTCCAGGTACCGGCGCGCCCCCGCGAGGTCGGCGTCAGTGGGATATCCGGGCGCCCATCCGGTACCGGACGGCTCACCCGCCACCAGGCCTTCCGCCTCGGAGACGCTGAGCGGGTGGAGGAGAAGTCTTTCTGTGACCAGGTCGTTCATGGATCACGACTATCACGCCGCCTGGGCGCGCGGCGAACCGATTTCGGCCAAGGCCGCCCGGACTATGCGATCGCGTCATATGCGGCGAAGACGATGCTGAGGGCCCGGTCGTAGGCGTCCTCCCACAGGATCTGGTTCATCACGTACGACACCGTCATCCGGTGTTCGAGGTCCACGATCACCAGGGAGCCGCCCCATCCGCCGCCCGTACAGGTGCGGTTCTCCAGGCGATAGCCCATCCCCCAGCGGACCGGCATGCCGATGATGCGGTCCTCGCCGCGGAACTGCTCGTCGAAGACGCGCTCGCAGCCGGACTCCGACAGCAGCCGCACGCCGCCCGCCGCTCCCCCGCACGCCAGCACCGACTGGACGGCGCCGACGGAGCGGGCGTTGCCGTATCCGCTGATGGCGGGCATCTCGGCGCGCCGCCACGCCGGGGTGTTGGCGTCCGCCACGCCGACCAGGAAACCCTCCGGCTTTTCGCCCTCGGGCGCGGGGATGAGCGGGGCGACGCGATGGTCGTGCTCGGCGGGCAGCGCGATGTGGAAGTCGGCGCCGAGGGGCCCGGCGACCTCCTCGGCGAAGAACGCGCCCAGGCCGCGGCCGGTGACGCGCCGGACGACCTCGCCGACCAGGAAGCCCATGGTGATCGAGTGGTATCCGGCGTCGGTGCCCGGCTCCCACCGCGGCGCCTGCCCGGCCAGGCGGGTCGTCGCGGTCGTCCACGAGTAGAGGTCCGCGACCGTGATCGGGCCGTCCCACTCCGGCAGGCCCGCGGTGTGCCCGAGCAGGTGCCGGACGAGGACGCCCTCCTTGCCTGCGGCGGCGAACTCGGGCCAGTACCGGGCGACCGGCGCGTCCAGGTCGAGGACGCCGCGGTCGGCGAGGATCAGCGCGCACAACGCCACCATGGTCTTGGTGGTGGACCACACGTTGGTGAGCGTGTCGCGCTCCCATGGGACGGTGCGCCCCGTGTCGAGGTGCCCGCCCCAGATGTCGACGACCGGCTCCCCGTCCACGAACACCGCCGCGGAAGCACCCACGTCACCGTCGTCCAGCAGGCCCGCCAGCACCTCGGCCACCCCACCGAACCGGTCATCGCACCGACCCTGGATCAGCTCCATGCCGCGCAACGTAATCCCACACCCCGCGACAAGGCGACCGATTTTCCCCACCCATCCGGCACCCCGAGAAGGTCGTCCCCTGGTCACCGCACAGCCCGGCACACCGGTGATCTCCCCAAGTCCGCTTCCGGCCGCACAAGGCCCGCGGACCACCGGGACGCGGACGGCCGATCATGATCTTCACAGCGGCCGGGGCGGGGTCGCCGCCCCATCCGTACCGCCGACGCTCCAAATTAAACGACCTCTTATGTGACCATCCGATGGGATGACACGCGTTTTTGTCATGTTCCGATATGCCCATCCCCATGAGTGCGGCACTATGTGGCGTCCCGGGCGAATTCGTGATCATATAACTGTGGCTGGCGGCGGCGAGAACTCGCGCAGTGGAGGCGGCGATATGAACAATGGAGCGCTTCGCGTCGTCGCGGCGATCGCGGCCGCCGTGGCCGCGACGGCCGCCGCGTCGACCGGGGACGATTCGCGGACGCACCGGGAGCCGGGATCGCTTTTGGTGGGCGAGTCGTTCACCGGCGCGGACGCCGACTCGCGTTTCATCGGATACGGGGCGGCCTGCCTGACGGGCGCGCCGCGCGGAGCGGCCCCGGCGGAGGCCACGAACCATTCTCTCGGCGGGTGCCGCCGGGATCCGGCCGGCCCCGTGCCCCCGGGCGACGCGGCGACGCGGGGGTATCTGCAGCTCACCGACGCCCATGTCGAAGAGACCGGCGCCGTGCTGTTCGACTCGCCGATCCCGGCGGAGGACGGGCTGGAGGTGACCTTCGAGCAGTGGCAGTACGGGAACACCACGGGCGCGCCCGCGGACGGGATCTCGTTCTTCCTCACCGACGGCGCCGTCCGGCTCACCACTCCGGGCGCCTTCGGCGGAAGCCTCGGCTACGCCCAGAAACTGCCGGACGGCAGCGCTGACGGCCGGCTCGTCCCCGGGGTCAGAGGTGGATATCTCGGTATCGGGCTCGATGTGCTGGGAGATTACTTCGGCGACGGGGAAAGGCGCGGAAACGGCTGCGAGCGACGTTCTCCGGCCGGAACGATCTTCCGCCGGCCGGCCCCGGGCCCGAACATCGTGAGCGCCCGCGGCCCCGGCGACGGGAACGACGGCTACTGCCTGCTCGCCGCCACGACCGGGAACACGACGACCAGGGGCCCCTGGCCCTCGACGCTTCCCGGCCGGCTCCATGGCGATTTGAGAAGAATGCCGTCCGGTGTGACGCCCGATCGGGCCGAAGAATTGCTGGAACCGGTGAAGAGGACCGTACGTGTCCGGGTGTCGTCCCCGCCGAAGCCGATGGTGACGGTCGACATCGACTTCCAGGACGGACACGGCTTCCGGCAGGCGCTCCGATTCGACGCGCCCGAGCCGATCCCGGACACCGTCAAATTCGGGTTCGCCGCGTCCACGGGAACGCTCACCGACGTCCAGCTCATCCGGCACCTCGCCGTTCGAGCGGCCCCGTCGAAATGAGCCCATCCGGCAGAACGCCCCCGAACGCGTAGCCAACCCGAGGTCCTGCGTCAGGGGCCGCGGTCCCGGCTGCCCCGCCGAGGACCCTCCTGGAGCCGCGGTCGCCCGGCCGCGACCACCCCTCTCCATGAACTCTAAGTAGCCATCGAGCAACAAAGAGTCAGTGGATTCGCGGATACCGGCCGGAGCCCGCGCGCTGCACAGTCGAACTGAGCTCCCCCGCAGCAGGCGCGATCCGGACAGGAGACAACGATGATGGACAGCAGAAGCAGGAAGTGGACGATCACAGGAATCGTCTCCCTGGTCGCCGTCCCGGCGGCCATGGCCGTCACCGGCCAGGCCCCTGCCGCCCACGCGCGGACCAGGCCCGCCGCTCCGGTGGCACAGGTGTCCTCCTCAGCGCGCACGAACATGTCGTACGCGCTGTACAAGGCCCGCGGCGGCCGCATCACCACCGGCTTCGACGGCTACGTCCACACCCCCGGCCGCCATGAGGGCATCGACTTCGCCCGCCGCCTCAACGCGCCCGTCCACTCCCTGGTCAACGGAAAGATCATCTACATCGCCCGCGGCGGCACCGGCCGTGCCGGGCTGTCCACGATCTCGATCTACATCGCCTACCTGCGCAAGACGGTGATCTACCTGCACACCGCCCCGCTGCGCACCCTGCGCACGGGCCAGAGCGTCAGACACGGGCAGGTCATCGCCGTCGAGTCGTGGCACGGGGTGAAGGACCGTCCCAGCGCGCACACCCACGTCGAGATGCGTCCCGGCTGGCACAAGCACGCGGCCGACAGCACCCATGACGACCGCCTGGACAACCCCAATCCGGGCCCGTTCTGGAACTCCCTGGGCTACAACGTCCGCTAGCGCACTCCCCAGCCCGACGGCCGCCTGAACACCCCCGCTGACCCGCCAGGCGACCGTCGGCCCCGACACTGTCCAGCACATGGACACGCCCGAGAACCTCAGGCCCGCGTCTCCGCTGGAGGCCCGGTGTCAGGGGCTGCGAGCACGGCGCTTAGGCCGAAGCGAGCAACTGGACGGCCCGTACCAGACGTACACGGCCCGCTCGCGATCCCAGAGGACGTAGCGGGCACCTTCACCGGCACGCAGCAGGTAGAGAAGCCTCACCCTCCCGCCGGAGCGGCTAGATGTGCGGGAAGCGCCGCTTACCCGTGCGGCCTGATCGTCGAGGCGCCCGAAGACGTCGTCGCTCACGCCGCCCCCCGCTCGGCCGCGCTCCGCCACGGCTCGTCCACCCACACTGGGACGAACACCTCGCACGTCTCGCCTCGCGGCGTCCGGCACCGCCACCAGCCGCTCCACCTCGCGTGCCTCATGCCGCAGCGCGGCAAGTTCCCCGGCCGCACCGGTCCAACTCGGTGACGGCAACCAACCGGGGCCATGCCATCGGTCCCACCTCCCGCCATGGCGGCGCACACTGTCCACATCGGTGCATTGGAACCTGTTGCCGAACGCATGGGGAGCGATGACACTGAGCAAGGACCGTAAGCGATGGAGTCATCACCATGGGCAAACATGGCAAGAAGCAGCCGTGCGGCGCCTGTAACGGCGCCAAAGGCCGATGGGGCACCGACAACGGGCACGAGAAGCGGCGATGGCTGCCGTGTACGTCCTGCAACGGGACCGGGGAGCAGTGAGAACGCCCGAAGAGGCGCTGGCGGCGATCTCCAGAGAGGACTTCATCCCGGATTTGGTGTACGTGCCCGGTCCTGACTACTGGCTGGTCCCTCTGGTGCGGTCCGCCGAGCCCGGTCGCTGGCGGAGACTGGTGAACGGGGACGACGAGCCCGTGGTGACCAAGGTGGGATACGACCCCACCGTTCCAGCCGACCTGTGCGACCCCGAGAGCGGACGGGGAATGGTGGCCACCAGTTCGAGCAGCTCGCCACGCATCATGGCCAGGATGATCGACACCTTGGAACTGGCCCCGGGTATGCGGGTACTGGAGATCGGCACCGGTACCGGGTACAACGCGGCGGTGTTGGCGTTCCTGCTCGGCGTCGACCAGGTGACGAGCATCGAGATCGACCCGGAGGTGGCCGAACAGGCGCGCACGGCTCTGGGCAAGTCGGGATGGCCTGTGCAGGTGATCACCGGTGACGGTGAAGCCGGGTACCCGCCGGGTGCGCCCTATGACCGGATCATCGTCACGGCCGCCGCGCACACGGTGCCCTACGCCTGGGTGGAACAGACGCGGCCCGGCGGGATGCTGCTCGTTCCGTGGGCCCCCACGGTTCATCCAGGACGGCCGTTGGCGCGGTTCGCCGTCAGCGGCACCGGAAGGGCAGAGGGCCGGTTCATTGGAGAGGCGGGGTTCATGCCTCTGCATGCCCATCACCTGTTGCCACGTGTCGATCACGACACGGAGGAACGATGGAGGCAGGCCGGCAGGCCCGACTACGCCCGGTACGGCATCACCGTGACCCGCGAGGGGCAACGGATCTGGCTGGATTCCCCCACGAACCCCATCCCTGCCGAGATTCCCGGGCATTGATGCGTTGCGCCTGCGTCCCGGCCATGGGCTGCGGCCCCGCCCCCGCGCAGGCCCCGGGGCGGCGACGTTCACGGAGCGAGTTCCTTGCCGAGGGCCTCGGCCACCGACGGTGCGTCCGGGCCGAGGTACGGGCCGCGTCGGACGGCCCGTACCAGGCGTACCCGGCCTTCTCGCGGACGCAGAGGACGTAACGAGTGCTCTCGCCGGCGCGCACCAGGTAGAGGATGCTCACTCCGCCGCCGGAGCGGCCTGATGTACGGGAAACGCCGCTTGCGAACCTCGGCCAGCTCGTCAAGGCACGCGAAGACGTCACCGCTCATACCGCCACCCACTCCGCCACGTCCGCCGCCCCTCGCCCACCCACACCGGGACGAACACCTCGCCGCGCCGCCGCACGGCGTCCGGCACCGCCACCCGCCGTCTCCGCGGCCGAGCCCGTCAAGGTGTTCCTTGATCGCACTGGGCTCGGGGGACCGGCGTCCTGGGCGGCTTCGGGTCGACGCGCTCGCGCGGATGCTGTGCGACGCGGACTATGAGGTGGAGCTCGCGGCAGTCCCGGCGGGCGAGTCCCGCCGCGAGGCCATGGAGGGAGAAGCGCGTTGAACGAGATCGAGCACATGGTCGACGTCGACCGGGCGCCTGGCATCGACGAGGAGCAGAGGCTCCGCGATCTGTACGGCGAGCCTGCCACGTACAGGATTCACGAGGTGGAGGGCTGATGGCCGGGCCGAAGCGGTGCATCTGCAACCGGTGCTCGGCCGGCGGAGGACAGCGGTGACCTACGACAGCACCGCCGACACCCTCAAGCACGCGCAGCGCGTCGCCGAACTGATGGCCCAGGCGATCCATGAGCTGATCGACCGGTCCACCTGTCACGACCGCAGCAAGACCGAGGCCCCCGAGCTGGAGTTTTACAACGAGTTCGCGCCCAAGCTGCGGGTCTCGCCGTACGGCTCGGAGGAGTACAAGGGCTACCTCGCCGAGATGAAGGTCGGACTCGATCACCACTATGCGGCGAACCGGCACCACCCCGAGCACTTCGAGGACGGCGTCAGTGGCATGACGCTGGTCGACCTGGTCGAGATGCTCGCGGACTGGCGTGCGGCGACCGAGCGGCACGCCGACGGCAGCCTCGTTCGTAGCCTAGAGATCCTGAAGGAGCGCCACGGGATCTCCGATCAGCTCGACGCGATCCTGTGGAACACCGCCCGCCACTTCGGGTGGCTGGACGAGCAGCCGTGCGGGACAGCCCATATCGCGCCCGACGGGACCGAGATGGTCTGCGACGTGATCGTGGACCGGCCGGGCGGGACACATGCGGGAGCCCACGCCGACGGACGCTTCGAGCCCTACACCTGGGAGGCATGAGGGGACCACTGCTGGGATGCCCGCCGAGGCGCCGACTGGAGTTACGAGCCCACTTCGCCCAGTTCGTCAGCGATGTCAGCCGCGCGGCGCAGCAGCGCCGCCACTTCGGTCATCTCCTGTGGGGCCCGCCCTTTCAGGCCGATGAACACGACGACCATGGTGTACGCCTGCTCGACCCGGCGCAGTCAGCGGGTCGACGAGGAAGAAGACAGCGCCCACGTCCTCGACGTCGAGGCGCTCCGGGTTGCGTACCGGCCACAGGGGCGCAGAGCTCCCCCGCAGCCGGTACGCGGTGGGCGCGGACGAAGCTGCCGCGCTCCCGCCCTCCGCACCCACGCTCACCGGCCGCCCTCCACCGCGCGAACCCCACGCAGCAACTCCGCGAGTTCCTCGGGCGTGTCAGCGGCCGGCTCTGTAACAACACCCAGCCGGCGGCCCGGCTTCGGCTCCCGGATCGCCCACCACCTCGCCGTGTCGGTGGTGCGGATAATGCTCCAACCGGGGAACTCGTCGCTGAGCCCTCGTCTGGTCGCCTCGGTCACCGAAGTGGGGTGGGCTTGCATGACCGTCTCCTTCTGGCCGGGCGTTCCCTCACCATCATCGTTGCGCACATGAAGAAGCGGGTCGGGTACGCTCCGTACCTGACCCGCTGTTCCCCCAGCTCAGAGCCCTAGATCGAGACTCCCAGGCGTGTCGCGGCGGTGACGATCGGCTCCTTGACGGTCCGCGACCGGTGGGCCGCCGCCACCACCAGCTCGCGGGCGATCGGATGGTTCCGCACCGCCTCTGGTGCGATCTTGTCGGCCTCCAGCAGCTCCCCCATCGCCGCGAGGTCGTCCCCGTCCCTGGACGCCGCCAAGGCGCGGTCGATCGCATGGCGGGCCCGGCGCTCCTTCGGCAGACCACTCAACACCGCGTCGTCGACGGGACTCAGAGCCTCTCGGCCACCGCCCAACTCCAGGCCGACGTGCACGGCGACGATCGCCCGGTTCTCCGGGCCGAACTCCGTCTGGTACTCGGAATGACCGGAGCCCACCCGGCTCGCCGCAGCGGCGGCCTCGACCAGATGTGAGGCGGCCTCGGCCCCTCGGAGTCGCCGCGCCTGGATCACGGACTCGACCAGGTGCAGTGTGCCCCACAGCGACCAGATCCCCTCGCTGCCGTCGCCGAGCAGGGGATCGAGCACGTCCATCTGCCCGGTGGTGATCTCGTGGGCCTCGTCCACGGCACCGGCGGTGATGTACACCTCGGCTTGCGTCCAGGTGAGGGCGGTGACGAGCAACGGATCGCCTGAGGCGTTGGCAGCGCGTACACCCTGCGCCGCCGCCATCGCCGCGAGGTCGACGTAGCCGAGCCTCTTCGCCATCATCGCCGCGTCGTGCCGCGCCTCGGCGAGGAGGGCGAACGCGCGCTCCTTCTCGCGGCCCTCCAGCACGGCAGTGGTGTGCGCGACGTCCTGGAGGAGTTGCGGGAGGTCGGCAGCAAGATCGCCGTAACGGGCGTGGCGCCGGTACCGATGCGCGACGTCCACTCGGGAGCGCAGTGCGTCCAGGTCGATCGGCGCGCCGGCCGCACGCGGCGGGAGGTCCGCGCGCAGCAGCACCCGCCGCAGCGCCGGAACGGCGGCGTGCGCACGCCGCTGCTCAATGCTCGCTCCGCTCCTGTGCGGGACGGCGAGCAACTCGGTGACCTCGCATCCGAGGGCGGCGGCAACGGCGGCGATAGTGGAGTAACGGTCCAGCTGCCTGCGACCGATCTCGACGGACTTCAACCAGTCGACCGACCGATCGACACGTCCGGCCAGGTCGGCGCGGGAGATGTTGCTGGCGGTACGGATCTGCTTGACCCGCTGCCCGATGGTGAGGTCGGCGCTCATGGCTCCCCTTGGCTGGATGGCCCGACGCCTCACCACGCTACGCGGCGGCCCCGCAGGGTCGGGTACGTCGTGTACCCGCCGACAGGTCACCCCTTCAGGGTGTTGGAGGGGTTGTCCAGCCAGATGTCCTGGCATCCGGGCGTGACGGTGACGCCGAACCGGTCCCGGGCCGGACGGCCTTGCTTCAGCCACCACAGGTAGGCGGCCACCGCCTCGTCCCACAGCCGCCGCGGACCCGCCTGGACGACGTCGTACTCGTCGGCTCCCCGTGGAGCCGAGCACATCGCGGTCGAGCCTGCGCCGTCGTTCAGCCGCACCGTGTAGGACCACCCGTCCGCGGCCTTGTTCCAGCCCGTCGTGATGGACAGGCCGTGGACGAGGGCGTGAAGCGCGAGTTGCGCGCCGCCGTCGGCGCGTGCGATCAGCCGCGGGTCCATGCGGGTGGTGGACGGTTCGTCCGTGCCGTCGCGCCCGTGCTCGCGGGCCGTCACACGCTGGGAGCGGAGCATCATGAATCCGCCGCCGCCGACGCACCGGCCCACGGCGGTGCCGTCGCCGATGACGTCGAGGACGAGCTGCTGGCCGTAGGCGTCCCCGCCGATCGGCATCCATGGCACGACAATGATGCCGCCGGGGCGGACCTGCTCGAGCCAGGCGACGGGGATGTCACGGACGCCGCAGGTGACGTGGATCCGATCGTAGGGCGCCTGGAGCGGGTGGCCGTCGGCGCCGTCGCCGGTGATGACGTCTGGCCGCTCGGAGAGGTGGTCGAGGTTGTCGCGGGCGGTCTCGGCGAGGGCCTTGTCGACCTCGACCGTAATGACGCTGGAGCCGCGGAGCCGCCAGGCGAGCATCGCCGCCGTCCAGCCGGTGCCGGTGCCGATTTCCATGACGCGATGGTGGTCCTGGAGGTCGAGCAGGTGCAAGTACTCCATGGCGATGCTCGGGCAGGACAGGCTGCAAGTCGGCGCACCGGACGGGTCGGTGGGGTCGGTAGCGCCGTCGTCCCGCTGGGTGATGATGCTGGTGTCGGAATAGACGGCGTTCCACCAGTCGCTTGGCGCCGCCGTCCGGTCGATGAGGTGGGATTGCCCGTTCCAGGACTGGGGTTCGGCCCAGGCCCGGGTGGGGACGAACCGGTGCCGTGGCACCTCCCGTAGGCCCGCGCGCCAGGTCCGGTCGGTCAGGATCCCCCGGCCGGCGAGGTCGTCTACGAGTCCGTCCAGGCGGTCGTGCCATCTCACCGCGTCCCATGCTGCGCCCACGTGCCACCTCCCACGGTCGCGGTGGTCTCCGCGCTCGGGTCGCAGCCCGGTTCGCATGACGGCTCGCAAGGGTCGCACTGGCCATCATTGTGCGGGCCACAGTTGGTGACCCGCAGAGTGTCGGCGATCTCGGTGCCGCGCTCGGCGGCGCGTCCGAGCGCGGCCTTCAGTGGTTCAGTGAGGACGTTGCCGCAGTCCATCCACCGGGACATCGGGCAGGGGGTGACCGTGCCGGTGGGCAGTACGGCGGCGCAGCCGTTCCCGCAGCGTCCGCAGAGCCCGCCGGTCTGGTGCTCCTCGGCGTCGCCGCCGCCTCGGCCGAAGGGGCGAGCGTGGTCGGCGCCGATCCGCCGGACGCCCATGCGGGTGAGCATGGCGTGGGCCTGCGCGGTGCGCTGCCCTGCCAGGACGTGGACGAGGCCCGCGCGCAGAGGGATGCCCATCTCCAGCGCGCGGGTGATGTTGGCGCAGGTCTGCCGGTGAGTGTCACGACCGGTGATCCGCTCGTGCTCGCCGCGGTCGTCGGAGTAGAACGAGGTCGCGAGCCTGACCCCGGGCCGGTCAAGGACGGCCCAGAGCTCGCCGGGAACATGGACGAGGTTGCTGTAGACCTCCACCTCGACGTCCACGGCGCGAGCGTGGGTGATGAGGTCGGCCAGGTCCGGGTGCAGGGTGGGCTCTCCGCCGATGAACTGGACCAGGCGCACCCCGAGGTCGGCCGCCTCGCCGATGACGCGGCGCCAGTCGGCGGCGGTCATGGCGCCGTGGTCGCCGGTGGGACCGGACGAGTTGTAACAGTGGGTGCAGGCGAGCTGACATCTGGTGGTGAGTTCCAGCCACAGCATTCGCATCGGGGCCTCCTCGGGTGCCCTTCGTTCTCTCATGGGCGGCTTCCGGGCCGCCACGGTTCGCAGGTAGGTGTCCGGTTCGGGTCGGACAGGGATGGCCAGGGGGCCACGCCCCGGCATCCCGCGCAGGCCCCGAAGCCGCAGCGTCTAAGGGGCGAGCTCCTCGCCGACCACCTCGGCGGCGGACGACGCGTCCGGGCCGAAGTGAGCACCACGCCCGGACGGCCCGTACCAGACGTACGCGGTCTGCTCCCGATCCCAGAGGACGTACCGGGCCCCGTCGCCGCGGCACAGCAGGTAGAGGATGCTCGACCCGGCCGGGCGGATCGGCGCGATGTGCGGGTAACGCCGCTCGATCAGCGCGGCCAGCTCGACAAGACGGGCGAAGGCGTCGTCGCTCATGCCGCCGTCCGCTCGGCCACGTCCCGCCACGGCTCGTCCACCCATGGCGGGACGAACACCTCACGCGCGTCACCGCGCGGCGTCCGGCACCGCCACCACCCGCCGCCGAGGTCGACGAGCGTCCCACGGATGTCACGCGTCTGCGGGTCGACGAGGAAGTAGACGCCACCGACGTCCTCGACGTCGAGCCGCTCCGGGCTGCGCACCGGCCACAGGGTCACAACGCTCCCCTGCGACCGGTACGCGGTGGACGCGGACGAAGCTGCCGCGCTCTCGCCCTCCGCACCCACGCTCACCGGCCGACCTCCACGGCGTCCGCCTCACGCAGCAACCCCGCCAGTTCGTCCGCGCTGTCGGCGGCCAACTCGGTGACGGCGCTCACTCGTCGTCCTGCCTTCGGCACGCGGATCGCCCACCACCGCCCCGTGTCACTGGTGCGGATGATGCTCCAGCCCGGGAACTCCTTGCGAAGTGCGACCCGCAGGTCGACTGCAGCCTCCGTTGTCTGCGTCACAGACAACATACTCAGCGTGATCACAGGTGGTCAGGGACAGGAAACTGTCCCCAAGTCAGACCAGGAGGCCGATCCGATCCGCGAGGCTACGGGCGTCCGCCTGGAGTTCCGCTGGACCGTTTGTCAGTTCGAGCGTCATGCGGCGGGCGTACTGGTTGTAGCGGATCGTCTCGGGGGCCGCCCGGTATGCGTCCTCCAACGTCCGCAGCTCGGCCGCTTCGTCACCGCCGGTCTGCCACGCCCGCGCCACCTCGATCAGGTGGCGACCCCGGCGCGGTTGGGACGGGATCGCTGCCGCCGATGCCCTCCGCGCCTGCTTACGCGCCTCACCGCCCTGACGCAGTTCCACGGCCACCGTGACGGCATGGGCCCCCATTATGGGGCGAGAGAACGAGGTCATCGGGTCGTAGTGCGCGGGGGGCAATGTCTGGGCGATGCGGTTCGCCTCGTCCCACCAGCGCCACGCCGTGGCGCTCTGTCCGGCCCGTGCCGCTGTGTACGCAACCTCGTGATGAAGTGCGCCCCACATGGCCAGCAGATCGTCGTCCGCATCGTCCATGCGCGGCTCGATCAGCTCCAGTCCCTGACGATTGATCTGCTCGGCCGCGTCGAAGTCCCCCGCGTCGCGGTGGGCTTGAGCGGCGAGCCAGACGGCACCGCCGAACGCCTTCGGATCCGCGGACTCCTCGGCCGCCATGATCGAACGCTCTACCACCCGCCAGAGCAGGTCAGCACTCGGCTGGTAGGCGATGAAGAACTGCGCGAGGTTGTACACCTGCGCGAGGATCGACAGGGCCTGTCGCCGCTCGGCGCCCTCGTAGTGGCGTGCGGCGTACTTCGCATCGCCGATCAGTTCCGGAAGCAGCCCGCCGATCACGGTCCGGTGATCGGGACTCGCATGCCGGGCGCGCCATGCCGAGTCAAGACGCGCTCGGAGGTGGGCCAGGCCGTCGGGCTCGCCCGTCGTGGAGACGGCGACAGCGTTGATCGCGTCCCGGACGGCGGCCAGCGCGGGATGCCCGGGGCCCCGGAAGATCGTCGTCGGCATGGGGTCGCCACCGGTAAGGCGTGCGACATCGCGCAGTCTCAGTGCCTGCGTCAAGGCGAGGATGGCGGGCAGCTTCAACTCCCGGATCTCGCCGCGCTCGACCGCCTTGACCCATCGAGTACTCATGCCGACCAGGCCGGCGAGTACCTCCCGGGACATCCCCTGCCGCTTCCGGTAGTACGCCACCCTCTGTCCGATAGTCAGGTCCGGGTCAGCGGGATCGGTGTCACGGTCACGCATGGGCCCTGCACCCTCCTGAGCGTCTCGACAACCTCAGGCTACGGTGCAGCGCCTACGCGTTCCATGTGGACGAAGCAACCGTCCTGCTCCACAGCCCCTGCAGTCCTCTCCAACCTGTTGCGAACCCTCGCAGGGGCGATGAGGACGACCGCGGTAAAGCCGCAGGTGATCTGCGGCTCGGGGGCGGTGCTGCGGGTCGATTCTTCAGCGACCCGCCGGTTGTGCAGCATACCCCGGGGTCCCGCTGAAACAGGGAGGGGTGGCACGGGAATTTGCACCGGCCGTTCATCCTGCTGGGCCCGGGACCTCGGGCGCGCGCCTCCAACCCGAGGTCCCGGTGTCAGGGCTTACGGCCTCGATGCCCCGTGCGGGGACTCCCAGGGCCGCAGCGTTTAGGGGGCGAGTTCCTCGCCGATGGCCTCGGCGGCGTCCGGTGCGTCCGGGCCGAGGTAGGGGCCGCGACCGGACGGCCCGTACCAGGCGTACTCGGCCCTCTCCCGGGCCCAGAGGACATACCGGGTGCCCTGGCCAGAGCGCAGCAGGTAGAGGATGCTCGACCCGGCGGGACGGATCGGCGCGATGTGCGGGAAGCGCCGCGCAATCAGCGCGGCCAACTCGTCGAGGCGCTCGAACACGTCGTCGCTCATGCCGCCACCCGCTCCGCCACGTCCCGCCACGGCTCGTCCACCCACGACGGGACGAACACCTCGCGCGCGTCACCGCGCGGCGAACGGCACCGCCACCACCCGCCGCCGAGGTCGACCAGCGTGCCGCAGATGCCGCAGGGGCACAGGAACGGCCCCCTGCGGCCGGCACACGGTGGGCGCGGACGAAGCTGCCGCGCTCTCGCCCTCCGCACCCACGCTCATCGGTCCGCCTCCACCGCGTGAGCCTCGCGCAGCAGCTCCGCGAGTTCCTCGGGTGTGTCAGCGGCCAACTCGGTGACGACACTCAACCGGCGCCCCGCCTTGGGCCTTCGGATCGCCCACCATCGCCCCGTGTCGGTGGTGCGGATGATGCTCCAACCGGGGAACTCCTCGACGAGCCGGGCCTTGTGTTCGTCAGCCGTTCGGGTCCGTGTCACGCGTTACACAATGCGATGAGGCGCACCCCCAGGGCGATGACACGGTTAGACATCTACCGACAACTATCCGTCACCACGATGCCTGTAGCCGTCGGTAGATGGCAGGCTCACGCTATGAACGAAAGACTTCGCCGAGCCATGCTCAGACGCGGACTCGACCCCGCCGCCCTCGCGGACCAGGCCGGCGTCAGCACCAAGAGCGTCGAGCGCTGGTTATCAGAGAAGAGCGTGCCCTACCCCAGCACCCGCTATCGCGTCGCCGCGATCCTGCAAGAGGACGAGTCATACCTATGGCCCGGCGCGGTCAATAAGGCCAGCCTCACCGGTGCCGAGCTGGTCTCCACCTGGCCGCGTCGACAGGACGTCCCCAAGCACCTGTGGACCGAGTTGCTGAGACAAGCCGAGCGGAACGTCGACTACCTCGCCTACGCCGGACTGTTCCTCACCGAGGAGCATCCCGACTGGATACCTGTGCTTCAGCAGCGGGCCGCAGCCGGAGTCCGGGTGAGGCTGCTCGTCGGAGACCCTGAGGGCGCGCAACTTGCCGCGCGTGACGGAGAGAAGCGCATCGGCGGCGGTGTGGCCGGACGGGTCTCCGCCGTCCTGTCGTATTACCGGCCCCTGGCGGGCCTGATCGACATCCGGCTGCACGACACCCCGCTGTACAACAGCATCTATCGATTCGACGACGAGATGATCGTCAACAGCCACGTGTACGGCATCCTCGCCGCCCACACGCCGACCACGCACATCCGGCGCGTGGACGGCGCGTACTTCAACACCTACCTCGAATCGTTCGAGCGGGTGTGGGCGTCGGCGAGGCCGCTCGACGGAGAGGTATGACCAAGCACACGCGCCGCATCGACCACTGGCGGGACTCCGACGCGCCGAAGCCGACCAGCCGCAAGCCCTCCGCCTCCGCCCTCGTACGCGACGACCAGGGCCGGGTGCTACTACTACGTCGCCCCGACAACGACCTGTGGACGATCCCGACCGGCGGCCTGAAGAAGGGCGAGACCATCCGGCAATGCGCCGCCCGCGAGTGCCGGGAGGAGACCGGCATCGAGATCGAAACGGGCGCCCTCGTCGGCGTGTTCACCACCCCTCATCACGTGATCGAGTACATCAAGGGCGGGCGAGTCGACGAGGTCCGGCAGCCGGTGAACATCTGCCTGCACGCGCGGCCCGTCGGCGGCGAGCTGACGACGACGGACGAGGCGGCCGAGGTGCGCTGGGTGGAACCCGCCGACCTCGGGAACTACGCCATCCACCCAGCGCTCCGTCGTCGCGTCGACCATGGGCTCACCGCCGCCGAGCCTCACGTGGACTGATCAGATTCGGACGAGCACTTCGGCTTTCTTGGCGGATGCGCTGAGTGTGAGTCCGATCGTGTCAGCGTCAGGCATCTCTAGGCGTGGCGTGGGCGGGCTTGGAGATCCGAGCCCCAAGACCTCGGGCACGCGTATTACCCGAGATCCCGGTGTCAGGGAGCCGCGCCCCTGAGTCCTGAGCAGAACACCCGGGGCCGCGGCGTTTAGGGGGCGAGTTCCTTGCCGATGGCCTCGACGGCGTCCGGCGCGTCCGGGCCGAGGTAGGGGCCGCGGCCGGCCGGCCCGTACCAGGCGTACTCGGCCCTCTCCCGGACCCAGAGGACGTACCGGGTCTCCTCACCCGCACGCAGCAGGTAGAGGATGCTCGACCCGCTGGGACGAATCGACGCGATGTGCGGGTAGCGCCGCTCGATCAGCGCGGCCAACTCGTCAAGACGGGCGAAGGCGTCGTCGCTCATGCCGCCGTCCGCTCGGCCGCGTCCCGCCACGGCTCGTCCACCCATGGCGGGACGAACACCTCGCGCGCCTCACGCGAGGCGTCCGGCACCGCCACCACCCGCCGCCGAGGTCGACGAGCGTCCCACGGATGTCACGCGTCTGCGGGTCAACGAGGAGATAGACACCGGCGCCGCCCTCGACGTCGAGGCGCTCGGACGGTGAAGCGGACGCGGGGGAATCTGCCGCCTTACCCGTCCCCCCGCGTCCACGCCCGAACTCACTCATCGGCACCGCCCTGGGACGTCGCCGCGCCGAGCGTCGTCGCCATCGTCAGGGCCGTGTCTGGCGAGGAAGCCGCAGCGCTCTCGTCCTCCGCACCCACGCTCATCGGGCGGCCTCCACCGCGCGAGCCTCACGCAGCAGCTCCGCGAGTTCCTGAGGCGTGTCAGCGGCCAACTCGGTAACGACGCTCAGACGGCGACCCGCCTTGGGCCTTCGTATCGCCCACCATCGCCCGTGTCGGTGGTGCGGATGATGCTCCAGCCAGGAAATTCCGCGCAGAGCGCGGCCTTCTCCTTCGCCAGTGTCCGAGAGTGTGTGTCAGAGGTCACGGAGACATTCACTCGTACGGATGCGTGATGAACCAGTGACACGGTGTCCGCTCCAGCGTGGCCGTGGACGGCCACGCTGGGGCATCGCGTCCTAGCTACGCAGGGTCACCACGTGCCCTTCTAGGACGCGGCGTCCTAGTCGATGCCCACTGCGCGGGCAAGTGCGCGGATTCGGGGAGAAGGTCGGGTCGTCGCCTCCCGTACTTCCCCCACCAGGCTCTCTGCGAGTGCCTGGTGCCGGAACCATTGCGGCGCCGTGGCGTGCGCGTCGGCCAGCCGCGCCTCGGCGGCCTGTGGCTGGCGGGCGTCCACGTGGGCTTGGGCCACGTCGAGCAAGTGTCTGCCGCGGGCGATGCCTTGTAGTCCGCTGAGCCGGACGCCGCGTGCCACGTCCAGTGCACGCCCCGGCTCCCGCAACGTGGCCCACGCGTACACGCTCTGCATGTGGACGATGTCGATGCTGAACCAGGCATCAAAGTGCGCGACGCGGCGGTCGCCGATCGCGGCGGCGGCGGCGCGGGCCGGGGAGAGATACTCCTCCGGATCGTTCCCCGCGGCGACCCGAGGAGCCAAGGCGTTCAGCAGCAGGCCGCCCCACACCGCGAGATGCACCGGCGAGCCGCTGAACGAGGGTTCGATGGAGGACGCGGCCTTCGCAGCCACTCGCTCGGCCTCGCCCAGCCTGGCCTGGCGGTGCAGCGCCCAGGCGTACGTGCCCTGGACGGTCGCGTGCTGCAGTTCGTCGTCGCCCTGATGCGCGGCGGCGATGGCGCGCTCGGCGGCGAGCGCGGCCAGGTCGGGCTTGCCGAGGTGATTGAGCAGGCAGGCGGCGAGCTGGTAGGCGCGCGACAGCGGCACCGCCGCCCGCGCCCCGATGGAGCGCTGGGTGAGCCGCGCCTCGGCGACGAGGCCGGGCACGGCCGCCGTGAGAGCCGTGAGGTCGCCCTCCCAGTACATGCGCCAGCCTCGCGCGACCGCGGACTCAAGGTCGGGCAGTGCGGTCGGCTCTCCGCTGTCGGCGGCGTCCAGGCCGCCGACGCCGGGGAGCAGCGAGGGGGCGAGGATCACGTCCCGCACGGCCAGGACGCTCGCGCCCTCGCGGCCTCCGACCCGTTCGCGGCGGCCGGTCAGCTCACCCAGATCCACGTCCAGCGCGTTCGCCAGCCGCATGAGCGTGGTCGTCCGCTCGCCTCGCCGCCGGCCCTGCTCCAGCTTGGCGACCGTGTCCTTGGACAGTCCCGCCTTCTCGGCCAGGGCCTCCTGGCTCAGGCCGCGCTCTTTTCGGATGCGCTTGAGTGTGAGTCCGATCGTGCTCGCGTCAGGCATCAGGCCCCGCACCTCCCGAGATCTCAACGCTCTCAGGCTAAGGCGCAGGGCTTCCGCGTTCTATGGGATCGGAGCGATCGTCCTCACCGGCCGCCAGACCCCTGGGCACTTCGGCCTTCTCCGTCTCGACTCAGCGTCCGCGACGATCTCAACGTCCGCAGCTCGCCGAGCTCGTCGTGCGCCTCGAACACGGCCCAGCACCCCAGCGGTGTGCCTGGGGTGCGCGGTGGTGGACGTTGGTCAGCCTCTTACCAGGGTGGCCAGGCACTCTACGTGTTGGGTCATGGGGAAGGCGTCGAAGGCGCGGAGGGACTCCAGGGTCCAGCCGCGCTCGCTGAAGTACGCCAGGTCGCGGGCCAGGGTCGCCGGGTCGCAGGAGACGTAGGCGATCTTGCGGCCGGCGAGGCGGGTGATGTGCTCGACGACCTCGCGGCCGGCGCCGGTGCGCGGGGGGTCCAGGACGACGACGTCGGCGCGGCGGACGCGGGAGCCGCCGCGGTGGCCGACGCCGGAGCCGCCGCCGCGCTTGTTCTGGGCGCGGTCGGAACCGTCGGCGCGGCCGAACTCCAGGTCGGCGACGACCTCCTCCACCGGGCCGCGCTCGATGGAGACGTTGGCCAGGTCGCGCAGGTTGAACCGCGCGTCGCGGACGGCCTGCCCGTCGGACTCGACGCCGACCACCAGGCCGGACGGGCCGATGCGGTCGGCGAGGACGCCGGCGAACAGCCCGACGCCGCAGTACAGGTCGAGGGCGATGTCACCGGGCTTGGGCTCCAGGGCCTCGACGACGGCGTCGGCGAGGAGCTGCGCGGCGCCCGGGTGGACCTGCCAGAAGCCGCTGCCGCTGACCTGGAACAGCCGTCCCGACACCGACTCGCGGACGTAGGGCAGGGTCGCGCCGGGCTCGGGCCGGCCGCGGACGAGCCGGACCGGCACGTCCAGCCGCGGGACGCGGATCTTGCGGCGGTCGCGGCCGCGCAGGACCACGAGCCGGTCGCCGGTGGTCGCCGACACGATGCCCTCGACGCCGGACGCGCCGGGCCAGCGCTTGCGCTCGATGCCCATCGCCTCGACGCCGGGGTGGGCGATCAGGCACTCGTCGACCGGCTCGACGTCGTGCGAGCGGTGCCGGCGCAGGCCGACGGCGCCCTCGGCGACGGCGAACTGGACGCGGGTGCGCCAGCCGAGGCCGGGCGGCGGCGCCGTCTCGTCCTCGGCGGGGTAGGGCACCTCCTCGACGGTGACGGTCCGGGTGATGCCGGCGAGCCGCTGCAGCTGCTCCTCGATCACGGCGGCCTTGAGGGCCCGCTGCGCGGGGAGCGAGGCGTGCTGCCAGTCGCAGCCGCCGCAGCGGCCGGGGCCAGCGAACGGGCAGGGCGCCTGGACCCGGTCCGGCGACGCTTCGAGGATCTCGACGGCGTCGGCGCGCAGGAAGTTCTTGGTGGTGTCGGTGACGCGGGCGCGGACCCGTTCGCCGGGCAGGGCGTGCCGGACGAAGACCACGCGGCCCTCGTGGCGGGCGACGCAGAAACCGCCGTTGGCGACGTTGCCGACCTCCAGGTCGAGGAGGCCGGGATCGGGTTCGAGATCAGTCACGGTCCGAAACATTACCGCCACCGGGACGTGCCCCAGCACCCTCGCGGGGCGGGCGGCGGGACGCGCCCGGTCCGGGCGGCTCCTGGCGCCCCTTGAGGCGGTCGGAGGACTGGAGTTGCCAGGCGACGCTGGTGACCATGACGCCGGGCTGGAAGAGCAGCCGGCCCTTCAGCCTCAGGGCGCTCTGGTTGTGCAGGAGCTGTTCCCACCAGTGGCCGACCACGTATTCGGGGATGAAGACGGTGACGACGTCGCGGGGGCTCTTGCGGCGGACGCTCTTGACGTAGGACAGGACCGGGCGGGTGATCTCGCGGTAGGGCGAGTCGAGGATCTTCAAGGGGACCGGGATGTCCAGGGCGTCCCATTCCTCCTGGAGGCGCTGGGATTCCTGGGCGTCGACCGCGACGGTGACGGCCTCCAGGGTGGAGGGACGGGTGGCGCGGGCGTAGGCGAGGGCGCGCAGGGTGGGTTTGTGGATCTTGGAGACCAGGACGATGCCGTGGTTGCGGGCGGGCAGGGCGACGTCCTCGCCGGAGGGGACGAGTTCCTCGGCGACGCGGTCGTAGTGCTTGCGGATGGCCTTCATGATCATGAAGAGGACGGGCATGGCGATGCAGACGATGTAGGCGCCGAGGGCGAACTTGGTGATCAGGACGACGACCAGGACGATGCCGGTGAGGGTGGCGCCGAAGGCGTTGATGGCGCGGGAGGTCCGCATCCGCCGCTGCTGCGCCGGGTCCTCCTCGGTGCGCAGGAGCCGGTTCCAGTGCCGCACCATGCCGACCTGGCTGACGGTGAAGGAGACGAACACGCCGACGGTGTAGAGCGGAATCAGCCGGCTGACGGAGGCGTCGTAGGCATAAATGAGCAGGCCGGCCATCGTGGCCAGGATGATGATGCCGTTGCTGAAGGCCAGCCGGTCGCCGCGGGTGTGCAGCTGGCGGGGCAGATAGCGGTTCTGTGCC
>NZ_CAACVB010000090.1 GCF_900659635.1 Actinomadura roseirufa | reverse complement strand
TCGACACCTCGGAGAGCACCATCTACCTGGCGATGAGCATGATCTTGCTCCATCGGCTCACCGGGCGCCCGCCCTGACCCTTTTCAGACACCCTCTAGGGGCAGCAAATCGGCGGTCGACAGGGCCCGGACGGTCACCCTTGTAGCATCGTGGTGGGTTCGGGGCGGAGTGTTCAGTCGACGTGGACGCCGTGGGCGCGAGCGAGTCCGTCCAGGCCGTCGGACCAGCCCTGGCCCACGGCGCGCAGCTTCCAGGCCGGGGCGCCGTCGACGATGTGCCGATAGAACTCGGCCACGACCATGGCCCTGATGTTCGGATCAGCCGGTACGGAGAAGTGCCAGGCGGCCCCGGTGACGCACCTGGCGTCAAGGACGGCCTGCGTCAGCGCCCCGCAAGTGAGCCCAGTGTCGACGTCCATGTTGATGGACACCACCACACGCTCGACGCGTGGGGGCAGGGCGGCCAGGTGCAGCGCGGCCCGTTCAACCAGGCGCGGACCCTCGGGCTGTTTGCCCAGCAGGCGGACGGCGCCGTTTGCGGCGGTCGGCTGGTTGTAGAAGATGAAGTCCTCATCAACGGCGACGAGCCCGTCCGCGCCGGTCAGCAGCAAGGTGAGATCGGCGTCCGAGCCGGCGAAGGTGAAACTCACCACCAGCCCCTGCTGCGCGATCTCGGGCAGCACCACCGTCTGCCCGGCGACCCGGGTGGCCGACGGCTGAGGGGCAGGTGCCGGGGGAGCCGGTTTCCGCTCAGGCCACGGCGCCGGGGCCGCCTGACGCTTCCACTCGGCGAAGGGCGTGATCTGGTAGGGGTCGGCAAGTGGCCGGGATGGTACGGGGTTGGCGGCCAGGTCGGCGTCGAGCCGAGCCAAGGAGGGGGCGCCGGGTTCGGATTCGTCCTGGGCGTTGTCCAGCAGGGCGCGCAATCCTGGCAGGCGATCGACGTCGACTGGTTTGATCTTGCTGGAGATGTTGCCGGACGCCGTGGTGGTGATCGAGCAGGTCACATCCTGCCCGATGTCCAAGAAGCGCAGCGCGTCCTGCGGATCCGACCATCGGACGGACTCGATCGCCTGGCGGGTCCACCGGCCGTAGGCGACGATGCCGAGCCGCCGAGTGTCGGGGATGCGCGTGAGTACGGCCAGGTCGATCGCCGCGATGCCGGGTGCGGTGGCGAGGGCCTCCTTGACGGTGGCGATGAGGTTGGAGCCCATGATGGTCAGCCACCACAGCATGCGATCGCGTTGGGTCAGTTTCTTGAGGGTGGGCCGCCCGCTGGGCGTCAGGCCGGGGGACTGGTCGGGCAGGGTGTCGAGATCTTGCTGGCGCATCACCACCGATAGCACCGCCCCATCGACTCCGACGGCGCAACCGGCCGCCGGGTTGTCGGCAACGGCCGTGTTCACTGCCTCGCACACCACCTCTTCATCGTTGCCCACCAGAGCCTGCCACCAGTGCGCCGCCTCGGCCGCCAAGTGGTGGTGCACCTGCCGCAGGCGTGCTTGTTCGGTTGCCAGGTAGGTGGCCGCGTCCTGCTCAGCCGCCTGTTTGGCGGCGCTGCGCGCGTTTCGCGCCAGCCTGCCCACTCCTTGCAGATGGAACGCCAGCGCCTCGGCTCGCGCCCAGGCCGGTCCGAGATTCGGAGGCGTGGGGACGGCGGGCGGGGCGGCCGTGGGGAAGTCTTGGAGGTGGACGCTCGTGGATTGGCGGCGCAGCTCCTGCAATTCAGCGATCGCCGCGGCGCGCTGCGCCTCCTGCTGGGCGCGTTCGGCCTGCCGCCGGGCACGCTCCAACTGCGCCGCCGACGGAACAGTGGATCGACGTGCGGGCGCCCGCCGCGTGGTCGTGGTCCGGCGGCGTCCGCCGCTGAGCGAGGTCGAGGCGTAGAAGGGCCCCATGCCGCTGGAGATCCGCGTTCCACCGGAGCCCATGCTGATCCGCGCGGCCCGAGGACCGACCGACGTGCGTACGCCACGAGTCGATACCCGTACGCTCATCCCCGGCACACCGACGCGAAAACCAAATCCCATGATCCCTCCCGTCCCGGGAGTCTCCCATCCTCGCTGCAACGGGCGTTCGGCTCTGGCCACAATCTGCCGTGCGGCGTCGGACGGCGGCGAGGTCTCGGCCCTGCCGGGACGACATCCGCGTGCTGCTGCGAGACCGACTTGGCGGATTGATCCACTGAATTGCCGGTCGGGCGCGAAGTCGATGTTGTATAGCGGGACGACACGGCGTTCGGCATGCCCAGTATTTGACGTCGCCGCAGCCGCCGTCGGCGCCGACAACGACCTCGAATTGGAATGTGAAAGCGGCTGGAACAAAGCCAACTGAATCGGAACCCGACGTCGGGTACGCATCCGGCGAGCGGACTGGGCGTGCAAATGGGCCCAAAAACACTGACGGGCAAACGTGATCAAGCCTGTGTTTGCCCAGGTCAGGGCGGGTGCGCCGTCAGGGACTTGAACCCCGAACCCGCGGATTAAGAGTCCGCTGCTCTGCCAATTGAGCTAACGGCGCCCGTCTGCGGGGGCTCCGGCCTTGGCCGGTGTCCCTCGCGACAAGAAGAACAGTATCAGCACCTGCGGACCAGCGCGAACCGGTTAGTCCTTGATCGGCAGGACGCTCATCATGCCCCGCCACAGGGCGATCGCGGTGGCGCGGGAGCTGACGCCGAGCTTGGCGTAGATCCGGTTGACGTGGTTCTTGACCGTCTTCTCGCTGAGGAAGAGCTGCCGGGCGATCTCGCCGTTGGAGCGTCCCGTCGAGATCAGGTCCATGACCTCGGCCTCGCGGGCGGACAGCCCGAGCGAGGCCCGGGACGCGTCGCGCACGCCGCGGATCAGGTCGCGGACGGTGAAGGAGCCCGGGACGAGGTGCCCGCACGCGCCGCCGCGCAGGGCCGTCTCGACGCAGCCGTCGTCCGGAGGGGCGTGCACGAACACGCGGGAGGCGCGGCTGAGCGGGGCCGCGTGGCCGGTGCGCGCCGCGTCCGCGTCCAGCAGGACGATGTCGGGACGCAGGCGCGCGGCCAGGCCGACCGCGTCGGCGCCCCCCGCCGTCTCGGCGACGACCTCGAGTTCGTCGCTGTCCGCGAGCAGGGACACGACCTGTGCCCGGACGCGGGGGTCACAGTCCACCACGAGCACGCGCAGTGGAGCCGTTTCGTCGACACTCATCCGTAAGCCCTTGGGGTGTCGTTGGCATGGATAAGATCGGAGCATAACCGTCCGATCACCCGGAGCCAACGAACCGCGCCATGAAGAAGGCGTTCGGGTCACCTTTCGCGGGACGGGCGATGATCTTTCCGCGAACGCCGGACGGGCCCGCCGGACGCGTCCGGCATGATCACGCGGGTCCCGGCGGCCCCGGTGCGCGGTGGGAGAAACCCTTGTAAAACCCCGTCCCGGAGTAGGGAATGACCACTCCAGGCGAGCGGAACGCGCCGGCCGGTCACCGCGATCCGGCGGGTTCTTAGTCACTTCCTGCCCAATTCGCCGCATACTCGCTGGTTGGTCAACTCAGGTCTTTTCGATCGTCAGTTTGGTGGTTAGCATCACGCTGCCAGGCCATTCCCCGCCGGTGCGGCGATGCCGGCATCGGGCCCGCGACCCGGTACCGCCCCGACGGCCTGACCGCTCCCCGACTGACCGAGAGGACCCCGCCTCCATGTCCAGACGCATCCTCGGCGTGCTCGCCGCCACGGTGTTCGGTGCGGCGACGGTGACCGCCACCGCCGCCACCGCGTCCGCCGCCCCGTCCGTGCCCGCCCCGCCGAAGGTCGCCGCGGTCGACTTCACCGGCATCGTCGCCCTGAACAACTGCTCCGGCTCGCTGGTCCGGACGCCGACCGCCGCCGACACCGACCCGGCGCTCGTGCTCACCAACGGGCACTGCTACGAGGGTGGCGAGCCCGGCGCCGGACAGGTGATCACGAACCGGGCGTCCAGCCGCACGTTCAGCCTCCTCGACTCCACCGGCCAGCGCAGCCTCGGTACCCTGCGCGCGACGACGCTGCTGTACGCCACCATGACCGACACGGACGTGGCCCTGTACAAGCTCAGCACCACCTACGCCAAGATCAAGCAGTCGTACAACACGCCGGCCCTGCAGCTGTCGACCGACCACCCCACCACGGGCGCCGACCTGCGCGTGGTCTCCGGCTACTGGAAGCGGATCTACTCCTGCCGCCTGGACGGCTTCGCCTACCGCGTCCGCGAGGCCGACTGGACGTGGAAGGACTCGCTGCGCTACACCTCGTCCTGCAACGTCATCGGCGGCACCTCGGGCTCGCCGGTCATCGACGCCGGATCCGGCAAGGTCGTCGGCGCGAACAACACCATCAACGAGAGCGGCGGCCGCTGCACCCTCAACAACCCGTGTGAGGTCGACGAGCAGGGCCGCGTCACCGTCCGCGCCCACATCGGCTACGCGCAGCAGACCTACATCCTGGCCGCCTGCATCGCCCCCGGCAGCGTCCTGGACACGAACCGCCCCGGCTGCCTCGTCCCCCACCGCGCCAAGGCCCTCACGCACTAGCAGCCCCCCACCCCCGGGCCGGGCCGCCCAAAGCACTCAGAAGGGCCTGGTCATCCCTCCGGATGACCAGGCCCTTGCCATGCTGAGACGGCCTGGCTGCGGCGCTGTGTATCCCGTTCGCATATCTCCCTGTGTCGACTCGTCTTCGAGGGAGAGAACATGCGGAATCGGATGGCACGCGCCCTGGCCCTGCTGGCGGCACCCCTCGCGTACGCGACCGCCGTCGCCCCGGCCCATGCGGCCGTCGCCGCTCCCGTCCATTACAAGGTGACCATGATCAAGGCCACGGGCGGCGCGACCGGGAACATCCCGTACGCGATCAACGCCGCCGGCCATACCGCGGGCCTGGCCTCGTTCCCCGGTCAGGGCAGCCAGTCCGCCTACCTCGGCACCAGCCCGACGCAGCTGACCAACCTGCTCGGCATCGTGTCCAGTGACCCGAGCCTGCTGAACGCGACCGCGGCGTACGGCATCAACTCGTCCGACACCGTCGTCGGCACCGCCTACAACACCCTGCCGATACGGCAGGCCCCGGTGGTCTGGCGCAATGGCAAGCTGACCGACCTCGGCATCCTGCCCGCCGACGGCTACGTCCAGGCGCGGGCGATCAACGACGCCGGCCAGATCGCCGGCAGTGGCCTCGACAGCGGCAAGGCGTGGCTCTACCAGAACGGCCAGACCACCTTCCTCCCGCCGCTGCCCGGCGGAAACGCGGCCGAGGCGTTCGGCATCTCCGCCGACGGCCAGGTCCTCGGCCTGTCCTCGACCTCGCACGACACCAGCCAGGCCTTCGCCACCGTGTGGCGCAACGGCACCCCGACCAGCCTGGGCTCGCTGCCCGGCAGCACCTGGTCGGAGGCGCACGCCATGAACTCCTCCGGGGTCGTGGTCGGCGCGGCCGGGGTCGACGGCGGCGAGTTCGCGCCCCGGCACCCGGTGATCTTCTCGGGTGGCAAGGTGGTCGACCTGTGGCCGGACCTCGGCGGCAGCACGTCCGGCGCCGCCCAGGCGATCAACAAGGCCGGGACGATCGTCGGTGACGGCCGCGGCGGCTGGGTGTACAGCAACGGCGTCCGCACCGACCTGGACACGCTGATCCCGCCGGACACCGGCCTGCGGATCAGCGCCGCCTACGGCATCAACGACGCCGGCCAGATCGCCGCGACCGCCGTCGACCCCTCGAACAGGCACAACAGGCTGGCCGTCCTCCTAACCCCCGACACGAACTGACCGAGCACGGAGCCGCTCACCTGCAGCCGACTCCATCGTGAGCAGGCCGGACGTGGAGAAGCCCTGGGCATTCATAGGAACGCCCAGGGCTTTGCGAAGAAAGGTGCCTGCGTGCGGTTCTCATTCGCCCTTCGCCGGCAAGCGCGTCCCGCTCTGGAGCCCGCCGTACCCGGCGAGCCGTTCTGCCCGCTGACGGGGCCGGGATTCGCTCCGCTTATCAGCGGTGAGGGCTGCGGGCGACGCTCGAAGTTCCGGCGCAGGCAACTCCATCCCTCGGAGGGCGGGTGCCCGCTGAGCTCGGCTGCAGAAGCCCTGGCCATCCTCGGATGAGCAGGGCTTCTCGTGTCTATGCGGATGAGCTGGGCGGACGTATCTAAGCGGTCGAAAGAGATGCTCATAGGTGCAAAAATGGTTGGACTGGGCCACTAGTGGCAAATCCGACCAAGAGGACCGAGTGTGACGGTCGTAGTCATCCAGCCTTCCGCCGGCAACGCTGCATCCAGGCGCCGGTGGGCCGACACTCTGGGGCAGGAAGTCCTGTTCACGTCGTCGGAACGTGAGGACCGCCTCTCTGAGGATCAGCGTGCGGCGCTGTTGCGGCTTCATCCGTCAGGGCGGGCCCGGTTCTGGGGAGCCAGGTCGTTCCAGGACAGCAAGATGGCGCGCGTGCACCTCGGCGATGTGGTGCTGTTCACTGGTCAGAAGAAGGTCTGCGGTATCGGGGAGGTCGGCGTCCTCTTCAACAACGCGGCCTTCGCTGACACTCTCTGGGCACCTGGCGGGGACGGTAGCTGGAGCAACGTCTACAGTCTTCTGAGCTTCCAGCCCACGGAGATTCCCTACGGGGAGATCTGGGCGCTCCCGGGCTTCAACGAGGGTGACAACTTCATGGGGCTCCGGATACTGGACGACGATAAGTCGGAAGCGGTGCTCCAAGGGCTCGGGATCACCCCGTCCGTCAGTCTCCAGCGAGATCTTGTGCGGGAAGACGAGGTCGCTCAGGCGATCGCCCAGGGCACACAGGTGGTGGACTTGGAGAACGTCCACACTCCCCAGACCAGCTATCAGACTGCTGGACGGCTCGTACTCGTCCACCGCGCGGAAGCCCTACTTGTCAGCGAGTACGTGGACAGCCTGGGCTGTGAGCCCGGAAGACTGCGGACGCCGGTGGGTATCACGGACATCCATGTCACAGGACCCGACGGTACAGAGATCATTGAAGCCAAGAGCGGCTCTGGCCATCGGTATGTGCGCGATGCCCTGGGACAACTTCTCGACTATGTCGCCCATAGCCCTGAACCGGCCGACAGGCTCTCTGGTCTGTTCCCCGAGAAGCCGGCCGAGGTTTCCGTGGCACTTCTCCACCGCTACGGGGTGGACTGCGTGTACCGGCAGGGGCCGGGTGCCTTCGAGCGGCTCCCCGCGCCGCCGGCGGCCCGTGAACACATGGCGAAGGTCTGGACGGCAGGCTGAGCCGGATCTCGTCGAGATGGGCGGCGCACGGGTGAGATTCCTGGTGGCTGAACTGCTCTCCGTGAACTGAGAGCGAAACACGTTGTGCTCGTTCTGGTCTGGAGTGGGGACATGGCCTATTCGGCTGATGTCACTTCGTCCAGCCACAGGCGGTGGCTAAAGCCGCCTCGTTCGGCGCGCTTGTGGGCCGCTGCTTCCTGTACTTGTTCGTCGGAGATTCCCAGTGCTTCAGTGAGGGCCGCCAGTACCTCGTGGATGTCGGCCAGTTCTTCCAGCCGGTGGTCGGGTTCGGCTCGCCGCAGCTCTTCGGTCTCTTCGGCGAGCTTGGCCATCAGCGCGGGGATCAGCTCCGCCTCGGTGAGGACGCGCACCGTGGCCCTCCGGCCAGAAGCCTCGATGATCTCCGGGATCCGGTCACGGACCAGCTTGCCGTGGACGATCGTCTGCTCCTGGGGCACGATGTCACCCTCCTGGCCGATACTGCTGCCGTGGACTATCGACGCGGTGTGGTCACCGGTGAAAGCGTATGGCGCGCCATCGTGTTGTACGGCGCCAACTCGGCCACCTACAAGTTCGCTTTCGGCGCGACTCTGCTGGAACTCGCCGCGACCGGCCGCAACCACGTCACGCTGGAGGAGGCGGCTCCGCGGTACGCCGAGTTGCTGTGCCAGGCCCTCGAGCGTCAGCCCCGGCAAGGCACCGCCGCCCGCAGCAAGTTCCTCGACGCCTGCCGCAGCTTCAACGTCGGGGACCTCGACCAAGAGACGCTGCACCAGCGGACGGTCCAGCTCGGCTTCAGCAACGTCGTCGACGCCTTCCCCAAACTCGGCGGCGCTCAGGCACCGGTGCGCTATTACGAGGACCAGCGCAAGCACCCCACCAACCCGGGACTGGTACTGCGCGACGAGCTTCTCGAACTGGCCCACTCGGTGCACGCCGCCGACCTCGACGCCGAAACCGCTGCCCGATGGCGGCTGGTGGAGACGGCGTGGGCGTCCGGTGTGTCCGGTGCAGTCCTGGGAGGCCCCGCCCTGGATTACGACTCCGGCACCCAGCAGCTGGTCCTGCGGACCAAGCAGCGTCGTAAGAGCGTCACCGGAGTCGTGGCCGCGCTCAACGGATATCAGGATGGCCGCTGCGCGTACTGCAACGACCTCATGGCGCGGGACGCAGGACCCGTAGTCGAACACGTCCTGCCCTGGAAGCTCACCCGCCACTGGGACGGCCCGAACGTCGACGCCGTCTGGAACCTGGTCCTGTCGTGCAAGCCCTGCAACGACGCCAAGCGAGACCGGGCGCCGCACGAAGGCTGGATGCCCTGGCTGGAGCAGCGCAACAACGACCTCATCGAGTCACGTCACCCGCTGCGCGAAGTTCTCATGGCCCAGACCGGCGGAACCGCGGCCGACCGGCATGCCACCCTCAAGCGCGCCTACCAAAGGGCGACGGAACTACTGCCCGCCGTCTGGAGCCCACCAGCAGGACCCCGCACCGCATCGTGATCTCACCGGCCGCATCCGGGGGCGAGGCGGATGGGGATCGGGAAACGGGGGTGTAATCGCGGGGCGGGGCCGGACATCTACGGGTGATCAACTCGTCTACGCTCTGGGAGCCGCCCTGTGAGTTGGAGATCCAGAAGCTTTCTCGTCCTGCCCGTGTCCGTCCTGGTCGGCGTCTCGATCCTGCCCGCCGCGCTGGCCGACGGGCCGGGTGGACGGGCTCCGGACCGCGCCGTCCCCCGCGGTACCGGGGCCGTCGCACGCACGGTCACGCTGGTCACCGGTGACCGGGTGCAGGTCCGCGGCGGGTCCGTTTCGGTCCAGCCCGGTCCCGGCCGCGAGAACGTCGGCTTCGTCCAGGAACAAGCGGGGCCGCACGTCGTCGTCCTGCCGATGGACGCGGCGCGGCTGGTGGCCAAGGGCCGGCTGGACCGGGGGCTGTTCGACGTGGGCCGGCAACTGGCCGCCGGTCAGGACGACGCCCACACCGCGACGCTGCCGCTGACGATCACCGGGTCCGCGGCGACCCGGCTGCCCGGGGTCACGGGACGGGGCGGCGTCTCGCTCGCCAAGAAGTCCGCCACGCGGTTCTGGCGCGCGCTGTCGGCAGCGCCCGGTGACATCGGGGTCCGCCCGGCCGGGGTGCCGCGCGTCGCGCCCGGCCCGCGGCGGCGCGGCACGCAGGCCGAGTACGACCTGAAAGCCGAGATACTCGACCGCAACGGCCGCGCGCCCGGGGCCGACACTGTGGCGGAGTGGCTGGCCTATAGCCTCGACGACCCGTCCGGCTATTGGAGTGGTTCCTCGGGTGAGACGATACGGCTACCGGCCGGGCGGTACATGGTGTTCAGCACGGTCGCCACGCCTCGGCCCGGAAACGCAGCCGCGGCCTACACCGGGATGGTCGACACCCAGGTGGTGCTCGACCGGGACCGCGTGATCACCTTCGACGCCCGCAAGGCCGTCAAGGTGGAGGCGAACGCCGACCGGCCCTCCGCGCGTAAGACGTCCTGGATGGTCGACCTGTTGGGGAAGGCGGCGTCCAGTCCGGATTACGGCTACTTCCGTTACCGCCTGAATATGCCTCCCGGCGGGGAGGCGTACGCCGCCACCACGGCGCCGTCCCCCCGATTCAACATGGAGGTTCAGGCCACCTACCAGGATCCGCTGCTGCGGCTCCAGGTAGGCGGGGCCAAGCCGTTCCCGGTCGACGTCGCGTACGCCGATGGCCTCCGGAACGATCCGCGGCTGGACGGGACGAACCAGCTGCAAGCGGTGTACGGGGGCAGCGGCACTCCGGAGGAACTGCACGATGTCAAGGGCAAGCTGGTCGTGCTCGACCCGCCGCCCGCCGACGATCCCGAGACCCCCGCGCGGGTGCGCAATGTGGCCCAGGCCGGGGGACGGGCGGTGCTGCTGGTCCGCGACACGTTCGGTCCGCGCTTCGACGGCGGCCTGGAGCTGCCGACGGCCGTGAGCAATGCCCCCGACGGTGCCCGGCTGCGGGACCTGGCGAAGGCGGGCCCCGTCCCGGTGACCACCCAGGGCATTTCGGTGAGCCCGTACCAGTACAACCTCTCCTACCCGGCCTCCAGGGAGGTTCCCGCCAATCCGGTCTACACGGCGCGGGAGAAGGACCTGGCCGCCGTCCGGGTGCGCTACCGCGGCGCGGACGGTGCCCTGCCCAGCAGTCTGCTGACCGAGTCGGTGGGGGTCGCCGGCCCCTCCGGCGGGTGGTATGTGCCGGTTCCCGCCCCGACCACGAGGACCGAGTACTTCACGACCGAGGAGGGTGTGCGCTTCTCCCGCGAGTTCAGAAGCGGTTTCGACGACGGCCGGCCGCTCGTCCAGACCGAGGCCCGCGCCTACCGGCCCGGTGAGCGGCGGGACGAGACGATGAACAAGGGCGTGGCCGGGCCGTCCTTCGCGACGCCGTCCCGCGAAATGACCTCCGGGCGCCGTCCGGCATGGGCGTTCCGCGAGGGCGACACCGTGGACGTGGTGATCCCGGCTTTCAGCGACACCGAGCCCGGCCACTACGGCACGGGCGAGTCCTCCACGCCTGGCTGCACCACCGGTTCGGCCCGTCTCTTCCGGGACGGCGTGCTGGTCGGCGAGAACAACACGCCCGCCGCCGGAGTGTTCGCCGCCCCGCCCGAAGCCTCGGCCTACCGCCTGGACATCGAGGCGGCCTGTGACCATCCGGACTGGAGGCTGTCCACCAAGGTGACCTCCTCCTGGACGTTCCGCTCCGCCCACACCTCGGGCGCCGCGGGACTGCCCCTGATGGCGGTCCGGTTCCTGCCGGAGCTGGACGACCTGAACCGGGCCCCGGCCGGGCAGCCCTTCTCTTTCCCGGTCCGCGTCGAGCACCAGCCGGGGGCGGCGTCCGCGCGGGTTGTGTCCCTCAAGGTCGAGGCGTCCACAGACCTCGGCACGAACTGGGAACCGGTCCGTGTCCGCGAAGACGGCGACCATTGGGCCGCCGACATCCGGAACCCGCTTCGCGGCAAGGTCTCCCTGCGCGCCACGGCCAAGGACGCCGACGGCAACACCGTCACCCAACTCATAGAGAACGCCTACGCCGTCACCCGCTGACGTAGAGAAGCCCTGGTCATCAACGCGATGACCAGGGCTTTTCGTATGAGGACGCGGACCTCTCGCTCCACCGCCCAGGCTGTCGACGGCGCCGCACCGTCCGCGTCATCAGTCAGGGCCCGTTACCCCATCCGTCCTGGGAACGGCTGGACGACTTCGTCCTGTTCGCCCGCCGGTTCGTCCAGGACGGCCAGGTCTGCCCGACTTGCACCACCCCGGCGCCTGCTGAGCCGCGATCGCTCCCGACCACCCCGGCGACACGTGGCTGCGCGACGACGACACCACTAAGTGGCCCGAGGGGGAGGCCGTCCTGTAACAGCCGGGCCCATGACGGTCGGGTTCGCCCGCCCCGGCGCGCGTCGCTGGACGCCTCCCGGGCGCCTGCGCCAGGATCTGAGGTCACTTGCTGACATTCGTCCCGCACGTCGCGGGCCGGCCGGAAAGGGGGAAGCCCGATGGGTGACCTCCGGCTGGGAGAACGTCAGCTACGACAGTCCCTGCTCACGCTGCTTGAGGACCGCCACCGGGACGATGCGGACACGGTGATCCGGCACGAGATGGGGCTGTGCTCCGGAGCGCGGCGGGTGGACCTCGCAGTGATCAACGGTGACCTGGCCGGGTTCGAGATCAAAAGCGATCAGGACACCCTGGAGCGGCTGGCCGGGCAGGCCGCCGACTACGGGCGGGTCCTGGACCGGGTCACGCTGGTCACCACCGACCGGTACCTGGCCCACGCCGCCGTCCTGGTTCCCGAATGGTGGGGCCTGGTACGTGCAGTCCCCGCTGACCGGGAAGAAGCGGGGACGGTGGAGCTGAGCGAAGTCCGCGCTGCCGGAGTCAACACCGGACAGGAACCGTTCGCGGTCGCGCAACTGCTGTGGAGGGACGAGGCACTGGCGATCCTGCGTGCCCGCGACCAGCACAAGGGGGTGCAGCGGGAGCGCCGCTGGCTGGTGTGGGAACGGCTGGCCGCGGTGGTGCCGCTGCCGGAGTTGCGGCGGTTGGTGTGCGCTCAGCTCAGGGCTCGCCGAACCTGGCCAGGCGGTCAGTGACCACGGCCAGATGCCGGGACGTCCCGAACGCCCGCCAGTTGGCCGGGCCTCCCGGATTGGAAGAGTCCTGGGCTCGCAAGGCGATCTGCGCATCGCCCCAGCAGTGTTCCCCCGTCCAGTACTCGGAAGCGACCACGTCCTGGCAGATGATGCAGAACCGCCGGTTGCCGAGACCTCCGGGAGTTCTTTGCCGCCAGACCTGCCACTGGGAGTCGGTGGTATAGCGAAGGTTGGGGAATCCCCGAAACCCTTGGCCCAGGGCGGGATGGGCGATCGCATAGTCACCGAAGTCCACCGGCTGCCCCTCCCAGTGGTGACGGACCTGCCGCCACAGGTCGGCATCCCGACGCGGAAGCGGCGTCACCGCGTCCAAGGGCACGCCGGTCAAGTCCTTGGGGAACGCGCTACTGGCCACCGCCACAGATCGCCAGGGATTGGTGTCGGCCCACGCAAGCCACGCCAGGGCGGCCGTACAGGCGTGCTGGACGTCGGTGTCGTCCTTGATCGTCCACAGATCGATCACCAGATCGATGTGCTGAGGGGACTGGTCCAGGACGGTCAGCACGGCGTCAAGGGCGGCAGTGGCCTCCCTGATGGCCAAGTCCCAGGTGACCGGTTCCAGGCGCAGGCACGCGCCGTCCTGGAATTGGGAGACGACCTCGCGGGCTTGAGTCAAGCGTTGCGGAGAATCGGTGAGCCGCACGACCGGACGCACTGGCCGCGAAATCAGGACCTCGGTGAACACGCCAAGAATGGGCTGCCATACCTGCTGAGCGGGGACGGCGCCATCAACCAGCGCGGTGTCGATCGCGCACACCACGTCCTCGGGCAATTCGTCGCGCAACATCCTGGCGAATTTCTCCAGGCGCGCGGTGAACTTCCTGGCCGCGTCATCGGCGGTGTCATTCTCTTTGGGTTCCTGAGGAGTCACCTCCAGCAGCGGTCGCATCTGGACGGACGGGCTTGCCAGGTTCCGTAGGGCGTCGGACTCACCCAGCTTGGCTTTCAAGATCGGGACATAGGCCGTCATCGGACGTATCAGCGCCTCCCCGCCACCTAGCCCCCGGCTTACCGCTCCGTCAATCCACCATCTACCCCGATAGCGATCTCCAGTCAAAGATTCAGGTCAAAGTCTCACTCGACCGGATATTCCGGCCTTACCTGATCGGCTGTCGAGACCGAGGCAAGGTCCGGAGGGCCGGGGCAGGGCGAACACCGCTTTCGTCATCCGCCCCCGCCCATGGGTGACAACCTCAGCGCCGAACTGCTGCTGGACGCGACCGACTGCAACCGGGCCCGTCCACACCCGCATCCGGGACGCCACCTATGCACCGGCCGACCGTGGCACCCCCGCCGGCCCGCCGGGCGTCGGGGGTGCAGACCGGCGTCCAAACGGGGAAGCCGCCGGGGGAGATGTCCGAGCTGGCGGCGTTGTGCGTCGGGGCGGTCTGCATCCGCTGACGAACTGGGCAATGTGCACGCGTAACGCAAAAGCGCTGACGGCACTGGCACCACGCCGGGACGAATGGCTTGCGGACGGCACGAAGCCGCGCCCTGCCTCTCGCCATTTCAACGGGACCCCGGGGTATGCTGCACAACCGGAGGGTCGCTGAAAAACCGGCTCCCACCACAGCCCCCAAGCTGCAAATGACCGGCAGTTTTACCGTGGCGTCCTCATTGCCCCTAATGAGGGCTCGCAACATTGACAAAACCGGACCGGTATAGCCGTGCTCGCGTCCTCATCGCCCCTAGAGAGGGTTCGTAACAGAGCGAGCGTCGGTAGCGAGAAGGCCGCACCGGTGTGGCTCTCATTGGCCCTATGAGGGGGTTCTGAGCAGCAAAAACGGCTCCGGCCTCCTGCGGGGAGGACGGAGCCGCCTGGCCGGACGGGCTTCCCCACCCGCCGACAGACGAGAGGCTACCGGGCCGGAGAACTTCGCATTGAGACCGTGTAGGTGATGCCGAGCGCGCCGAGCATCGTCAGCGCGGCACCCGACCCACTCGCCGGTGATCACCGAGTCATCGGCGAGTGCCATGGCTGTCGGGTAAATCGGAGCGGCTCGGCGGCTCACCGTCACCCGGGGTATTTGGGCCGTGGGGCTCGACCTTCGGAGAGGCTTCGGGGGCTTTTGGAACGGCGGGGGGCAGCCCCGCTGGGAATGCGACTGGCGCCCGCCCTTTCGTGGAGGACGGACGCCGAGGACGTGTTGGACGGCTTGCGGGGCGAACGGATGGGCCCGGGCTCAGACCCGTCCAGTGCCGCGACATCCCGAGCAGGGGCGTTCCTCGATCTTGTTGTCGACGTTGTAGGTCACCTTGCCCGACCCGTCGCACATTGAGCATTTGGTCGGCTTGGCGTGCTTGCCCATCGTCAAAGATCCTCCACAGGAGTATCCGGGTGTCCTAGCCACATGTGAGCGCCTTTGCTGGTGACGGTGATGCCGAACTGGTCTCGTGGAGGGCGGCCCCAGTCGTTCCAGCGCAGGTAGGCGGCCACGAGCTCGTCCCACAGGTTGCGGGGGCCCGATTGCGAGACTTCGGCGTCTTGTTCGGCGGGCCGGTGCGTGGCCAGGGCGTGGGAGTCACCGTGACGCAGTGCCATCCGGAAGGAACCATCGGCGTTGTCGACCCCTGTTCCGCGCACGCCGGGCAGCAACCCGGCGACCGCGACGGCGAAGCCCTCTCCGGCATCGGCCATCTCCCGGGGCGCCACCGTGGCGCGTGAGACGCGGTCATCGTCGTCGATCGGCCGGAGCGGCGGACGCTGGCCGCGAAGAAGCATGAAGCCGCACGATTCACCGATCGGCCCGGAGGCGGTCCCGTCGTCGTCGACGGTGAGTCTCAGCAGATAGCCCGACTTCCACCCGGGCATCCAGGGCAGGACGAGCACCCCTCCGGGCTGGGTCTGCTCCACCCATGTGTAGGGGATGTCGGCAACACCGACTGTGACGTGAACCCGGTCATAGGGTGCGCCCTGCCTCCACCCCAGGGTGCCGTCTCCGACGATGACGTGGGGGGCGTAGCCGGCTGCCTTGAGGTTGGCGGCCGCGCGGGCGGCGACGGCGGCGTCGATCTCGACGGTGACGACGTTGTCCTGTCCGACGCGTTCGGCGAGCAGCGCGGCCGTCCAGCCCGTGCCGGTGCCGATCTCCAGCACCCGATCCTCCGGGTGGGCGTCCAGCAGGTCCAGCATTGCGGCGACCAGGAGCGGGGCGGAGCATGAACTGGTGGGCATGGCCCCCGGGTCGACGCTGGTCTTGCCGGTCAGGTTGATGGTCCCGTCATCGAGCTGGGTGCCGATCGCGGTGTCGCTGTGCACCACCTTCCACCACCGAGCGGGATCCTGCTCGCGGTCGATCCACGAGGCCGGGTCGTCCATGATCGGCCCCACCACGGCGATGTCCGGGATGAACAGGTGGCGCGGCACCTCCTCCAGTAACCGTTTCCAGTCGGCCTCGTCCTGGAGGTCGGGCTCGGTCACTGCTCCACGCCCATGAAATCGGCGAGGTCGAGCATCTCGCGGGACGGCATCCTCGGCCGCGACCCCAGGATCTCCCGCGTGATGTCCCGGCCGTACTGCTGGTACCGGAGCCATTCGCCGTGCCGAACCCGGAGGCCCGTCATGATGTCGGTGGCCTTGCTGGCGTCGCCCGTGCGAACCCGAGCACGCGCTACATCCAGCCGGTGCCGGTTCCAGGTGCTGGTTTTGATCGTCCCAACGCCGCGAGGCAATTCCTTGGCGATTCGGAGGGCTTTGTCCGGATGGTTGTCCAAAACCTCGATCTCGGCCATGATCAGTATCGAGTTGAGCGGCCCGAAGTTCCTGTGTCCGGCAAGGTCCTCGTGCTGGTGACCGAGCCGCGCACCTGCGGTCGCCGCCGTCCGCGCGTACTCGAGGGCTTCGGGGGCGCGATTGTTACGGGACGCGGCGGCCGAAGCTTTCAACAGCAGGTACCCCCAAGCGGACAGCTCGTCTGCTGTGGCCTTGGACATGCGGGGTTCGACCTGGTCCGCCGTCTCGACGCACAACCGCTCCACCTCCTCCAGTCGCCCTTGGCGGAGCATGGCCCAGGCTTGTGAGCTGACGGCTGCGGAGGCCAAGGGGAGGTCGCCGATCTCCAGCGCGTCCCGCAGAGAGGTGTGCAGAGCGATCAGCGCCAGGTCGTGTGCGCGGATCTGGATGAGGTAGCGTCCGGCCACTCCGGTCAGGTCGGCGCGGAGGCGGAGCGCTTCGCGGCGCTGGTCGCCGTTGTCGTAGACGTCCACGTGGTGGTGCGCGGACCGGACGAGGGCGGGCACGATCGCGGCGAGGTCGTCGTACTGGTCGGCTTGGTATTTCGCTGCCACGGACTGGACGGCACGGGCCAGCATGGCCAGGTCGGGGTGCTCGGCGTCGGCGGTGCCGTACAGCGGCTTGCCGGTGAACCCGACCGGGGGGTTGATCGCCGAGCGGATGTCGGCCAGGACGACATCGTCGACGTTCGCTTCGGTCGGCTCGGGGGAACCGGCGGAGACGAACCAGACCGTCGTGACCCCGAGGGCGCGGGCGAGTTGGTGGTAGGTCTCCATGCGGCAGGTGCCGCCCTGCTCCAGCTTCTTGACCACGGCGAGGCTGAGGCCCGCCCGTTCGGCGAGTTCCTCCTGCGTCAGGCCCCGCCGGGTCCGCAGTTCTCTGACCCGGTCGGAGATGCCGGCTTCGTGCATGGGCCCTGCTCCTTCCTGAGCGTCCAGACGACCTCAGGCTAAAGCGCGATGCCTCGTTGCGTCATGGCTCCGCTTCAAAGGGCTACGCTCCATATCCCTTCCTGGCGACGGTGCCGAAACGGCCCTGTTCCATCCCTGTCACACGGTGTTGACGCTACGTAGCGTCTCGGGCAATCCCAGTAGTCAGGGAGCCGGAGATGAACACAAGAGCGGAGAGCCCGCACCCTTCGCAGGCAGAACTGCTGCAATGCGAATTCGCGGGCGAATGGGACATCTGGCGAGAGTTGGTACCGACGGGCCGGCACGGCGACTGGATCGCCGAGCGGGTGCCTGGCGACACCGCTGAGCCCACACGACTACGTGCCGCGTCGGTGCGAGAGCTCGCCGAGCTGTTGCGTGAGGTTTCCGGGGGAGAACAGTAGGCGACCCCGGCCCGGCGTGTCCGCGCCGGGGGCCCGGGGCCTAACCGGAAGTGAGGTCCGGCTATGGGCAAGCTACAGCAATTGCCCAAAGAGGAAAACGAAGACCTGTTCGAGCTGCGAGACGAGGTGGTCAAGCGTGAGTGGGGCGCGGAGTTGGAGCTTCGGCCGGGTGGCCTGCTCGTCCTCTGCCTGACGAACTCGAACCCGCCGTGGCAGGGCGTGGACGTGGTCGTCGCGGAGGGGATGTACCGGTCGGCCGGGGGCGAGGACCTGGTGCCGGTGGGTGACCCGGTGCGGGCGGCTGTCGTGATCACGCGGCCGTTCGGGGGTCGAGGATGAGTGGCGTCGCCGGTGAGCTGTTCGACGGGCGTCTCACCGTGGCCAGGGTCTACGACCGCCTGCTCCGCGCGTTGCTGCTTGAGGCGCAGAGCTTTGACGCCGAGGACGCGGGCGGGGAGTCATGAAGGCGCAGGACGCGGACGCGCTGCCGGAGCCTGAGCACCCGGACGCCTACGCGCGGCTCGGGGCATTGATGTCGCGGCTTCACGCCTACGGGCTGGAGACCGTCCTCCAGCGGCGCAAACTGATCGTGATCAACCCGAAGGCGCCGGGGTGCTGCGACGACGTCCCGCGCCGGGCGGACACGGTCACGTGCAAGCCGCGTGAGGACGACGGCGCCCGGTTGTGGTTCTTTCACTCGTGGGGTGAGCCGATCGCGGAGGCGAACCACATCGTCGACGCGGCCTTGACCGTGGCGACGACGCTCGGCGCGCCGACGCCGCAGGGCGGTCCCGATGAGTGAGTCCGAGCGTGGACGCGGGGGGACGGGTAAGGCGGCAGAGCCCCCCGCGTCCGCTTCACCGCCCGAGCGCCTCGACGAGCTGGCGGCCCTGCTGACCCGGCGGTTCTCCGGCGTCTACGCCACCCGACCGGGCGGCGGGAGCGTCCTGTACCTGATCCGCTCCGGCGCCGGACCCCGCTACGTCCTGTGGCGTCCCCTGCCCGCGGCGTACTTCTGGTACGGCGAACCCGACCACGGCGAGCAGATCAGCACGACCGCCGAGCAGGCCGCCGAGATCATCGGGCGGGTACTCGGCCTGTCCGCCCGCTGAACACCGCGGCCCCGGAGGTCCGGCGCGGGGCACCGGGGCCGCGGCCCAAGGCACTGGGACCTCGGGTTGAAGGCGCGCACCCGAGGTCCCGGCCCACCACGTCCGAAGGGGTGCTGCAGTGCCCGACGGGCAGCGGGTGGCTGGCCTGCTGGAGGAACTGGACGACCTACTAGACCCGGCGGGCACTCCGCGCCTGGTCGAGCAGGCGTACACCAATGCCGTCGTGCCCCCAAGGGTTCGCAACGACGCCACGCCGTACAGCGCGTCCCCTATGACAACGTCCTCATCGTCCCTACAAGGGTTCGCAACGTGCGTCGGCCGCGCTCGGTGCGGTACTTCCAGGCGTCTCGTGGCCGTGCTTGTCCAACACGACCACACCGTCATCGAGCTCTCGACGTCACCCGCGCCGGACCCGCCGGCGAGGTCCTGGGAGCTGCCGGTACCGTAAGCGGCGCGGACGTATCCATCGCACACCTCGTCGAGATCGGCACCCGCAAATCTTGGCCCGTGCTCACCGCCCTGCTGGTCGCTCTTCCGCCAGACCCACACCTCCCTGGCCTCGGCCGCGATGCCGATGTCAGCACCGTCCGATCACCGGCCTGGACGATTCGCGCCGGGCCAGGCGATCCGCGCGCCTGGGCGAAGCCTTTGCGGAGCCGGCCGAGCCCGGTAGTCCAGCCAGGTGCCGTTTCAGTCTGTCGCGCTGAGAACTTGGTCGCGCTGGGCGGCCCATTCCAGGGAGTGGGCGATGCCTTCGGCGAGGGAGTACCGGGGTGCCCAGTCAAGGAGGCGTGTGGCGCGGACGCTCCGGGTATAGGCGCCGGCGACGTCGCCGGGGCGCGGTTCGGTGTCGACCGCCGTGATCGGAGTGTCGACGACCTCGTTGAAGGCCGCGAGCAGTTCGCGGACGGTGACCCCGGTCCCCGTCCCGAGATTGATGGCGGTCGAGGACGCCGATTCGGGCAGCAGCGCATCGAAGCGAGTGAGGGCTGCGAGGTGCGCGGCGGCGAGGTCCTGGACGTGGATGTAGTCGCGGATGCCCGACCCGTCGCGGGTGGGCCAGCCGGTCCCGGTGATGGCGAATGGACGGCGATCTTCCCACGCCTCGATCATCTTTCCCAGTGCGTGGGACGGGCGGGCAAGCTGCAGCCCGGTGCGCATCTTTGGGTCGGCACCGATCGGGTTGAAGTACCGCAGGGAGAGGATCCGGATCGGCTGGGTGGCGGCGATGTCGGCGAACATGCCCTCGCACACCGCCTTGGTGCGCGCGTAAGGGCTCTGGGGGGCCAGCGGTGAGTCCTCGTCGACGGTGAAGTCGTCGCCGTCGGGCCGGTAGATCGACGCCGAGGAGGAGAAGATCATCCTGCCGCAGCCGTTGCGCAGCAGATGGCCGACGAACTCCAGGGATTTGGTGACGTTGGCACGGTAGTAACCGATCGGGTCGGCGACCGAGTCGGGGACGACGATCAGCGCCGCGCAGTGCACCACCGCGGTGATGTCGGTGTGGTCGGCGAAGATCTGGTCGACCAGTGCGGCGTCAGTGATGTCGCCTGGGTAAAAGGCCCGGCCGGTGGTGAACTCACGGCGGCCGGTCACCAGGTTGTCCAGGATCACCGGAGTGATTCCGGCGTCCAGGCAGGCCGAGGCGATGGTGGAACCGATGTATCCGGCGCCCCCGGAGATCAGAACCTTCATGTGGCAGGAGCGTAGGGGCGGCGACCGGCCGCCGTCCGGCTATCACCCTAAGCAGTGCGGGGCGTGTCGGCGGCACAGCGGAATCCGGTGGCGTGGTTGGCGTAGGCGGGGTCGACGGCGACCCGCTCGCTGGTGCGCATCTGATGGCGCAGGTGCATCCAGCCTCCGCCGCGCACGACCATATAGCGGCCGGCGGCGGCGTGGTAGAGCGGGTCGTAGCGGCGGCGCGGGTCGTACAGGCGGTAGCTTGTGGCGGTCCATTCGGCGACGTTCCCGGCCATGTCGGTCACGCCGAACGGTGAATCGCCCTGGGGAGAGAACGCCGTGACCGGCGTGGTGGCCGGGACGGTGCCGTGTTCGTCGAAATGCCGGGCCCACCAGCCCCGCCAGTCTTCCAGGTTCCTGACGGGGCGGACCGCTCCGTACTCGGCACCGTTGGCGCGGCAGGCATCGAAGCCGGTGCCCCATGGCCACGGCCGCCAGGTGGGGCCGTGCGCGACGTACTCCCATTCGGCCTCAGTGGGCAGACGCAGTCCGGCCCAGGCCGCGTACGCGCGCGCGTCGATGTGAGTGACGTGGACGACTGGGTGGTCCATGCGGCCGTCGATCCGGTCGCCCGCGCCGCCAGGGTGCCGCCAGCACGCCCCCGGTGTCTCCTGCCAGTAACCGGCCCCGTAGACCAGGCCGAAACCACGGGTCTCAGCCGCTGTCCGGTACCCGGTGGCGGCGGTGAACGCGGTGAAGGCGGCGTTGGTCACGGGGTGCACGTCGATCCAGAACGCCGCGAGCTCGACCGGATGCTGCGGGGACTCGTCCTCGAACCAGGAACGCGGGTACTGCTGCTGCCCGGCTAGTGCGTCCAAGGACGCCTCTGGGGTCCCTATCCAAGCGGTGCCGGCGGGCACGGCGATCATCGCACCGTGCCCGCCGGGGCCTGGTACGGCCAACCGACCCACGCCTCAGCCGCCCGCCATCGCCGGGAGCACGGTCAAGGTCGCGCCGTCCCGTAGCGTGGTGCCCAGCCCGCCTAGGTCACGGATGTTCTCCTCGCCGAGGAAGATGTTGGTCCATCTCGGCAGTCGGCCGTCCTGCAACAGCCGCGGCGCCAGCGCCGGGTGGGCGGCGATCAGCCACTCCAGGGCGGCCCGCACGGTCGCGGCCTGGCAGCGCAGCGACCCAGGATCGGCGTCGTTCAGCAGTGCCCGCCAGGCGGGTGGGACGATGATCCACACGGTGGCTGCCATCGGTCACACCGCCGCTACGGCGGTCCGTGCGGCGGCTTGACGCATCGACTCCACCGTCCACGCTAAGCCCTGCTCAAGCGGGGTCGTGGCCTCCCAGCCCAGCACACGGGCGGCCTTGGAAACGTCAGGGCAGCGTGCGGCGGCCTCACCTGTCCGGCCCGCGATGATCTGCACCGTCCCCGAACCCGCCGTGCGCACCACGAGTTCCGCTAGTTCGGCGATGGTGACCGGAGCGGCGGAGCCCAGGTTGATTGGTCCGGACTCGTCGGACTCCAGCATCGCGATCAGTCCGGCCACGAAGTCGGCGACGTAGACCAGGCTGCGGACCGCCTGCCCGCCGCCGGCCAGGGTGAGTGCGCGGCCTGCCAGGGCCGCGGTGACGAACGTGGGTACCACGCGCCGGTCGCCCGGCAGCGCGCCGGGCCCGTAGACGTTGAACGGCCGGACGATGCCAGTGTTCACCCCGTACTCGTGGCGGTAGGCGGTGGCCATCGCCTCAAGGAACCGTTTGCCCTCGGTGTAACCCGACAGCGGCCCGACCGGATCGACGTTGCCCCAGTAGCTCTCGCTCTGCGGCTGTACAGCCGGGTCGCCGTAGACCTCGGAGGAGGAAGCGAGGACGATCCGCACGTCCCGGCGGCGAGCGATCTCCAGCGCGTTGACCGTTCCTGCCGAACCGGCCAGCAGGGTCGCCACCGGACGCTCGCTGATCCGTGCCGGGCCGACGGGGCTCGCCAGGTGCACCACCGCCGTCAGCGGCCCGGCCCATTCCAGCGGCACGGTCACATCGTGCTCGACGAGCGTGAACCGGTCGTGCCGGTCCAGCTCCTCCAGCGCGTCGGGCCGACCTGCCGACAGGTTGTCGACAGCGGTGACTCGGGCGCCGCGCTCCAGTAGTGCATGGCACAGATGACTCCCGATGAAACCGGCACCGCCGGTCACCAGGACGTGCTCCAGGACATGCTCTGGGACATGCTCCCTGCTCATGGGGTTCCTCCGAAGGACCCGCGGACGCCGACGTCCGGCGCACACGGCCCGATAGGTTATGACCTATTCGAAGCATGGAGTGGCCCGCGTCCACTTTGAAGACCCCTGTCAATAGGTCATAACCTGTGGGAGACGCAGATATAGCGAGGAGAAGAGGCGCCGGTGCCACGCTGGAAGGAAATAGCCGACGAGCTCAGGGCGGCGATCGTCCGCGGCGACTACCCGCCCGGGGCCACACTCCCCAAGATCGTGGACCTGATGGCGACTTACCGGGCCAGCCGTATCACCGTCCGCCAGGCGATTGGGCAACTGACCGCCGAAGGGCTGGTTGACGCGGTCCGGCGCCGCGGCACCGTGGTACGCCGTCGTCCGCCGCGACAGCGGATCACTCGCTCGCGGACGGTGCTCCGCGACGAGATCGGCTACTACTTCGACCCGGTCGCCCAGCCTTGGCGGGCGCTGCGCACGCCGACGGTGTCATGGGGACCTGCACCCTTCGACGTCGCCGCGGTGCTCGGCGTCGCGGCGGGCGCGCAAGTGCTGATCCGTGACCGGGTGATCGGTGATCCGGCCACCGGCCAGGTCACCCAACTCGCCACCAGCTACCTCCCCGAAGACCTCACCCATGGCACCGTGCTCGCCGAGGCCGACACCGGCCCCGGCGGCATCTACGATCGCCTGGAAGAAATGGGGCACGGGCCACTGCAATGGGTAGAGGCTCTCTCGGCCCGGATGCCCACCCCGGACGAGGCCGAGCTACTGAAGCTCGCCCTTGGAGTCCCAGTGCTGCGGATCACCCGAACCACCACCAATCCCGCCGGGCGGGTCGTAGAAGTCAACGACACACGCATGGACGCCGAAAGGTTCCAGATCGACTACGCCATCACTCGGTCCTGACCACTGGGGAACGGAATGAATGGCTGATGGTCGGCGTCAAGTCCCGTCCCACCTCTCCCCGTTTCGGCGGGACCCCAGGGTATGCTGCACAACCGGAGGGTCGCTGAAGAACCGGCCGCCATCACAGCCCCCAAGTCGCGGATAACCTGCGGCTTTACCCTGAGGCGCGGCTCATCGCCCCTACGAGGGTTCGCCACGCTTCGCTTTCGGCCTCGATGTAGACCGAATAAGGTGCTCCTCGTCCCTACGAGTTCGCAACATGTCGGCTTCCTCTAGTGGGGGCGGTGGTACTCATTGCCCCTGCGAGGGTTTCGGTCAGCAGGAACAGCCTCTCCTGGCCGGATGGGCGTCCCGCCTGTTGGCAGAGCTGGACTTCTAAGGGTTAGATGCCCTCGCGTTCAGGAGGACGTAGGTGAGCCCGAGCGCGCTGAGCATCGTCGGTGGTCGTCGGGTCATCCGGAAGCGTCGTGCATGGGGGAGTCTGGTGCTGGACGCGGAGAAGCCCTTGTCATCTGTGCGATGACCAGCGTTTTTCGTGTGGGGTGAGTGAGGGGACTCGAACCTCCGACATCGTGGATCACAAGAAAGAAAATGGCCGCTCGATGCTCATTGGGGCGACGGCCGCGATGGTGACGGCGCTGGCGCGGCACGCGGCGCCGTGGGCGGTGCGAGCCATGTCCTCGGCTTGGTCGGCTTGGGTGACGTAGGGTCTTGGGTGGTCGGCGGCGGCTCCCCGCGGCCGAGGTCGGCGCGTACGGTGCGCCATTCAGCCGATGGGGTTGTCGGGCGAGTCGAGCCAGATCCGGGTGCCGTGGTTGGTGACGGTAATGCCGAAGCGTGACAGCGCGGGTTTGCCTTGCTTCTCCCATGTCTCGCGGGTCTCGTGCCGGACCTGCTGCGCTACTCGCTGTCCCCGCATGGGCATGAACCATCCGGGGCAGGTGAACCGGCCCTCGGCCGTTCCACCCTCGCTCACCCGTAGCAGGGCCAGGGGTTCGTCGGGGTGGACGGTGGGTCCCCACGGCGCGAGGATGAACCCTCCCGGACGCGTCTGCTCCACCCACGTGTACGGCAGTTCGTAGACCGCGGCCGTGGCGATCACCCGGTCGTAGGGTGCGCCATCGGCGTGGCCGTGCGTGCCGTCGCCCGTCACCACCTTTACTCCATAGCCGGACCGGGCGAGCGCTGCGCGGGCCTGCTCGGCGACGTCCGGGTCGATCTCGATGGTGGTGACGTTGGACGGCCCCGCCAGCTCGGCCAGCAACGCCGCGTTGTAGCCGGTGCCTGCGCCGATCTCCAGCACCTTCACGCCGGGTTCGACCTTCAGCGTCTCCAGCATGGTCGTCACGATGTGCAGGGCGCTGGCCGAGCTGGTCGGCCAGGTGCCCTTTTCGGTCGCCCCGTCGTCCACCTGTGTGGTGATCGAGTCGCCGTCGCGGACCATCTCCAGCCATCGTTCCGGGTCGTCGGCGCGCCTGAGCGGGACCGCCCAGCCGTCATCGCGCCTTACCCAGATCAGGTCGGGGATGAAGTTCTCGCGCGGCACTCGACGCAAGGCTTCGGCGGGGTTCATCCCTGGCTCCCAGAGCCGCCGCATCCCGAGCAGGGGATCTTGCGGATCTTCCCGTCGTCCGATATCTCCATCTTCCCGCTGCCCTTGCACATCCCGCATTTCACCGGCTTGCCGTGTTTGCCCATCTTTGGCTCTTGCTTCGGGTTGGCTCGCTACTGACCGGGCTTACGTGGGCGGAGGGTCTGTATGGCCGAAGCACAACCTGCGCGGTCAGTGTGTCTGCGTCTATCCGACTCCATGCGATGTAGGTTGTCCACAGGAATGCGAAGATCGTTTCATGGAGTTTGCGGCCGGCAGATGGGCGCGGTGCGCAGGGCTCACCTTATGGGGAGTTGAAATAGTACGTCCCACCGGTAGGTGGACTTCTCGCGGTAGAGTTCGACCAACTCGACCGTCCCGATGTCGACATTCAACAAAGGTATTTCTCGCTGGGCTGCGATGATTTCGATCAGGAGCCCCGTGGGTCGGCGGTTGTTGTAGGCAATCCCTAGGTGCGGTCGGAATACGCTGGTCGGAGCACCACCGGGAACACCGGCGCGGTGATTGGCCATTGAAGTGCAGCGTGCAGGATTTCCCTCGACCAGGGCGTCCGCGGAGGTCGGCCCGCAGAGGCGGCGGTGACAGCCAGGTGGAACGGCTGCACCGCCGACTGATCGGCCGCACTGGGAACTGACGCTCGACCTGCTCGGCGCTCAGGGGCACCGCGAGGCGAGGACTCTGATGCGGCTGCTGTCGTGCTTCGCCGCCACGCCTTTCCCCGCCGACTTGCTGGAATCTCGGCGTGCTCGCCGCTGAGAGGGAGTGAGGCAATGGGAAGGGGCCCCAGGATGTTCCTGGGGCCCCTTGTGTCGTCAGTGGTGTGTTTTGTGGACCTTGGTTTCGGTTTTGGCGGTGCAGTCCCATCGGGTCTCGGGTGCCTTGCAGTGCCAGGTAAGGCTGTTGCGCAGCAGTCCGGGTGTGCGAGCGATCACGGTGTAGGTGATCTCAGCCGTCTGCCCGGGTTGCAGGTCGCCCGTCCAGATAAGGGTGTGGTCCGTAAGGCGGGTGGTGCCGGTGGTGGCCTTGATCGGTCCCTCGAGGAAGCCGTTGTCGAGCACGTCGGACAGGTCGTCCGTGAAGGTGGCCTGGTGGAAGACGCCGGCGCAGGTGTTGGTGACGCGGATGCGGTAGTGCACCTTGCCCCCGACGGGCACCTTGGCCTGGTCGGCGCTCTTTTCCACTTTGAGCTTGTCGTTCGGACACGGCACCGGTGTGGTCTCGGTCGGTGTGGGAGTTGGCTCGGTCGGTGTGACTGTGGGTGTGGGGGTGACCCCGCATGAGTCGGTGTCGTAGGTGAGGGTCACCTCGCCGTTGCCCTCGCGGACACCCGTGTTGTAGGTGGCTTCAGCGGGGCCGAGGCTTGACCCTCCTCCGCCACCTCCCGCGTACAGGGTGCCTGTCGTGGAGGAACCGCCGGCGCCGCCGCCGTGTGCGCCCCCGCCGCCCCCGCCGCCCGTTCCCATGTGCGGGTCCGCGAGGTTGACCGCGCCGTCTCCGCCATTTCGTCCCACCGCGTTGCCGCCGGGAAGGCCGGGTTGATCGCCCGCAAAGGCGGGTTGCCCGGCCGCGCCGCCCGCACCGCCGTTGCCGCCGGAGGTGCCGCCGCCACCTGCGCCGGGTTCGGCCGGACTGGCTCCGTTGGTACCGGTCTGGCCGCCGTCGCCGCCCTGGCCCGCCGTTCCGCCGGCAAAGCTGCCCGCGCCCCCGCCTCCGCCGCCGGCGATGATGAGCGGCTCCAGGGCGACGCTCACGGTTGTCGCGCCGCCCCCGCCGCCTCCGACGGTGCCGTTCCCAGGGCGGTGGTCATCGCGGTAGGCGCCGGGCTGGCCGCCGCCGCCGTAGCCGCCTCGCGCGGGCTCGGACGGTTGGAGGACTCCGCCGGTGCCCGCGCCGCCGACGTCGATCGTCAGCGTGTCCCCGGGCTTGACCGGAACAGTGGCCCTGACTTCACCGCCTCGCCCGCCGGGAGACCCGGAAACCGCGTCGCCGCCCGCGGCCCCGAAGGCGTCCACGGTCAGCGCGCACACTCCTTCCGGAACCGTGAATGTCTCCGGGGCACCGGTGTAGCCGAACGTCCGGCTGTCCGGCTGCGCATGCGCCACGACCGGTACGAGTGCCAGAGCCGCGGCTGTCGTGACCCCCGCAGCCAGTGAGTACCACTTAGCGTTAATTGTCATCACATAGAGTAACGTACGGTCGCGCGATTCACGACGTCACCGTTCTCCGGCAATGAATTCCCACGCCTGGCGGGCGCAGACCGCACCCGTACGTGGCGACCGGTCATGTGGGATGCACGCGCCCTCGCGGGTGGCGTCCCTAGGCAAGATCGCTCCCGGATTGCCCCCAGAATCGGACATCCGAGAGCGAGGGCCTGGCGCGGGATACGGAGAAGCCCTGGTCATCTTCTCGATGACCAGGGCTTTCGTGTGGGGTGAGTGAGGGGACTTGAACCCCCGACATCTTGGACCACAACCAAGTGCTCTGCCAGCTGAGCTACACCCACCGTGGCCGGAATCGCTCCCGGCTCCCCAGTAGTGTAGCGGTTCCCGGGGGATGGGTCAGCCGGTGATTCCGGCGGCGAGGGAGCGGGCGGTCTCGGAGTCGGGGCCGGGCTGGGCGACGAAGACGGCGGCGCGGTAGTAGCGGAGCTCCTGGATGCTCTCGGTGATGTCCGCCAGGGCGCGGTGGCCGCCCTTCTTCTCCGGGCTGGCGAAGTAGACGCGCGGGTACCAGCGGCGGGCCAGTTCCTTGATGGACGAGACGTCCACCATGCGGTAGTGGAGGTGGCCGTCGAGGGAGGGCATGTCCCGGGCGAGGAACGAGCGGTCGGTGGCGATGGAGTTGCCGCACAAGGGGGCCTTCTTGGGGTCCTTGATGTGCGAGCGGACGTAGTTGAGGACGATGTCCTCGGCCTCGGTGAGGGTGACGCCGCCGGGAAGGGCTTCGAGCAGGCCGGACGTGGTGTGCATGTCGCGGACGACCTTGGACATCTGCGCGACCGACTCGGGCGGAGGTTTGATCACCACGTCGACGCCCTCGTCCAGGATCGTGAGCTCGCTGTCGGTCACCAGAGCGGCTATCTCGATGAGCGCGTCGGTGCGCAGGTCGAGGCCGGTCATTTCACAGTCGATCCAGCAGAGCCGCTCGTTCATGGGTTTCACCCTACGACCATGAACGACTGCGCGGGGCATCGAGTTCGATCGAATTACGAGGTGGGAGCGGTCCGGGCGGCGATGTGCGCGGGGACGGGGATGCCGGGGCGCAGCGCCGGATCGGGGTAGGGGGCACCGAACTCCTGGCGGACGGGGAGCACGCCGGCCCAGATGTCGAGGGCGTAGTCCTCCTCCTCGTCGGCGGGGCCTCCCTCTCTGACCTTGACGGACGCCTCGTCCAGGGAGACCGCGAGGACGGTGGTGGCGGCGAGCTCCTTGCGGGTGGGGCGGCGTGCCGCGTCCCACTGGCCTGGAGCGAACTGCTCGACGATGAGGCGCAGGCCCTCGAGCTTCTCTTCGGGGTCGTCCACGGTGCGGGGGGTCCCGTAGATCATGGCGCTGCGGTAGTTGATCGAATGGGAGAACAGGGAGCGGGCGAGGACGATGCCGTCGATGTGGGTGACGGTGACGCAGACGTCCCGGGCGGGGCCCGTCATCATGCTGGTCGCGCCGCTGGAGCCGTGGACGTAGAGGGTGTCGCCCGCGCGGCCGTACCCGGTGGGGATCACGCGGGGCGTGCCGTCCACGAGGACGCCGAGGTGGCAGATCATGCCGTCGTCGAGGATCGCGTGCAGGACGGAGCGGTCGGTGCCGGAGCGTTCCGGGTGACGTGTCAGGCGTGTGCGGGCGGTGGCGGAGAGTGTGCTCATGTGCCTTTACGCTAGGAGGTAAGTGGCCTGGTCGGTAGGGCCACTCCGTGTCGATGGCCGGAGACCAGTCGTGTTGATCGATCTTCCGCTCGCCGTTGATCGTTCGGCGGGCGAGCCGATGAACGCCCAGCTCGTCGCGCAGTTGCGGGCCGCGATGCGGGAGGGGCGGCTGGCGGAGGGGGAGCGGCTGCCCGGCAGCCGCTCGCTGGCGGCGCTGCTCGGCGTCAGCCGGACGGTGGTCACCGAGGCGTACGAGCAGCTGTACGCGGAGGGGTGGCTGGAGGGGCGGCACGGCTCGGGGACGTACGTGACCGACGGGGTGGCGGCCGACCCGGCGCGGCGGGAGCGTCCGGCCGGGCGGGCGGCGCCGGGACGGGCGGAGGCGCCGCCGGGGACGATCGACCTGCGGCCGGGTCTCGCCTGGGCCGGGGGGCTGGACACG
>NZ_CAACVB010000089.1 GCF_900659635.1 Actinomadura roseirufa | reverse complement strand
AGGCGGCGGAGTCGCAGTACCCGGCCGCGCTCACCGTGCTCGGACGGCGTCACCATCTGGAGTCCGGTCCTTCCACGGCGCGCCTGGCCTCGTACTGCCGGACGCCGCCCTCGCGTTCGAACAGCCGGACCGCCAGCAGCGCCTCCAGCCGCGCGATCCGCTTGGACAGCGCCTGCTGGCTGGTGCCGAGGCGCTCGGCGGCGCGCCCGAAATGCAGGGTCTCGGACGTGGTGACGAACGCGCGGACCAGCGTGAGATCGAGGTCCACGGCGCCGACCATAGCCGACAACCCGGCGTTGTCGGCCGGGTCGCGCCGTTGTTGGCCCGGCCGTCACCGCTCCCGGTGGGATGTGGCCGGGCACAGTGAGCACCCGAGAGGAGCCCGGCCATGACCGATCCGAGGGCCGTCGTCGTCCGCTATGTCGAGGCCGTCCGCGACGGGGACGCCGACGCCGTCCGCGCGAGCTTCACCGAGGACGCGACCTGGCGCTACCCGGGCGACCTGCCGATCTCGAAGGTGTGGCGGGGCCGCGACGCCATCGTCGACGGCTTCCTGGGCGGCATGGCGCCCGTGTTCGTCCCCGGCACGGTGGAGATCGAGCTGGTCGGCACGGTCGCCGAGGGCGACCGGGTCGTCGCCGAATGGACGTCGAAGGCGCGGACGGTGCACGGGGCCGTCTACGACAACCGCTGCGTCGGCGTCTTCACGGTCCGCGGCGGTCTGATCGCGGCGGTCGTCGAGTACACCGACACGCGGCACGCGGCGGCGGTCCTCTTCCCCGGGCACGGCGGGAGCCCGTCCGGAGGCGCCGCGGTTTAGGGGATGCCCGCCGGGCTCCGGCTGAGGTCCACGATGCAGAAGGCGTTGCCGTCCGGGTCGGCGAGCACGACGAAGTCGGGGTCGGGCGGGTAGGAGTCCCAGTCGACGCGGCGGGCGCCGAGCGCGACCAGGCGTTCGGCCTCGGCCCGCTGCTCGGCCTCGGTGTCCACCATGAGGTCGAGGTGGAGACGCGGGTGCTCCTGGACGGGCGTCTCGCTGTACATCAGGCCCAGCACGGGCTCCGGCGGATCACCGGCACGGACCAGCGTGCACCATCTCCGGTTCTGGGACTCCGGGGCGGCGGCCAGGCCGAGCGCGGCGGTCCAGAAGGTCACGGCGCGAGGGACGTCGTTGACCCCGATCACGGGGAAGCCGAGTCTGAGCACGGACCCGAGTCTAGGGAGCCACGCGACGTCCGGGCGCAGGGGGCGCCCCAGGTCGGAGGGCCGTACGGCCGGCATCACCGCGAGGAGACGAGCCTGCCTGATCGTGGACGGCCCCCGGCCGCCGACCGGCGTGGACCATGTGCCGCACCTCACCTGGCCGCCATATATACGCACCCGTATATAAGTCCTAGCCTGGTCTTGTACGCCCGCGTACAGAACGGACCGCAGGAAAGGCGACGGGTATGAGACTCCCTCGTAGGGCCCACACCGACCGGCCGTGGCGGATTCACGAGTTCGCCGCAGACTTCCGCGTCGAGGACGTGTGGGCCTACCGGACCCCGGGCGCCGGGCCGGACGACTTCCCCGTGATGCTGGCCGCGATGCGGGCGGGCGGCGGGTTCGACGGGCAGTCCGCGCCGGCCCGGTTCCTGTTCGCGGTGCGCTGGAAGCTCGGTGCCCTGCTCGGCTGGGACAAGGCCAGGGCCGGGCTCGGGACGCGCGTCGCGTCGCTGCGCGACCGCGTGCCCGACGACCTTCGCGCGACCGTGGACGGTGCCGACTCCGGCGGCACCCCGCTCACCCCCGTCTACGAACTGCCCGACGAGTCCGTCCGCGAGCTGGCGAACAAGACCGTCCACACGGTCATGCACCTGGGGTGGGCGCCGGGCCGCGACGGTGACCACGAACTTCGGATGGCGGTCCTGGTCAAGCCCAACGGCCGGTTCGGGCGGCTGTACATGGCGTTCATCGCGCCGTTCCGCTACCTGATCGTCTACCCCGCGCTGACCCGCCAGTGGGAACGGGCCTGGCGGGACCGCGCGCTCCTTCTCCCCGGGGACGCCGCCTCTCGGCGATGATCGACGCAACCCGTCGGGGCGCATCGGGATAGAGGAGGGTGTCAGCTCTCCCCTCATCGCGAAGGACGCTCAATGAAGAGACGGCCATGGCTCTGGTGAGCCCTGTCGACGCATCAGACGACGCGGGCATCGTCATGGCATCGCTGGAGGATCCCGAGGCCTTCGGCGAGTTGTTCCGCCGCCACTCACCGCGGCTGCACGCCTACATCAAGCGGCGCCTCGGGCCCACCCTCGCCGACGACCTGGTCGCGGAGACGTTCGCGACCGCGTTCAAGCAGCGCGAGCGGTTCGACGGACGCACCGAGTTCGGCGCGTGGCTGTGGGGCATCGCCAGCAAGCTGATCGCCCGGCATCATCGCCAGGAGAGCCGGATGTACCGGGCGTTCGCCCGGACCGGTGTGGACCCCGCCGAGGACGGCCTCGCCGACCGGGCCGGCGACCGCGTGTCGGCCGCCGCGCTCGGCCCCAGGCTGGCCCGTGCCCTGGCCTCGCTCGGCTCGCAGGACCGCAATGCCCTCCTGCTGCTGGCCTGGGGCGAGATGTCGTACGCGGAGATCGCGACGACGCTCGGCCTGCCCCTCGGCACCGTCAAGGCGAAGATCCACCGCGCCCGCGCCAAGCTCCGCAAGCACCTCCCCGAGGAGAAGACCGATGGATGAATTCGACGCCCTGCGGCAGATGCGGACGGCCCTCGCCGAGGAGGAGCATCCCCACGCCATCGAACTGCGCAGCGACTGGCGCACCGGCCGGAAGGGCGGCGGCGTTCGCCGTCCCCGGAGCCGGTTCGTGCTCCCCCTGGTGAGCCTGGGGGCGACGGCCGCCGTGACCGCCGGCGTCATCGCCGCCGTCTCCGAGGAGCCGGACGACGCGCGGGGCGGGACGGGGACGCTCTCCCACGAGGAACAGGGGAGCGTCCTGCTAGTGGCCGCGACCAACGCGCTGAGGGCACCGGCGGGCGCGTACTGGCACACCAAGTCGGTCAGCGGCGAGGTCTACGGCGTCGGCACGAGCGCGGCGAACCACTACAAGGTCGACTCCAGGCAGGGGGTGGACCGCTGGACCGACCGGAAGGGCAAGGGGCGGCAGACCCACCTGGACCTGGTCGACGTGCCCGTCACCGCCCAGGACAAGCAGAAATGGCAGGCGGCGGGATCGCCGACGTGGGTACAGGTCCCGCTCCCGGGCGTGCCGGACCAGAAGGCGTTCCTGGACATGAGCGCCAAGCCCAAGGGCTCGGGCACGCGCTGGATGCCGTTCGACGGTCGGTACTACGGCCTGAGCGCGGCGGCGGTCGCCGAACTGCCCACGAGGCCGCAGGCGCTGGAAAAGGCCCTCCTCGCCCTCAAGGGCGACTGGCACGCCTACACCTCCAAGCCCAAGAAGGAGCCCTTGGGGGACCTGCAAGGCACGGAGCGGGCCCGGGCATTGTCCGATGTGGTGGGGACGCTGCTGTCCGACGCGCCCGCGCCGCCCGCCGTCCGGGCGGCGGCGTTCCGGGTACTCGCCACCCTGCCCGGCATCCGGCCCGAGGGCGGGGCGACCGACCCGCTGGGACGCCGCGGCACGGTGGTCTCCCTGCCCCTGGAGACGACCGTCACCCTCGGCCTGTACACCGCCCCGCAGCAGCTCGGCACCTACCGCCGCCAGTTCATCATCGATCCCGCTGCCGGGAAGCTGCTGGCGATCCGGGACCTGGTGGTGACGCCGCCGCACGGCAGCCGGCGGCTCCCCCCCGGTGACAACGGCAAGCCCCGGATCCTGAGGGCCGATCAGATGCCCGATCGTTTCCACCGTCCCGGCGAGCCGGTCTCGTACCAGGTGTTCGAGGTCGCCGAGTGGACGAACGAGCGCCCCCCGTCCTGATACCCGCCTCCCGCCCGCCGCCCCCGGCCCGAAGCCGGGGGCGGCGGCATCGCAGCGGGACGGTCCGTACGGCGAGCGGCGGAACCGGCCGCCGCGCGGCAGCGTCTCTCTACTACGAGGGTCGTGGAGTGAAAGCGGGTGCGATGTGCGGCTCCGGCTACGCCTCCGGCGCTCCGGCGCGTCCCGCGAGATCACCGTCCGGCCGCGCCGGGCACGGCCATTCCGCCGCCTCGCGCCGCGCGGGGACGGTGGGACGGGCCATGTCCGGCGGGACACCCTTGGTGACCGCATCGGGGCATCCCGTGATTCGGTAATGAAAATCGTTGCAAGATCGGCTAATGTCGCTCGCACACGGGGTCGCGGGCGACGAGGGCCGGTGATGGGCATGCATCTGGATCACGAGACCGCACGGGAGTGGATCGCCGGCTGGGACCGGCGGCACGAGCGCGAGGCCGCCTGCCGCGAGGAGCGGCTCACGGTGATCGCCGACGTCGTCGGGCGCGTCACGGCGAGCGCGCCGCGGCCGTCCGCGGTCGACCTCGGCTCCGGGTCGGGGACGCTGGCGGCGCGGCTGGCCGAGCGCACGCCGGGAATGGACGTGATCGCCGTGGACGGCGACCCGCTGCTCCTGGAACTGGGACGGCAGCGGCACGGCGCGTCGGTCCGCTTCGTGGCCGCCGTGATCGGCCGCGACGGCTGGACGCGGGCCCTCGGCCTCGACCGGCCGCTGGACGCCGCCGTCTCCACCGGCGCGCTCCAGCACCTGTCCGAGCCCGTGCTGTTCGGCGTGTACGAGGAGCTGCACCGGCTGCTCAGGCCCGGCGGGGTGCTCGTGAACGCCGGTCCGCTTCCGCTCCGCGGGCCCCGGCTCACCGGGCGCCGCCGCACCGCCCGGCCCGCCGACGAGGAGGACTGGTCGTCCTGGTGGGCGGCGCAGGCGTGGGAGGCGCGCCGCGCGTCCATGCTGGAGCGGCGGGAGCTGAGCGCCGACGGCATGGGGACCGGTCTCGGCATTGACCGGCACATCGAGCTGCTCCGCCGCGCGGGCTTCCCGCACGCCGGCCCGGTCTGGCGGGCGGGACGCGGCTACGTCCTGGCCGCCCTCCGCTAGGGCGTGGCGGACGACGTGATCAGGGAGACGCTGGCGCGCTGCTCGGACGAGGTGCTGAAGGTCGGGTTCACCCTCGCCGGCGGCCGGGACGTGCTCGGCTGGGTGACCGGCGTGACGGGCGACCACGTGTCGGTCCTGCACGCGCCCGGCCCCTTCGACCTCGGCGCGGCGGACGGGCACGAGGAGCCGGAGCCGATCCCGCTCAGCGCGATCCGTCCCGGCTCGCTGGCCTGGTACGACGCGACCGCCCGGCGCTGGGTGACGCACGAGGACGGGCACGGCGGGGCGCGCGGCCCGGGGACGTGACCGGGCCGCGCGCCGTGGACGCCGTCAGGCGAGCTGCGCCTGGAACACGGCGCCGTTGAAGTAGGCCCTGGCCTCGCGGATGAGGCCGTCCTCACCGAGCTCGTAGACGTTGATGCCGGACCAGTTGACCGGGCGCCCGTCCAGGGAGACGGCGGCCCCGGACCACGAGACGGCGACGGACCTGCCGACGGTGTGGGCCTCGCGCGGGGTGAGGCCGAGGAACGGCGCGAAGTTCGGCAGCACACCGGCGATGAACTCGGCGATGGCGTCCCGGCCGACGAGCGGGGGCCGCCCGACCGGGTCGTGGAAGACGCCGTCCTCGGCGAAGGAGGAGGCCCAGGCGTCGGCGTCCCCCTCCCAGGAGGCGGTGAAGAACCGCGTCACGGCTGCGGGCATGGCTGGGAAGGTCATGACTCTCCTTTGTCGGTGTTCTGCGGACCCGGCGTCAGCGCGCCGGGTGTCTCTGGGGCTCGCATGTGGCGGCGGTCGTGGCGGCGTGCGGCGGGCACGACCGCCAGGCCCGCGGCGGCGAGCACGGCCTGGAGCGCGCACACCGCGCTCCAGCCCCCGGCGGCGTGGCACGCGGCGGCGGCCGCCGCGCAGACGGCGCCGCTGAAGAAGACGGCGACCATGTAGACGGTGTTGGCCCGGCTGCGGGCGTGCGGCAGGTAGGCGAAGACGCGCGCCTGGTTGGCGATCTGGCTCCACTGCACCGCGACGTTGGCCAGCACGATCGCGGCGACCATGAAGGGCGGGGAGGTGCCGCCGAGGGCGTAGGCGCCGGACGCGGCGAGGGTGAGCAGCAGGGCGGCGGTGATGACGGGGACCGCGCCCCGGCGGTCCACGGCGCGGCCCGCCCACGGCGCGGCGACCGCCCCGGCCAGGCCGAGCAGTCCGAACAGCCCGGCGGTGGCGGTCCCGTAGCCGTAGGGGGCGCGGGTCAGGACCAGCACCAGCGTCGTCCAGGTGGCGTTGTAGGCACCGAACAGCGTGCCGTGCAGGACGCACGCCTGCAGCAGGGCGGGCTCCCGGCGCAGGAGGCCCGGCAGGGACGCCAGCAGCCGCCCGTATCCGGGAGCGGGCGCGCCGCCGTCCGGGCGCCGCCGCTCGGACGGCATCAGCAGCACCGTCACCAGCCCGGTGACCGCGGTGAGGGCGGCGGCCAGCACGTACACCGCGCGCCAGCCGAGCGCCTCGCCGACGGCCCCGCCGACGACGCGGGAGCCGATGATGCCGGTCATCAGGCCGATCTGGACGTTCGCCACGACCGAGGCGCGGCGGCCGGGCGGGGCGAGCTCGGCGGCCAGCGGGACCAGCACCTGCGGGATCACGGTGGCGGCGCCGGCCAGCGCGGCGGCGGCCGCCAGCACGCCCAGGCCGGGGGCCGCCGCCGCCAGCAGCAGCGCACCGGTCGTGCCCGCCAGCAGCATCGAGAGCAGGGGGCGGCGGCGCCGCACGTCCCCGAGCGGCACCAGGAACAGGATGCCCGCGGCGTAGCCGAGCTGCGCGCAGGTGACGACGGCGCCCGCCGCCGAGGACGTGACGCCCAGCCCGCGGGCGAACAGGTCCAGGAGCGGCTGGGCCAGGTAGACGTTGGCGACGGTGGCGCCGCTGCACACCGCCATGACGGCGAACAGCAGCGCGGGCGTCCGCGTCCCCGGCGGGGACGGTGCCCGCCGGGCGGCGAGGTCCGGCATCGTGCCTCCAATCGAACGAACTGGATGGTTCGGAAGTTACCCCGGCATCCCGGTCCCGGTCAAACGAACTGGTTCGTTACCATGGGGTCATGGCCTACGACTCGGCGGCGACCAAAGAGCGCATCCTGACGGCGGCGGCGGCGGAGTTCGCCGAGCACGGCGTGGCCGGGGCCCGCGTCGACCGCATCGCCGCGAGCGCGCGGGCCAACAAGCGCGCCATCTACGACTACTTCGGCGACAAGGGCGCGCTGTTCGCCGCGGTCCTGGAGCGGCTGATGACCGAGCTGGCCGAGGCCGTCCCGCCCGAGGGCCGGGATCTCGGTGGGTACGCCGAGCGCCTGTTCGACTACCACCGGGCCCATCCGGAGGCGCTGCGGCTCCTGCTGTGGGAGGCCCTGGAGCTCGGTGACTCCCCCGTCCCCGACGAGGCCGCCCGCACGGCGCACTACCAGGAGAAGGTCGACGCCGCCGGGACGGCCGGCGACCCCCGGGCACTGACGTTCTTCACCCTCGGCCTGGTCGGCTGGAGCCTCGCGATGCCGCAACTCCGGCGCATGATCCTAGGCCCGGACTACACCGAGGACCGCCTCCGCGGCGCGGTCGCCAACGCCGTCCGCGCCCTAGCCACTCCCCCACCCACCTCTTCCGACCGCCCCCCGGACCAACCTGACGGAACCTGACGGGCGGCTCGGCAGGCGGCCGGATTTCCTCTGCGACGACGGTATGGAACTCGGGGCGCGACTCTCACCTGCATAAACACCGTCTCAACGTGACACGGCAAGAAGATCGTCAACTCAAATGATCATCGCCGGTTCTTTGGGAACGGCTTCGCATTCGTCGGGGCCGTCCCTCTGAGGGCGCCGCGCCGGTTTCGGTCGCACTCTTCCGTAACCCACGGTGCAACCATCCGACCGTCTGACGGCCCTTCCGGGCGGCGGGCCGCTCGCCGCGTCCCCGTTGCGGCGAGCGGGGACCGTGCCGCACCGGCGGGTTTCCCTGGAGTTCATTTCAACGGAACCGTCTGAACGTGAAATTTCAGAATCGAATGAATTCATCGACGACTCGTACAACGCACGATGCCTTGCGGCAGGATCTGCCTCACTCGCGGCCCGCGCCGGGTGTCCGCTCCCCGGCGCGGGCCGCGTTCCATGATCGCGGCCGGATGACACCGGATGTTTCCCCCCGTTCCGGTCACCCTGCGTGAATCCCTGCACGTACCGGCGCCGGAAGGCTCATACTGCCGCTAGGACAGCGACATCATTCATCCGCCGTTGGTCGAGCGAGGTGCGCCATGAACGGCTCCCGTCCCGAATGGGCTGACCGGATCAAGACAGAACGCGAGACCCGCGGCTGGACCAAACCGGAGCTGGCCCGCCGGATGTACCGAACCATGGGCATAACACAAGGCAACATCCGCAGCCTGGCCCGCCAGATCACCTGGCACGAATACGGACAGCACCGCCCGACCTCGTGGGCCCACGCCTACGCGACCGTATTCGACACCACCGTGGAAGAGCTGTTCGACATACCGGACACATCCGCCATACCCGGCAGTACCGTGGGAGCATCGACCCCCTCCCACGCAAGGGACGACGACATGGAGCGCCGCACAGTTCTGCAACTCGCCGCGTTAGGGATGAGCGCCAGCGCTCTCGCCACCACCGGCGAACCGATCCGCCAACTCCTCGCCCTGACCCTCGACAGCGAACCCCGCGACATCGATGGCTGGCACCTCGCCCTTGCAGACCACCTCCATGCGATCTTCACCCGCCCACCGGCCCAGGTTCGCGACAGCCTGACGGTCGATCTCCTCGCGGTTCAGCGGCAGCTACCGACCACCGGGCCGGACGAGACGATCGAGTTGCAGCGGGTCGTGGCCGCACTTTCCTACCTTTACGCAAACGCGCTTACCAGGCTCGGCGACCACGAGGCCGCGATTCACTGGTGGCGTACGGCCAAGGCCGCCGCGGACGCCACTGGCGATCTCGACCTACGCCTGATGATCCGCTGCGATGAGGCCCAGTCCGGGCTCTACGGGCAGCGCGATGCCGCGACGGTCGTGCACCTGGCCGACACCGCAGACCGGCTCACCGAGGCACCGGTGCCCTTCTGGAGAGCGCAACTCGCCGGGACGCGAGCCACGGCGTTCACCCTGCAAGGCAGGCACGACGAAGCCCACAATGTGCTGAACACCTTTGCGAGCTTCACCGGAGAAGCACCCGCGCTCGACATCCTGCCGACGCTGTGGAGCGACAAGCGGGTGCACTTCTCGGCGAGCTGGATTCATGCCGGCGCCGGACGCGAGGCTCTGGCCGATCAGGAACGCGAGTACATTCTCGGCCGCATCCGCGGTTACCAGTACCCGGTGAACGTCCGTCTCCATGAGGCCCTGTGCACCGTGGCCAACGGCGGAACCGAGCGCGGTGCCCGACAGGCGACCGAGATCCTCGCCGAACTGCCGCCCGCTCAGCGAAGCGAAATGATCAACGCGACGGGGAAGGCCGTACTCCGGGCCGTGCCCGTGGAGAAGCGGGACCGTCCGGCCGTCCGCGAGTTGCGTGCGCTGACCTCCCGGCAGGGCACCGCCGTCCTCGCCTGACTGAATGCGGACGCAGTGCATCCAGACTGAACACGCGTCCGTAGCGGGTGCTGCGCGTCCGTTCTCACCGCCTCCGCGAGGGGACGGGGCCATCGACCCGTGGTACCTCGGCTGCACACCGATCCCCCTCCACACAAGGGACGACGACATGGAGCGTCGCACGATTCTCCAGCTCGCCGCGTTAGGGATGAGCGCCAGCGCCCTCGGCGCCACCGGCGAGCCAATCCGCCAACTCCTCGCTCTGACCCTCGACAGCGAACCCCGCGACCTTGCCGCCTGGCAGGTCACTCTGTCGGACCACAAGCATGCGGTCCTCACCCGTCCACCCGCGCAAGTCCGCGACGGCCTGTTGGTCGACCTGGTCGCTGCCCAGCGTCAGCTCTCGGCTGCCAAGCCCGATCAGGTGGCCGAGATGAAGCGAGTCGTGGCTGCACTCTCCGGGCTTTGCGCCAACGCCCTCACCCGGCTCGGCGATCACTCAGCTGCCGTCCACTGGTGGCGTACCGCCAAAGCCGCCGCTGACGCCAGCGGTGATCTGGACCTGCGTCTGTTGGTCCGCTGCGGGGAGGTCGAGTTCGGACTCTACGGGCAACGCCCTCCGGCTACCGTTCTGCAGCTCATCGACGATGCCGAGCAGCTCACCGGAGGAGCGCCCTCCTGCTGGAGCGCCGACCTCGCCGGAACCCGAGCCAAGGCATACGCACTCCAGGGCAGGCACGAAGAGGCCCTGCAATCACTGAACACCCACACTGACTTTGCGGGCGGTCGGCACTCGGGGAGCATCCTGCCGACCCTCTGGGACGCCCGGGTGCACTTCTCGGCCAGTTGGGTTCACGCGGCCGCCGGACGCGAGGCGAAGGCCGACGAGACTCGCGAAGCCGTCTTGACCAACACCGCTCTTCGCGGCAACCAGTACCCGGTGAACGTCCGTCTCCATGAGGCCCTGTGCACCGTGGCCAACGGCGGAGCCGAGCACGGTGCACAGCAGGCGACTGAGATCCTCACCGCGCTACCGCCGGCCCGTCGGACCCAATTGATCATCGAAACGGGGAGGATCGTCCTGCGCGCCGTACCCATGGAGAAGCGGAACCGCCCGGCCGTACGCGAACTGCACACGCTGACCTCCCTGCAAAGCCCCGCCGCCCTCTCCTGATCAGGGAGGCAGTGCTTCCGGGGTGGTGCGCGCGCCCGTAACGGGGGCCGCACGTCCGTTCTCACCGTTTCCGCAAGGGAACGGGGCCATCGTCCCCGCACCACCTTGCGGAGCACGGTTAGGTGACTTCCGCGTGGCGGTCGGCTGCGCGGGCGGCGAAGGGAGTTCGTGATGGGCAAGCATGGCGAGGACGGCACGTGACCGTGTCCGACTTGTCCGAACTCTCGGCACGTCTGGTGGCCGAGCTCGTCAACGCCGGTGATCTGACGTCGGAGTGGCGCGCGGTGTTCGAGGCGGTGCCCCGGCATCGGTTCATCCCCGACACCGTGTGGACTCAGGACGGTGCCCGCATGGTTCCTGTGCACCGTGCCGACGACGAAGCCGCGTGGCTGGAGCTGTGTTACGCGAACGAGTTCGTGGTCACGCAGGTGGACGACGGCAGCCCGGTCGGGCCAGGGCAGGTCGGGGACGAGCCCACCAGTTCAGCCAGCCGCCCCAACGTCGTCGCGCTGATGCTGGCCGCCTTGGAGGTCGAGCCGGGCATGTCGGTCCTGGAGGTCGGCACGGGCACCGGGTGGAACGCGGGGCTGTTGGCTGAACGGCTCGGCAACGACAACGTCACCAGCGTGGAGGTCGACCCCGTAGTGGCCGACCGCGCCCGGTCCGTCCTGTGGGACGCCGGTTACAAGATCACGGTCGCGGCCGGTGACGGGGCGCTCGGGTATCCGGGGTTCGCGCCGTTCGACCGCATCATTGCCACCGTCGCGGCCGACCAGATCCCGCACGCCTGGGGGCTGCAGACGCGGCCGGGTGGTCGGGTGCTGGTGCCGTGGACGACCGACTTTCACAACGGCGCGCTGGTGTCATTCGAGGTCGGGCCGGACCACACGATGCGGGGCCGGATCGTGGGGAACGTGCAGTTCATGCGCCTACGTGCCCAGCGCGGCAAGCGCGCCTCCCTGACCCGCCACGTCCAGGATGCCGACGGGGCGCGGCGGTCGACCACCGATCTGCACCCCTCACACGCGGTGGGTGAGTACGACGCGTCGTTGGCGGTCGGGCTACGTGTACCGCGCTGCGAGCTGATCGTCACCCGCGACGACGGGAACGGCGGCTACACCGTGTGGCTGGTGGACCCGTGGTCGGAATCGTGGGCCAGCCTGCAACACCAGAGCGGCGCGGAGTCGTTCCCGGTCCGGCAGTTCGGGGAGCGGGACCTGTGGTCGGAGGTGGAGGCCGCTTACCGGTGGTGGGACGGGCTCGGGCAGCCGGGCGCTGACCGGTGGGGGCTGACCGTGACCCCGGACGGCCAGCATGTCTGGCTCGACGACGAAGACCACCGCATCGACCGGCGACACCACCGGTAGCGGCCCGGCACACGGGCGATGGCAGTGGGATCGTCCGGCCGTCCGGGAAGTGCGTGCGGTGGCTTCCCGGCCGGGCCCCGCCGCCCTCGTCTGAGCAGGGGACGGGCGGTTCTGGGACCGTCCGGTACCGGTCTGGACTTCTGGCTCCCACCTGGCGTTTCTCCGGGGGTCATCGGGGCGCAGGGGTGCATTTCCATGATCGACTCTTGTCGGTCCTAGCTTCCGGATGTCGTTTAAGGGGTGGAACATGCGCACATCCGCGCTGGTGGTGGCGGTTCTCGCGGGCGGTCTGGGGTTGCAGGCGCCGTCGGCGTGGGCGGATCCGGACCCGGATCCGGGGCCGAAGTATCAGACGGCCGTTCCCGGGGAGTCGGTGGAGGCGAGCCGGGTCGACCGGGTCGTGGCGCCGGGGATCGTCCGGACGACCTTCGACACGTTCGGGAAGACGGGCTGGACGCGGGCGCACGTGCTGAACGCGGAGCTGGGCCAGAACGTGCGGGGCGGGCTGCTCGGCGGGAAGGTCACCGACACGCGGAAGCTGTCCAAGGCCGCCGACGACGCGGGGGCCGTCGCGGGGATCAACGGCGACTTCTACGACATCAACGAGACCAACGCCGCCATCGGCCCGGAGATCAAGGACGGCGTGCCGCGCAAGGGCACCGACCAGAAGTCCACGGTCGCCGCGATCGGCGAGGACGGCGCGGCGCGGCTCGCGGACGTGCTGCTGGAGGGCAAGGTCACCGTCGGCGGCGCCGCGCACACGGTGAACGCGCTGAACGCGGCGTCCGCCGCGGCGAACGGGATCACCGTCTACACCGACCAGTGGGGCCCCGGCCTGCGCACGCTCACCGCCGGCTCCGGCCCCTACACCGAGGTCGTCGTCACGGCGGGCAAGGTCAGTGCCGTGAACGACCGGATCACCGCGACGCCGGTGCCGGACGGCGGGCTCGTGGTCGTCGGCCGCGGGACGGCGGCGGCCGCGCTGGCGGCGCGGGCCGGCGACGCGGCGGAGCTGGACTTCGGGCTGCGCTCGGACTCGCCGGTGAAGCTGCGCACCGCGCTCGGCAGCAACGAGGTGCTGGTCCGCGACGGCGAGGCGATCGACCTGCCGCCGTCCACCGGCAACGACGCGCTGAAGCCGCGGACGGCGATCGGGTGGGCGCGCGGCGGAAAGCGGCTGCTGCTGGTCACCGTGGACGGCTCGGCGAACTTCTCCGCCGGGCTCACCTACGACGACATGGCGCGGCTGATGGCGCGGCTCGGCGCCCACGAGGCGTTCATGCTGGACGGCGGCGGGTCGTCCGACATGGTGGCGCGCACCCCCGGCGACCGGGGCGTGAGCGTGGTGAACACGCCGTCGGACGGCGGCGAGCGTCCGATTCCCAACGGCGTCGGGCTGTTCACGGCGAAGGGGTCGGGGACGCTGCAGGGGCTCGACGTGCGGCTGACCGCCGACCGCGTCTTCCCCGGCCTGACCGTCGGCGTCTCCGCGGCGGGCCACGACGAGACCTACGCGGCCGTCGACGCCGGTGACACGCCGCTCGGGTGGGACGCCGGGTTCGTGGGCGAGGTCCGCGACGGCGTGCTGCGCGCCGGGCACTCCGGGACGTCCCGGGTGACCGCCCGCACGAAGAGCGTGTCCGGCTCGGCGCCGATCCGGGTGCTCGGGCCGCTGCACACGCTGTCGTTCAGCTCCCCCACGCTGACGCTGGACGCGGGCGGGTCGTCCACGGTCCGGGTGACGGGCCGGGACGAGGAGGGCTTCGCCGCGCCGGTCGCGCCGCGTGACCTGCGGCTGGAGTTCGACGCGTCCGTCCTCGACGTGGACGCGCAGCCCGACGGGAGCCTCAAGGTGACCGGGAAGGCGGGCGCCGACGGGCGGGCGAGCGACCTCACCGCCACCGTCCAGGGCCGCACCATGCGGCTGCCGGTGTCGGTCGGGCTCAGGCGCAAGGCGCTCGCCGAGTTCGGGGCCGGGGAGACGTGGGTGGCGTCCGCCGCGCGCGGCACCGCCTCGGTCGCCACCGTCGACGGGTCGGGACGGCCCGGCGCGCCCGCGGGCAACCAGGCGCTGAAGCTGAGCTACGACTTCACCGGCACGTCCGGGACGTCCGCCGGATACGCCACGATCAAGCCGAACCCGATCACGCTGCCCGCCGGGACGCGGCGGCTCGGGATGTGGGTGAACGGCGACGGCAAGAAGCACTGGCTGCGCGCGACGCTCCGCTCGCAGGGCACCACGAACGTGCCGTTCACCTTCGCCACCACCGTCGACTGGACGGGATGGCGGTGGGTGGAGGGAGCCCTGCCGGACGGCTTCTCCGACCCGATCACGCTGCTCAACCTCTACATCGTGGAGACGTCCAACCTCTCCAAGGACGCCGGTGAGCTGGGCTTCGACGCGCTGACCGCGCTCGTCGGCCAGGAGGCGCCCGCCGGTGCCGCGGCGCAGCCGGACCCGTTCGTGCTCCAGCAGCGCGCCATCGGCGGGGACCGGTTCCGGTTCGCGGTGATGAGCGACCTGCACGTCAGCGCCGCCGCCGGGGAGGGCTCGTTCCCGGCGAAGCAGGCCCGGGAGGCGCTCACCCAGGCCGCCGCCGCCAAGCCGGACTTCATCGTGGTCAACGGCGACTTCGTCGACACCAACAACCCGGAGGACTTCACGTTCGCCGAGAACCTGCTCAAGCAGACGGTCCCGGCGGACATCCCCGTCCACTGGGTGCCGGGCAACCACGAGTCGGGGTCCACGGCCACCGGCACCCTGGCCAACTTCACCAAGACGACCGGGCGGCCCACGCACGAGGTGTTCGACCGCTCCGGGACGCGCTTCATCACCCTCAACACGACGCTCGGTGGGCTGCGCTCCTCCGACTGGTCGCAGGTGCCCGCGTTCAAGGAGGAGCTGGACAAGGCGGCGCGCGACGCGTCCGTCCGCTCGGTGGTGGTCTTCTTCCACCACCCGCTGCGCGACCCGTCCGGGGCGGGCTCGTCGCAGTACTCCGACCAGATGGAGGCGCGGCTGGTCGAGCGCTGGCTGACCGGGTTCCGTGAGACGGCCGGCAAGCCCGCCGCCCTGTTCACCGGGCACGCGCACACCGCGTCGGCGGACCGCGCGGACGGCGTCCTGGAGGTCACCACGCCCGCGGTCGGCAAGACCCCCTACAGCTCGCCCGAGAAGGGCGGCTTCTTCGGGTGGATGCTCGTCGGCGCGGACCCGACCCCGCGCCGCGTCGACCCGGGCCGGCCGAACCCGAACACGCTCGACTGGCTCGTCGCCCGGACGAACCCGCTGATCGACCGCATCGACACCGCGGTGCCCGCGACGCTCGCGGTGGGCGCGTCCCAGGACGCCGGCGCGACGGGCGTCACGTCCTCGTTCGGCCTCGGCTTCCCGCTGCGCTACCCGGCGAGCGTCACCTGGAGCGGCGACGGCGCCCTCGGCGTCGCCGAGACGGCCGACAGGGCGCGGGCGCTCGCGGCCAACCCGCGCGTCCGGGCCGTCCTGGACCTGTCCTCGGGCAAGCTGACCGGCGTCCGCCCCGGCGAGGTCACGATCACCGTCGCGTCCGGTGCCCGCTCCGCCACCGCGAAGCTCACCGTCACGGGCTGATCCGGAGCGGGACGGACCCGCGAAGGCGCTGCTCAACGCCGCACTTGTGCCCTCTCTCAGGCGTTGTATACATTACGCCTATGAGCAGCCCACAACGATCGCGCGAGAGTGCCCAGGACACCACCTACCGCTGGCTGAAGCGGCACATCGCCTCGCTGCCCCGGCATGAGGGGACGTTCCTCACCGAGGCCGAGGTGTGCGAGGCGACCGGCACGTCGCGGACACCGGTGCGGGAGGCTCTGCTGCGGCTGGAGACCGAGGGCTTTCTGACGATCATGCCCAAGAAGGGCGCCTTCGTGCCCCCGGTCTCCGACGCCGACATCGAGGCGGTGATGCAGGCCCGCGAGCTGGTGGAGGACTGGTGCGTGCGGCGGGCCGCGCCGCTGGCGGCCGCGCTCGTGCCCGAACTGGAGGAGCTCATCGGCCGCCAGGAGGGCCTGATGGACGACCCGGTCGGGTTCATCGACTGCGACCGGGCCTTCCACCGGGCGATCGTGCGGAGCGCGGGCAACCAGGTGCTGGCCGAGTTCTACGAGACGCTGCGCGACCGGCAGGTGCGGATGGGCCTGCGGGCCATCGCGGCGACCGAGGACCGGGCCCGGGTCGTGCTGGCCGAGCACACCGCGATCGTGGCGGCGGTCCGCTCCGGCGACCCGCTGCGGTCGGCGGAGGCGCTCGCGGCGCACCTCGGCGGGACGCTGGCGGCGCTGCGGCTGCCCGCCGTGGCGAACTGGAACGGGCGATGACGCGCGCCCGGCGGACCCGCCACCACGGAACAGCAAGGAGGGCGACGTGATGCGCACCGGAGCCGAGTATCTAGCGTCCCTGAAGGACGACCGGGAGATCTACCTCGACGGCGAGCGCGTGGAGAGCGTGGCGCACCACCCGGCGTTCGCGCCGATCGCCCGCACCATGGCGGAGCTGTTCGACCTGGCCGCCGACCCGGCCCGGGAGATGACCTACCGTGCCCCGGAGACCGGCGAGGAGGCGAACCTCGTGTTCTCCATCCCGCGCAGCCGGGAGGACCTGACGGCGCGGCGGCGGGCCATCGAGACCTGGGCGCGGCACACCCACGGCTGGGTGGGCCGCAGTCCCGACCACGTCGGGGCGTTCATCGCGGCGTTCGCCTCGTCACCGCGGTCGTTCGTCACCGAGCGCCGGGACCTGTCGGCGGGCGTGCTGGAGTTCCACCGGCGGGTGCTGCGGGAGAGCCTGTACGTCTCCTACGCGATCATCCCGCCGCAGGTGTCGCGGGCCACCACCGCGCACGCGTGGGAGGGTGACTTCGTCCAGGCCGGCGTGGTGGAGGAGCGCCCGGACGGGATCGTCGTGCGCGGCGCGCAGATGCTCGCCACCGGCGCCGCCGTCGCCGACGAGATCTTCATCTCCTGCATCAAGCCGCTCACCCCGGACGACCGCGACTTCGCCGTCGGCTTCACGATCCCGGTGTCCGCCGAGGGGCTGAAGCTGCATTGCCGCCGCCCGTACGCGACGGCCGGGGACCCCTACGACTACCCGCTGTCGGCCCGCTACGACGAGACCGACGCCCTCGTGGTGCTGGACGACGTGTTCGTGCCGTGGGAGCGCGTGTTCGTCGACCGGGACGTGCCGGGCCTGCGCCGCCAGTTCTTCGACACCGGCGCGCACGTCCTCGGCAACTGGCAGGCGCAGATCCGGTTCGCGGTGAAGCTGCGCTTCCTCGGCGGCCTCGCCGGGAAGATCGCCGCCGTCAACGGCGTCGACCGGATCCCCGGCGTCCAGGAGAAACTCGGCGAGCTGGCGGGGCTGGCGTCGTTGGTCGAGTCCGCGGTGTTCGCGGCCGAGTACCGGGCCGCGCCGGACGGCAACGGGATGTGGCGGCCGGACGCGCGCGCCGTCTACGGGGCGATGGGCCTCCAGGCCGAGCTGTACCCGCGCGTCCTGGCGATCCTGCGGGACCTCGCGGGCGGCGGGGTGCTGCAGCTGCCCGCCAGCGTCGCCGACCTGCACAACCCGGTGACCCGCGCCGACATCGACCGCTACGTCCAGTCGCCGGGCGTCGAGGCCGCCGAGCGGGTGAAGCTCTTCAAGCTCGTCTGGGACGCCGTCGGGTCGGAGTTCGCGGGCCGCCACCACCAGTACGAGATGTTCTACGCCGGCGCGCCGTTCGTCGCGAAGGGCTACGCCTACCGCAACTTCGGCTACGACGACGCGATCGCCGACGTCGACGCGTTCCTCTCCGGCTACACCGACGTCCCCTCCACGAACGGATCATGATGGCCAAGCCCGAGCACGAGTTCTTCCCCGCCGAGACGATCGGGTTCACGCCCTGCGCGGGGGACGTCCCCGAGCTGACCGAGCGGATCCTGGCGGCCGACGGTGCCACCGGGGTCGCCACCCGCATGCTGCGCTTCGAGCCCGGCACCGACACCACGCCCAACGGCGTGCAGGCGCACGACTTCTGGGAGGAGGTCTACATCCTGGAGGGGGCGATCACCGACCTGCGGCTGGGTCAGACCTTCACCGCGGGAATGTACGCCTGCCGACCGCCCGGCATGGAGCACGGGCCCTGGCGCAGCGAGGAAGGCTGCCTCACCTTCGAGGTCCGTTACCGCCCCTGAGAACGAAAGGGAACGCCATGCCCGCGACCACCACCCCGGGCCACCCCGCCCTGTCGGCCGGCGACGGCGTCGACTCGGCGGCGATGCGCCGCGTCATGGGCCGCTTCGCCACCGGCGTCGCCGTCATCACCACCGTCGACGCCGCCGGCGACCCGCACGGGATGACGCTCAACTCGCTCACCTCGGTCTCCCTGGACCCGCCGCTCATCCTCGTCTGCTTCGGCTCCCGCGCGCGGACCGCCGTCGCGGTCGCCGAGTCGGGCCGGTTCGCCGTGTCGATCCTCGCCGCCCGGCAGGAGCCCATCGCGCTGCGATTCGCCGGCCGCGGCGAGGACCACTTCGCCGGGCTGCCGCTCAGCTACGGCGAGCACGACGTGCCGGTCGTCCCGGACGCGCTCGCCCACCTGGAGTGCGAGGTCGACCGGCAGGTCGTCGCCGGGGACCACGTCGTGGTCTTCGGCGCCGTGCGGCGCACCTGCGACCGCGAGGGAGTACCGCTGGCGTTCCTCGGCGGCGGCTTCGGCGGTTTCGCGGGGCGGGGGCAGTCGCCCCACTCCTGGTTCTTCTGATGATCCGCTAACCGGAGGGCCGGGCGTCGGTCAGGGCGTCCGGCCCCGCGGCGGGCTCGTCGTCCTGGTCGGTGGCGGGCAGCCGGACGACGAAGGTGGAACCGCCGTCGAGCCGGACGGTCCCGCCGAGCGAGGCGGCCAGTTCCCTGGCGATGGGCAGGCCGAGGCCCGCGCCGCCCTCCGCGCGGCTGCGGGACTCGTCCAGCCGGACGAACCGGTCGAAGATCCGTTCGGCGTCGGCGGCGGGCACGCCCGGCCCGTCGTCGGTGACCGTCAGCACGACGGTGCCCGCGCCCGGCCCCGGCTCGGCCCGGACGGTCGCGCGCACCGAGGAGCGGGCGTGCCGGGCGGCGTTGTCGAGCAGGTTCCGGACGATGCGGCCGACCCGCACCTCCTCCCCGCGCACGAGCGCCGGCCGCTCGGCGTCGCAGCCGAACGCGGGCGTCCGCGCGGTGAAGGCCCGCTCGGCGATCTGCTCCTCCACGAGGTCGGCCAGGTCCACCGCCCGCTCCGGACCTCGTCCGGCGGGCGCGGCCCGGTCGCCGGACGACAGCAGCAGCAGATCGTCGGCGAGACGCTGAAGGCGGACGGTGTCGGCGAGCGCCGCCGACACCGCGGCGGGCCAGTCGGCGCGCTCGGGCCGCGTCAGCGGGATCTCCAGGGCACCGCGCAGCGCGGCAAGCGGCGAGCGCAGCTCGTGCGAGGCGTCGGCGACGAACCGCTGCTGCCGCAGCACCGCGCGCTCCAGCCGGTCGAGCGTCTCGTTGGTCGTGCGGGCGAGCGCGGCGACGACGTCGGCGGCCGCCGGGACCGGGACGCGCCGGTCCAGCGCGCCCTCGGTGATGTCGGCCAGCTCGGCGCGGATGGCCTCGACCGGGCGCAGCGCCCGGCCGGTGACCAGCCACGCCGTCAGGCCGACGAACAGCACGGCGGCGGGCCCGCCCAGGGCGAGGACGCGGTCGAGGGTGGCGACGGCCGTCGCGGCGCGCTCGGGCGAGACGACCGCGTACACCGTCACCCGCTGCGGGGTCCGCGACTCCAGGTCGAACCGCGCGCGGATCTTGTCCGGGGCGAGCGGGTCGGTGGTCCCGACAACGAAGGTCCGCACGCCGATGTCCGGCACCCGGATCGTCCGCACGGTCCAGCCGACCGCCGGTTTCAGCCCCAGCCAGGGCCTGCCGAAAGCGGAGTCCTCCTGCCGGTTCGCCGTCTGGCCGTACCAGGATTCCTCGTCGCCCATCGCGGTGCCCGACTGGACCAACCGGCCGTCCGCGAGGATCGCGACGTAGGATCCGGCGACCGCATTCGGCTCGCCTCCGACCTCCATCGACGAGGTGACCTGCAGGGCGTCCCGCGTCGCCGTCCGCTTCGCCTCGGCGTTCCACTGGTCGCGGACGGCGCCGCGGCCCCAGTATCCGCCCAGTGCGAGGACGGCCACGGTCGCGGCCATCGCCGCCAGCGCGGCCTTGGCCCGGACCGACGGCCGCGCCCACCGCGGGCGGGCCCGGCGCTCACGCATCGCGGGCCGACAGCCGGTAGCCCGCGCCGCGGACGGTCTGGATGGTCGAGCGGCCGAACGGCAGGTCCAGCTTGCGGCGCAGCGCCCGGACGTACACCTCGACGATGTTGACGTCGCCGTCGAACGCCTGGTCCCACACCGCGTCGATGATGTCGATCTTGGCGACGGCCTCGTCCGGGCGGCGGGCCAGGCACTCCAGCACGGCGAACTCCCGGGCGGTGAGCCGCACCGGCACGTCCCCGCGGCGGCAGCGCCGCGCCGCCGGGTCCAGCCACAGGTCGCCGACCCGCAGCACCGCGGGCCGCACGGCGCCGCCCCGGCGCAGCAGGGCGCGCAGCCGCGCGAGGAGCACGACGTAGGAGAACGGCTTGCTCAGGTAGTCGTCGGCGCCGGTGTCGAGCGCCTCCGCCTCGTCGTACTCGCCGTTCTTCGCGGTCAGCATGAGGATCGGAAGCGTGCTGCCCGCCGCGCGAAGGCGCCCGCAGACCGCGTACCCGTTGAGGCCGGGCAGCATGATGTCCAGGATCAGCGCGGAGTACGGGTGGGTCTGGGCGAGGTCCAAGCCCTCGCGGCCGTCGTGGGCGACGTCGACGGCGTACCCCTCGCCACGGAGCCCGCGGCTCAGCGCGGTCGCGAGCCGTTCCTCGTCCTCGATCATCAGCAGCCGCACGGCCCCAGTATGCACGCGGGCCGCGCCCCGAACCTGAAGACCTCTTCAGCTTCGTTAAGCGGGCCTTCAGCGGCTACACGCCAGCCTCGTCGCGGTGAGAAATCCACAGCGAATCCCGTGGGCCGTGGCGGCCGTCCTCTTCGCCGCCTACTTCGCGCTGTCGGTGCAGCGTCACCGGCGCATGGAGAGCACCGGATACGACCTCGGGCTCTTCGAGCAGGCCGTCCGCAACTACGCCCACCTGCGGGCTCCGGTGGCCGATTTCAAATCGCCGGGGTACAACCTCCTCGGCGACCATTTCCACCCGGTGCTCGTCACCATCGCCCCGCTCTACCGGCTCTACCCGGGGCCGGTAACGCTGCTGATCGTCCAGGCCGGGCTGCTGGCGGTGTCGGCGGTCCCGGTGACCCGCCTGGCGGCCGAGTCGCACGGCCCCCGAGCGGGCGCCTGCATCGGCCTCGCCTATGGACTGTCGTGGGGAATCCAGCAGGCGGTCGTCTTCGACTTCCACGAGGTCGCGTTCGCCGTCCCGGTGGTAGCCCGCGTGACCGAACTGCTCGTCCGGCGCCAAGCGTGGGCCGCGGCCCGGTGGGCGCTGCTCCTGCCGCTGGTCAAGGAGGACATGGCGCTCATCGTCGTCGCCGTCGGCGCCCACCTTTACCGGACGGGCGACCGCAAGGCCGGCGCCGTGGTGACGGGCGTCGCCGTCGCCGCCGCGGCGCTGACCGTCCTCGTCATCATCCCGGCATTCAACCCCGACCATTCCTACAATTATTTCGGCGTGGCCCAGAATGGGCCCGAGAATCCTTTCACGCGCTTGTTCACCCCGGTCGGTATGAAAGGGAACACTCTGTTCGCACTGTTCGCGGCCACGCTTTTCCTGGCGCTGCGATCACCGCTCGCCCTGCTCACGCTGCCGACGCTCCTGGCCCGTTTCTGGGCGTCCAATCCGTTCCTGTGGGGCACGCACTTCCACTACAGCGCGGTACTGATGCCGATCGTGTTCATCGCCGCGCTCGACGGACTCGACCGGCTGCGGCGTCCGGGCACGGGCACGCTGGGCCGCCGGATCGCGACCGCCGCGCCGCTGGCCGTCCTCGCCGCCGGGACGGTGCCCGTCGCGCTCGGCGCGCAGCCGCTCGGACGGCTGCTGCGGCCGTCCTACGCGCACGTCCCGCCGGACGTCGCCGAGGCGCGCCGGATCCTGGCGGTGATCCCGGACGGGGCGGACGTCGCGGCGGCCAACCGCCTCGCCCCGCAACTGACGGCGCGATGCCGCGTCCTCCGGCTCGACCCCGTCTTCCTAGCGCGGCGCCCCCGGTGGGCGGCCGTCGCGCTCCCCGGCCGTGCCGGGCCGCCGCCGCCCAGGGAGGAGGTCGCCGTCCAGGGACTCGCCGCGTCGGGGTACCGGCCCGTGGCACGGGGCGGCGGGATCATGTTGTATCGGCGTTGACGGGCCCGCGATCCCGGCCGTCCGGGCATCGCGGCCGGACCACGGCCGGAGCCCTTCCTTTATCGTGGGCTATCGGCCGCGGCCCGGCCGCCCCGGGTGGCCGCACTGCGCCGCCCGGCGGCGAGGCCGACAGCTCCTTGAGAAAGGCGGGGGTGTGACCCAGCGACGACCGCGGCTCCCGGCGGGCGATCCGGGCGGCGCGCCACCGCCCGGCGTGCCACCGGCGGCCGATACCGAGGTGCCGGGCGACGTCACGGCCGCCGTGGAGCGGGTGCTGAGCGAGGCCGCGCTGCTGTGGAGCCGCGCCGACCAGGGCCTGGAGCCCGCCGTGTCGCCGATCCAGCTGCGCGCCGTGGAGGCCGTCGCGCGGTTCGGCCGGCTGACCCTCGGCGGGCTCGCCGAGGAGCTCGGCGCGATCCCGTCCTCGGCGAGCCGGCTGTGCGACCGGCTGGAGGCCGCCGGGCTGGTGGTGCGCGAGAGCGCGCAGGCCGACCGGCGGGAGATCATCGTCCGGCTCAGCGACCAGGGCGAGCGGCTGCAGGCCGAGCTGACCCGGCGGCGCCGCGCGGTCGTGGGCGAGGTGCTGGCCCAGATGTCGCCCGCGTCCCGGGGCCGGCTGATCGACGCGCTCACCGAGTTCGGCCTGGCCTGCGAGCGGAGCGAGCCCGGCCTGCCCGGCGCGCTCGGCTCCCGCTCCGCCTGACCGGGCGGCCCGGCCGCCCCGCCCGGCGACACCGCCCGGCCGCACCGCCGAGCCGGACCGCCCCGCCCGCGCGGGCCCCGCCCGGCCCGGCTCGATATCAAGTATTTGCCATGCGGCAAACTTTTTGACAGTCTCTCCTCTGCGGTCCTCCGTCCGAAGCGGGACGGGCCCGCCGGGCATGCCGCGCCCCCGTGCGGACGGCCGATCGAGGGGCCCGGCCGCCCCCGGCGCGTCCGCTCCCGCCGCGCCCGGCCGGTACGTCAGAGATGTTCGAAGGAGATGGGGTCGCCATGAGCACGCAGGGCCGCCCGGCCACGGTCGAACGGGCGCTGCGCGCGGCTCCCGCGCACTCGGTGCCCGAGACGCTGGCCGCCGCGCTCCGGCACGCGTTCCCGCGGGTCTCCGCGGTCCGCCTGCTGGTGAACGACTACCACTCGCGCGCCCTGCTGCCGGTCGGGCCGCACCGGGTCGTCCCCGTCTCGGGACCGGCCGCGGAGCCCGTCGACGGACTCGCCGGGCCGGCCCCCGAGCCGATCCGGATCCAGGGCACGGCCCCCGGCCGGGCGTTCGTCTCCCGGCGCCGCGTCGAGGACACCGACGACGACGGCGGGACGCTGCTGTACGTCCCCGTCGTCGCCCGCGGCGAGCGCCTGGGCGTCCTGGAGATCCGCGCGGACGGCGCGCTCGGCGACGGCGACGCCGACGACCTGGCGGAGGTCGGCGAGGTGCTCGGCACGGCGCTGAAGGTCGCCTGGCGCCACACCGACCGGTACGAGCGCGCCCGGCGCAGCCAGCGCCTCACGCTCGCCGCGGAGCTGCAGTGGCAGCTGCTGCCCGGCCACGCCTGCGCGGGCGAGCGGTTCAGCCTCGCGGGCCACCTGGAGCCCGCCTACTCGATCGGCGGGGACAACTTCGACTGGTCCACCGAGCACGACCACCTCGTGCTCACCGTCACCAACGGCTCGGGAACGGGGATCCAGGCCGCGCTGCTGACGTCGCTGACGGTCGGCGCGCTGCGCAACGCCCGCCGCTCCGGCGCCGACATCGGCGAGCAGGCGAGCCTGGCCAACGACATGGTCCACGTCCGCTACCGCGGCCGGGAGTTCACCGAGACCCTGGTCATGCGCATCGACCTCGCCGACGGGCTCGTCCACGTCATCGACGCGGGCTCGCCCCGCATCCTGCGGATGCGCGGCACCGAGGTCGCCGGCGTCCCGCTGGAGCAGCAGCTGCCGCTCGGCATGTTCCCCGACACCGAGTACCGCCCGCAGCGGTTCGCGCTGGAGCCCGGAGACCGGCTCGTCATCGTCAGCGACGGGGTGTTCTCGGCGCGCACGCCGCGCGGCGAGTTCGGGAAGCAGGCGCTGGAGCAGGCCACCCGCCGCACCCGGCTGCAGGACGCCGCCGAGGTGCCGCTGACCATCATCAACGAACTGATCGAGCACCACGAGAACAACGACCTGGCCGACGACGCCGTCGTCGTCTGCCTCGACTGGAACTGAGCCCGGCGGTCCTCACCCGTCTGACGCCGCCGGGCTCGAATAAGAGGGCGCGGCCCGGGTAAGACCCAGCCGCCCACGACGGACGCGCGGGAGGGTGGTGTCATGGTCCGCCGCTGGATCGGCTCATGGCCCGTCTACCGCCAGTTCACCGGCGGCGACCCGCTGGGCCGCGGCGCCGCCGCGCGGAGCGCGGGCACCGAGGCGATCACCCCGCGGGTGAGCACCGCCGACGCGGTCGTGAAGTCCGTGTGCCCGTACTGCGCCGTCGGCTGCGGGCAGGACGTCTACGTCGAGGACGGCCGGGTCACCCAGATCGAGGGCGACCCCGACTCGCCGGTCAGCCGGGGGCGGCTGTGCCCGAAGGGCTCGGCGAGCCTCCAGCTGACCACCGGGGACGCCCGCGAACGGTACGTCCTCTACCGTCGCCCGCACGGGACGGAGTGGGAGCGGCTCGACCTCGGCACGGCCATGGAGATGATCGCCGACCGGGTGGTGGCGGCCCGGCGGGACGGCTGGCAGTGGGAGCAGGACGGCCGCCGGGTGCGGCGGACGCTCGGCTTCGCGAGCCTCGGCGGCGCCACGCTCGACAACGAGGAGAACTACCTGATCAAGAAGCTGTTCACCGCGCTCGGCGCGGTGCAGATCGAGAATCAGGCCCGCATTTGACACTCCTCCACCGTTCCCGGTCTGGGAACCTCGTTCGGACGCGGCGGCGCGACCACGTTCCAGCAGGATCTGCGGAACGCCGACTGCATCGTCGTCCAGGGCTCGAACATGGCCGAATGCCATCCGGTCGGGTTCCAGTGGGTCATGGAGGCGAAGGCGCGCGGCGCGAAGCTCGTCCACGTCGACCCGCGCTTCACCCGGACGAGCGCGCTCGCCGACCTGCACGTCCCGCTGCGCGCCGGCAGTGACATCGCCTTCCTCGGCGGGATCATCAACCACGTCCTGGAGACCGGTGCGTACTTCCGCGACTACGTGGTGGCCTACACCAACGCCTCGGTGATCCTCGGCGAGGACTTCCAGGACACCGAGGACCTCGACGGCGTGTTCTCCGGCCTCGACTCCGACACGCGCTCCTACGACCACCAGACCTGGCAGTACGAGGGCCTGGAGGTGCAGTCGGCCGCCGGGGAGCGCACCGAGGCCGTCTCGGAGTCGGCCCGCGGCGAGGCGCACGGGTCCGGCGGCGCCGCGCTCGGCGAGGGCGAGCCGCGCAGGGACCCGACGCTGGAGCACCCGAGGTGCGTGTTCCAGGTGCTCAAGCGGCACTACGCCCGGTACACCCCCGAGATGGTCGAGCGGGTCTGCGGCGTGCCGCGCGACCGGTTCCTCCAGGTCTGCGAGCTGGTCACCGAGAACTCCGGCCGGGACCGCACGACGGCGTTCGCCTACGCGGTCGGCTGGACACAGCACACCGTCGGCGTCCAGTACATCCGGGCGGCGGCCATCCTGCAGAGCCTGCTCGGCAACATCGGGCGTCCCGGCGGCGGCATCCTGGCGCTGCGCGGGCACGCCTCCATCCAGGGGTCCACCGACATCCCGACGCTGTTCAACCTGCTCCCCGGGTACATCCCGATGCCGCACGCGCACACCAACGAGAACCTGGACGCCTTCATCGAGGCGGAGGCCGCGCGCAAGGGCTTCTGGGGGAACATGCGGTCCTACTTCGTCAGCCTGCTCAAGGCGTACTGGGGCGACGCCGCCACCGCCGACAACGACTTCTGCTTCGACTACCTGCCCAGGCTGACCGGCACCCACAGCACGTACGAGACGGTCAGGGCGCAGATCGACGGCGACTGCAAGGGCTACTTCCTGATGGGCGAGAACCCGGCGGTCGGGTCGGCCAACGCCAAGCTCCAGCGGCTCGGGATGGCCGCGCTGGACTGGCTGGTCGTCCGGGACTTCTCGCTGATCGAGTCGGCGACCTGGTGGAAGGACGGCCCGGAGATCGAGAGCGGCGAGATGCGCACCGAGGACATCGGCACCGAGGTGTTCTTCCTGCCCGCCGCGGCCCACACCGAGAAGGACGGCAGCTTCACCAACACGCAGCGGATGCTCCAGTGGCACCACAAGGCCGTGGCCCCCGCCGGGGACACGCGCAGCGACCTGTGGTTCATGTACCACCTCGGCCGCCTCGTCCGGCGGCGGCTCGCCGGCTCGGCCGACCCGATGGACCGTCCCGTCCTCGACCTGACCTGGGACTATCCGACGAGCGGCCCGCTGGACGAACCGGACGCCGAGGCCGTCCTCGCCGAGATCAACGGCCGCGGCCCCGACGGCGCGCCGATCTCGGCCTACACCGAGCTGAAACCCGACGGGTCCACCTCGTGCGGGTGCTGGATCTACGCCGGGGTGTACGCGGACGGCGTCAACCAGGCCGCCCGTCGCAAGCCCGGCCGGGAGCAGGACTGGGTCGCCGCCGAATGGGGATGGGCCTGGCCCGCCAATCGCCGGATCCTGTACAACCGCGCCTCCGCCGACCCGGACGGCAAGCCGTGGAGCGAGCGCAAGGCACTGGTGTGGTGGGACGCCGAAAAGGGGAGGTGGACCGGCCACGACGTCCCCGACTTCGTCCCCGACAAGGCGCCCGACTACGAGCCCCCCGAGGACGCCGAAGGCCCCGACGCCCTGCGCGGCGACGACCCGTTCATCATGCAGGCCGACGGCAAGGCGTGGCTGTACGTCCCGGCGGGCCTCATGGACGGTCCCCTGCCGACGCACTACGAGCCGCAGGAGTCGCCCGTCACGAACCCGCTGTACGGGCAGCAGCGCAACCCCGTCCGGCACCTGCCGTCCCCGCACCCCGACGACCTCTACCAGCCGAGTGGAGACGCGCCGGGGTCGGAGGTCTTCCCCTACGTCGCGACCACCTACCGGCTCACCGAGCACCACACGGCGGGCGGCATGTCCCGCTGGCAGCCCTACCTGGCCGAGCTCCAGCCCGAGTTCTTCTGCGAGGTGTCCCCCGAGCTGGCCGCCGAGCGGGAACTGCGGCACGGGGAGTGGGCCACGATCGTCTCCGCGCGCGGCGTCATCGAGGCCCGCGTGCTCGTCACCGCGCGGATGACGCCCCTCGACGTGGCGGGACGCACGCTGCACCAGATCGGCCTGCCCTATCACTGGGGACCGAACGGGTACAGCCGCGGCGACGCCGCCAACGAGCTGCTGCACCTGGCGCTCGACCCGAACACCCACATCCAGGAGGCCAAGGCGCTGACCTGCGACATCCGCCCCGGCCGCCGCCCGCGCGGCCCGGCCGCGACCGCCCTGGTGCGACGCTACCGGGACCGCGCGGGCATCACCGACCGGACCGGCACCGAGATCTGACCCGGCACCCGCCCGGCCCGCTCCCCGGGCCGGGGGTCAGCGGACGACGATGGCGTGCTCCCCGGCGGGCACCAGCTCGCCGATCACCGGGGCGCCCGGGATCTCGCCCGCGACGAGCAGGCCGCCGGACGTCTGCGCGTCCGCCAGGAGCAGCCGCGTCACCTCGTCCGCCGCGCCGAAGTCGGTGTGCGGGGCGACCCACTCCAGGTTGCGGCGGGTGCCGCCGCTGACGAACCCCTCCCGGGCCGACTCGTGCGCCCCGGCCAGGTACGGGACGGCCGCCGCGTGGACCACCGCGCTCACCCCGGACGCGCGGGCCAGCTTGAACAGGTGCCCGAGCAGCCCGAACCCGGTGACGTCGGTGGCGCAGACGGCGCCGGCGTCCAGGGCCGCGGCCGACGCCTCCCGGTTGAGCGCGACCATCGAGGCCACCGCGTGCTCGAACACCTCGCCGGTCGCCTTGTGCCGGTTGTTGAGCACGCCGACGCCGAGCGGCTTGGTCAGCGACAGCGGCATCCCGGGCCGCCCCCGGTCGTTGCGCAGCAGCAGGTCGGGGTCGGCGACGCCGGTCACCGCCATGCCGTACTTGGGCTCCACGTCGTCCACGCTGTGGCCGCCGCCGATGTGGCAGCCCGCCTCGGCGGCGACGTCCCGGCCGCCGCGCAGCACCTCGCGGGCCAGCTCGAACGGCAGCACCTCCCGGGGCCAGGCCAGCAGGTTCACCGCGACGAGGGGACGGCCGCCGACCGCGTAGACGTCCGACAGCGCGTTCGCGGCGGCGATCCGGCCCCAGTCGTAGGGATCGTCGACCACGGGGGTGAAGAAGTCGGCGGTCGCGACGGCCGCCATGCCGTGCGCGGCGCCGGGCAGCCGCACCACGGCCGCGTCGTCACCGGTATCGAACCCGATGAGCAGCTCGGTGCCCCGCCCTCCCGCGGGCCCTCCCGTCCCGGGCGTGAGGGCGAGCCCCGCGACGACCTCCTCCAGCTCCCCCGGGGGGATCTTGCACGCGCAGCCGCCGCCGTGCGCGAACTGGGTCAGCCGACGTTGGTCGATGGTCGTCATGTCGTCCTTTCCGTGTGCACGCGGCAGCGCCGCCGGAGGTCGTCCACCCGTTCGGTGTACCCGCGCGCGTCCAGGTGCTCCATCAGCGGCACGGCCACGCGACGAGTGGTCCCCAGCGCGCGGCGAGCGTCGCTCACCGTGAACGGGCCGCCCAGCCCGCCGAGGATCCGCGCCGCGCGCTCGTCGTCCCCGGGCAGCAGCACGATGCCGCCGCCGAGCCGCAGCAGCGCGCCCGCCGCGGCCGCCGCCGCGACCAGCC
>NZ_CAACVB010000088.1 GCF_900659635.1 Actinomadura roseirufa | reverse complement strand
CTCCATCGCGTCACGGCCCCGGCGGACGCGCAGCGCGGCGCGGCGCGGCGACAGCCCGAGGGCCGCGCCGAGGCGGGCCGGGCCGAGGCCGTGCCGGACGGACAGGAGCACGATCTCCTGGTCGACGGGATCGAGCCGGGCGAGGCTGGCGTTCAGGAGGTCGTGCAGTTCCTCGGACGGCGGCCAGCCCTCGGGATCGTCCGCCGGGACGGGCCCGCCGTCGGGCGAGCCGGTCAAAGCGGGCCCGGTGAAGGGGGAGTCGGTGAACTCGCCGTCGGGGTCCCAGTGGAGCTCCCGCGCGCGACCGAGACGGATGCAGCGGCGGCGCACCGCGCCGTACAGCCAGGAGCTCAGATGAAGGTGGTCGCGCATGCGGGGGGCGCGGCGGCAGGCGTCGATGAAGGTGTCGTGGACGATGCCGGCGGCGGCCTTCTCGTCCCCGGACATCGACAGCGCATAGTCGTAGAGGCGCTCGCCGTACTCGTCGTAGAGGGCGGACAGGGCCGCCTGGTCGCCGTCGTTCAGCCCCTTGACCAGGCTCCGGTCGGCCGTGGCCGGGGACGGGTCGGACGGGGACAACCTGGGCATGCACGCTCCCGGCGCCGGCGGCGGAGTCCGTCCCCAAAGGGGGCTGTCCGGACATTCAGCCCACCTTGCATACACCGTGACACCCCGGGCGCACCACATGATCCCGGAAATCGTAGTGTTTACTGCAATCCCGGCCCAAGAGCTCGCCTGGCGGCTCACTCCTTGACCGTGCTTGTGCGAGCGCGAATCGCTTCGCGATCTTCCCGGCGGGGCTCGCCTTCGGCTTTGCCCCGCCGGTCAGGTAACGCGCTCGCGTGACGAGTGAAGGCCACTGGGTTCTGGGCGAGGCGTGTCGCGTACGGCGTCCTCGGAGCTGCGATCTCGGGTCGCACCTTTACCGGGAGCTTGAGTGGGCCTTGGGCGGACGCTCTAGCGGGTGGCGCTCCCTGCTCAAGTCGCTGCCTCGGAGCCGGGGTAGCGGATTGTTCTCCTCGGGTGCGCGATCCACCTCCCCGGGGCGCGGTCAGGGGCGTTGGGGCGGGATCTCGGGGAAGTCGTCGCCGAGGGCGTCGTCGTCGCGGAGCCGGGCCACGGCGCGGGAGACGGTGCTCTTGACCGTGCCGATGCTGACGCCGAGGACCTGCGCGATCTCCGCCTCGGACATGTCCTCGTAGTAGCGCAGGACGACGGCGAGGCGCTGCCGCTCGGGGAGGCGGCGCAGGGCCCGGCCGAGGACGTCGTGCAGCTCGCTGCGGCGGGTGTGGTCGTCCACGGGACGGTCGGGCAGCTCGTCGGTGGGGTAGATATCCAGCTTGCGCCGCCGCCACCAGGAGATCTGCGTGTTGACCATGGCGCGGCGCACGTAGCCGTCGACGGCGGCGCGGTCCTCGATGCGGTCCCAGGCGAGGTAGGTCTTGGCGAGGGCGGCTTGGAGGAGGTCCTCGGCCTCGGCCCGGTCGCTGGTCAGCCGGGTGGCCGCGCGCAGCAGCGCGGGCCCGCGGTCCGTCACGTACGCGCGGAACTCCTCGTGCCGCGTCCTGTTCACGTCACCACCGAGCCAGGGGTCGAGGGGCCGCGCCCCCGGGGCCGTGGATCTTGACTGGGCGCGCTCCCGTATTGTTGACGATCGCATCGGGAGCGTAATTATGGGTCTACATGAATCATATTTTCGGGTCAACCGGAGCATAATCTTCATCCCAGGTCAAGAGATTCTCCTCCGCCAGACGACTTATCGCGACAAATCCGTCGACAGCGGGGGGTCCACGCGTGAACCTTGACTCGCCGTCCTAACTGACCAGTCGTGAGTTACACCAATGCCGGAGTGCCGCCATGCCGCTACCCCGCCGCCGTGGAGCAGGGCGCAGCCGACACCGTGAGGCCGTGCTCGGCGCTCCCCCGCCACCGCGCACCGGCCTCCCGGAGAACGCCGCGCGCCCGCTGGGCGCCGTGACAGGGACGATCGTCGACGCCAGCCCGCATCTGCTCGTCCTGCGCACGCGCCGGGCCGGCGCCACGACGAGGGAGACCGAGACGCGGATCCCGATGACCGGGACGACCACGGTCTGGCACGGCGGGCGCGGGGGCCTCGCCGCGCTCCGGCCCGGCCGCGAGGTGATCGTCCGGCCCGGGGAGGACGGGCTCGGCGCCGACCGGGTGTGGGTCGACGTCGCCCGGGTCACCGGGACGATCCTCGCGTGCGGGCGGGACACCGTGGAGGTGGACATGGGACCGCATCGGGGGCGGGCCCATGTGGTGATCCCGCCGTACGCGCTCGAACGGGTCCTGGTCCGGCATCCGCGCATGGAGCCCGGCTACCTGATCGACGTGATCTGCGTGCGGTCGCCCGGCGGGCCGCAGGCGGTGCGTCCCGGCACGTCCCAGCCCGGCTACCGGGCCGACGACCTCGCCGCCCCCGAGCCGGGGGCGCCGGTCCCCGGCACCGTGCACGGGACGGTCACCTGGTTCGGGTCGCTCGGCGAGGGCGCCCCGCCGCACGCGGGCGCGGCCTATCCCGCGGTCGACCCGGAGGGGGACGCGGGCGGGTGTCCCGACGCGCCGTCCGGGTGCGTGGCACTGCCCTACCTCTCCCTGGGCAGCGAGATCACCGTCCACAACGAGTGCAGCGGACGCGCCACCACCGTGCCCGTCGTGGAGTGCGGCTGCTCGGCGGCCCGCTACTGTGACCGGTGCGTGGAGTGCGGCACGTCGCCGCGCGGCCGGATCGCCGAGCTGACCCCGGCGGCCTTCGTGGGCCTCGGCGGCGACCTCGAGGCCGGCTGCTTCAACGCGGTCGTGCGGCCGGGCGCGCCGGGCGCCCTCGCCGTGCCGGCCGCCGTGTCCGGGAGGGCCGGCCGATGGTGACCGAGTTCCAGAACACGCAGGTCCTTCTGCTGGCCACGGTGCTGCTGGCGGCGTGCCTGGCGAAGCTGACGGTCCGCGAGCGCGCGGCGGGCGTCCCCGACCACGTGCACGGCGTGCCGGTGCCCGCCGGGCTCGCGCGGGTCACGGCGCTGCGCCGCAGCCGCGGGCTGAACGTGGGCCTCGGTCTCGGCGAGGGCGTCCTCGGCCTGGCGCTGCTGGTGACCCCGCAGCTGCCCGTGCGGGTGGCCGTGGCGCTCGCGTTCGCCGCGGCGACCTGGGTGGTCGGCGAACTGCGGGTGCGCCGCCCGGACGCCGGGTGCGGCTGCTTCGGCGGGCTGAGCAGCAAGCGGGTCGGCCGCCGCAGCGTGCTGCGCGCGATGCTGTTCACCGCCTGCGCGGTCGCCTCGCTCGGGGCGCCGCTGCCCGGCCTCCAGGTGCTGCGGGACGTCCCAGCGCAGGTCGCGCTGCTGCTCACGGTCGAGCTGGCGCTGTTCGCCGCGCTGTCGCCGGAGGTTCCGGCGCTGGTCGAGCGGGGTGCGCGGGCGCGCGGGCGGGGCCGTCCGCCGGTGCCGTGCGAGCGGCGGCGCAGCCCGGTCACCGAGACCTACCGGGCGCTCTACGACAGCCCGGCCTGGGTCGAGCACGAGAACGTCGTCGCCAGCGCCGTGCCACTGGACGTGTGGCGCGAGGGCTGCTGGCGGTTCGTGGTCTTCCCGGCCCGGATGAACGAGCGCGACATGGAGGTCGTGTTCGCGGTGTCGACCGCCGAACGCGACCGGACCGTCAGGTCCGCGGTCGTCCAGGCCGACCCCGCCGACAGCGCCGACAGCGCCGACAGCGCCGGCTCCGACGTCTCTGCGACTCTGTAGTCCTCTATTGGACTTGTCCAATAGAGGACTACAGAACGCTCGTCACCAGAGGGCGTCGGGCTCCTCGTCCAGGTCGTCCTGCTCGTAGGGGTCCTCCTCGGAGCGCCCGTGCCGAAGCGGCCGCCGCTCCTCCATGTCCTCGACGCCGGACAAGAACACCTCGTCGTCCCCGGAGCCGAAGGGGTCCTGCCCGGACGGATGCCCGGAGTCGGGCGGCCCCTCGTCCCATTCGTCCTCCCCGTACATGGCGGACGTCATCGCGTCCCTGGACGAGTACTCGTCGTCCGGGTCCTGGCTCCCGTGGCGGTCCTGCCGGTCGCTCATGTCTCCCCCGACCTAGAACTCCGCGCCCTGTTCAGCGCCGAACACGCAGCCCATACCCATACCGCCCCATGCATGCAGCCCGACCCGGACTCAATGACCATGCACCTCTATAGGCCTTTCTAGCCCGATTACTAGAAAGCCTTATAAAGCCCCAGAGGGAAGCCGAGGAAAATCTACGACTCTCTAAGATTTTTTCTAGAGAACCGAATACTCTGCGGACGGCGGGGGGACGTCGATGCAGCTTTCTAGCCCTCTCTAGCCCGAGAACTAGAAAGTTCCCGCCTCATCTTGATCCTCAGCCGTCACGCGAGCGCGCTACCTGAGCGGCGGGGCGAAGCCGAAGGCGAGCCCCGCCGCGAAGATCGCGAAGCGATTCGCGCTCGCACAAGCCCGGTCACGGAGCGAGCCGCCAGGCGAGCGCAGTGGGCCGGGCTTGCAGTTAATTCAGTTGAGCGCGGAGGAACTTGCCGAAGTGGGGGACGGTGAAGGCGACCATGCCGCGTTCGGCGCTGTAGATGAGCCCCTTCTTGATCAGGCCGTCGCGGGCGGGCGACAGGCTGGAGGGCTTGCGGCCCAGTTCGTCGGCGACCGCGGCGGTGGACACCGGGTCGTCGCCGAGGCCGGCCATCGCGCGCATGTAGTCGCGCTCGGCCGGGGTGGCGCGCTCGTAGCGGCTGCCGAAGAAGCCGACCGCGAGCTCGCTCTCGGCCTCCGGCGCCGCGACCTTGATGTCGTCGGCGGTGATCGGGGTGTCGGGCGCGACGTCCCAGACCACCTTGGCGTACGCCTGGACGAAGTAGGGGTAGCCGTCGGCGGCGCCGTACAGCGCGTCGAGGGCGTCCTCGGTGAAGGTGACCTCCTCGCGCTCGGCCGGGGCGAGCAGCGCGACGTCGGCCGACGCGCGGTCGAGCCGGTCGATGCGGGCGTAGCGGAACAGCCGTTCGGAGTAGGACTTGCTGGCCGACAGGACGGCCGGCAGGTGCGGCAGCCCGGCGCCGACCACGATCAGCGGGCCGCCGCTCTGCGACAGCTCGTGGCAGGCGGCGCACAGCGCGGAGACGTCGTCGGCGGGGACGTCCTGCATCTCGTCGACGAACAGGGCGATGCCGGCGCCGACGTCCGTCGCGACGGACGCGGCGTCGACGAACAGCTCGGTGAGGTCGATCTCCAGGTCGCCGGAGTCGGCGCGGCCCCGGGTGGCGGGCACGTCGATGCCCGGCTGCCAGCGGTGCGCCCGCGCCTTGCTCCGGCCCGCCGCGCCGCGCCCGGACGGCTCCTCGCCGGCCTGCGCGAACGCCTTGAGGACGCCGAGGAACGCCTCGATCCGGTCGGGCGCTCGGTGCCGGGGGGCCAGTTCGCGGACGGCCATGTGCAGCGCGGAGGCCACCGGGCGGCGGATCGACTGGTCGGGCCGCGCCTCGATCTTGCCGGTGCCCCACAGCCGCTGGATCGCCATCGACCGGAACGCGTTGAGCAGCACGGTCTTGCCCACCCCGCGCAGCCCGGTGATGATCATGCTGCGTTCGGGCCGGCCCCGGGCGACGCGTTCGAGCACCACCTCGAACTGCTTGAGCTCGCGGTCGCGTCCGGCCAGCTCCGGGGGGCGCTGCCCGGCTCCGGGGGCGTAGGGATTGCGCACGGGGTCCACGCTCTCGGACTCTATGAGGCGATATAGCTGCGGCCGTAGATTTGCGTAGAAACCGCTGCGGCGTGTCGCGGCCGGCGCCCGCCGGGGGCGGTGCGCCGCCCCCTCGGGCCTACTCGCCGTGGCCGTCGTCGCCACCATGCCGCCTCCCGGGCGAACGCGTTCGAACGAGCCGGTCGAATCTCTGTTCGACCCGTTCGAACACAGTAGCGCATGACCCCGGACCCGTCAGCCGATCCCCGGGACTCGCGCGACGGGATCGGAACGGGAACGGCCGCGTACCCGCCGGAGGGCGGGCGCGCGGCCGTTTGGAGCGTTCTCACGACGGTCGGGCCAGCGACTCGTCCGCGGCCGTCCGGTGCGGGACCTGCTCGGCCGGGACCGTTCCCATGCGTCCGGCCTGGAAGTCCTCGAACGCCTGGACGATCTCCTCCCGGGTGTTCATCACGAACGGGCCGTACCGGGCCACGGGCTCCCGGAGCGGCAGGCCGCCGAGGACCAGGATCTCCCAGCCGCCCGCACTGGGCCGCGGCTGCGAGTCGGCCGCGCGGACGACGAGGCCGTCCTGTGCCCCCTTGTGGTGCGAGCCGCCGAAGACCGCGAGCCGGCCCTCGTCCAGCGCGACCTCCTCGACGCCGGCCGTGCCGCGCCCGGACAGGACGTACACGAGCGCGTTGAAGTCGCGCGGCCACGGCAGGGTCAGCCGGGCGCCGGGCGCGACGGTCGCGTGCAGGTAGTTGATCGGCGTGTAGGTGACGCCGGGGCCGTCGTATCCGGCGACCGATCCGGCGATGACGCGGATGAGGGACGAGCCGTCATCGGAGGACAGCAGCTTCACGTCCCGGGCCCCGATGTCCTGGTAGCGCGGCGGGACCCACTTCTGCGAGCGAGGCAGGTTCACCCACAGCTGGACGCCGTGGAACAGGCCGCCCTTGGCGACGAGCTCCGGCGGCGGCTGCTCGATGTGCTGGATCCCGGAGGCGGCGGTCATCCACTGCGTCGCCCCGTCGGAGATGAGCCCTCCGCCACCGGTGGTGTCCTGGTGCTGGAACGCTCCGTCGATGATGTAGGTGACGGTCTCGAAGCCACGGTGCGGATGCCAGGGCGTCCCCTTCGCCTCCCCTGGCGCGTACTCCACTGCGCCCATGTGGTCGAGCAGCAGGAAGGGGTCGGCCAGGGAGAGGTCGATCCCGGGGAAGGGGCGGCGGACCTCGAAGCCCTCTCCCTCAAGGTGGCTCTTGGCGGTCACGACCTTGGCGACGCGCCGCCAGCCGGTGTCGTCCTGGGGGAGCACGGGCAGACGGGGAAGGGTCAGCGGATCGGCCATCACGGCGGGCATGGGTGCCTCCCATCGGTTCGGTGCACGTGGGAACATCGTTGATTTTTCAACTATTCCCGCACCGGGATGTTGCGGTACCGTCCCGGTAGCGTGGACCATACCGGGAAGAAGTTGAAAGTTCAACCTGTGACGTATACTGGTCCCATGAGCGAACCACGCTGGCTCGATGCCACCCAGCAGCGCGATTGGCGCGCCTACGTGGACGGCAGCGTCCGGCTCTCCGAGATCATGGACCGCGACCTCAAGACCAACCACGGCCTGTCGGTCTCGGAGTACGAGATCCTCGTCCGGCTGTCCGAGGCGCCCGAGCGGCGGCTGCGCATGGCCGAACTGGCCGAGAACGCCAGCCAGTCGCGCAGCCGGCTGTCGCACACCTGCTCGCGGCTGGAGTCGAAGGGCCTGGTCAAGCGGGACAACTGCCCCGACGACAAGCGCGGTGTCTTCGCCCACCTCACCGACGAGGGCTTCGCCGCCCTCGAACGGGCCGCCCGCGACCACGTCGAGACCGTCCGGACGTTCTTCATCGACCTGATCGACCCCGCCGACCTCGAGGCCATCGGCCGCGCCTTCACCGCCGTCATGAAGCGCGTCGGCCCGACCTCGTGACCCCTTGGAGGGCGTCCTGGGCGACGCCCTAGAGAGTGACGCTGAGCCCGGTCAGGAACCCGACCGACACCAGCGTCAGGAACACCCAGGCGATCATCATCCCGAGGCCGAACCCCCGCCACCGGCCGCCGACCCGCCACACCAGCAGGCCACCCAGCCCGAACGCCAGCACGAGCAGCGCCACGAACTGCGGCCACAGGCTCCCCCTCCGGCTCGCCATCAGCGGCCCGTACATCATCACCGCGTCGACGAACAGGAAGAGCACGAAGCCGCCCGCCGTCGCGCCGACGTCGCGGCCGACGGCCGCGCGCGCACGCTCCAGGGTCTCCTGCGCCCGATCCGTCCGCAGGCGCGGCCCCGCGGCCGCGCCCTCCTCGACCTCGACGGTGTGCGCGACGGCGAAGATGTCGTCCTCAAGGCTCGGGACGTTCCGGTCCTGCGGATCCGCCATGCCGGCTCTCCCTGGGCCGGTGGACGCCCGAGACATGCCCGGGGGGTCGACGAGTTCGGCGACGCGCCCGCCCCGGCCCCGTTTCGGCGTGCGCACCCTCACTCGCACCGTAGCGAATCCAAGGTCCGACGCGAAGGGCACCCGGCGTGCGATCCTGCCAAGATGCCAGGGAGAACGCCAATCACCACCAGCGGAATCATGGTCGCGTCCACCGTGCTGACGCTCGCCGCGACCGCGTGCGGCGGAGGCGGCGGCGAATCGAAGCGGACCGGGTCCGCGACACCGGCCACCCCGTCCTCCGGCACGGGCACCTCCGCGTCGCCGTCCGCCGCGCCGTCCCCGCAGCGCTTCCAGGCGACGATCAAGAGGGTGACGGCCCGCGACCTGAGGTACTCCTGGCGCAGGGGCTGCCCCGTCGCCCCGTCCGGCCTCCGCATGATCCAGATGACGTACTGGGGCATGGACAAGAAGTCCCATCCGGACGGCAGGCTGGTCGTCAACGCGGACGCCGCCGGAGACCTCGTCAAGGTCTTCCGGCGGCTGTACGACATCCGCTATCCGATCCGCCGCATGGAGCCCGTGGACGTCTACAAGGGCAGCGACTTCCAGTCCATCGAGGCCGGCAACACCTCGGCCTTCAACTGCCGTGCGGCGACCGGGTCCAGCAACTGGTCGCAACACGCCTTCGGCCTCGCGGTGGACCTCAACACCTGCGAGAACCCCTACGTCAGCGCCGACGGCCACATCGAGCACAAGGACTGCGTCAAGTACGGCAACCGCAAGAGCCGCGCCCCCGGTGTCATCCACCCCGGCGACAAGGTCGTCAAGGCGTTCGCCTCGATCGGCTGGGGCTGGGGCGGCTACTGGTCGGGCGCCAAGGACTTCCAGCACTTCTCCAGCACCGGCCGCTGAGCCTCGCGGGCCGTGACCGCCAGGACGACGGCGGTCATCCCGCAGAGAACCGCCCAGGCGGCCGTGAAGCCGTGGGTGACGTCCTTGAGGAAGCCGAGGGCGGGCGGTGCGACGATGACGGCGATCTGGGTGACGGCCATGGCCAGCCCCAGTGCGAACCCCGTCTTTCCCGACGGCGCCGACTCCGCCAGGTACGCCACCCATGGGCCGTACCAGCCGATACCGAAGAACCCGAGCCAGGCGAACGTGAGGCAGGCCACCTCCGGTGACCGTCCCAGCGGCGTCATCAGCACCACCATCGCGGCGATCACCGCGACCATGCAGGCCATGACGGAGGCGTAGCGCCCGGCCCCGAGGCGGTCGCTCCAGGCCGCCAGGCAGACGCGTCCGGCGACGCCCGCACCCTGGACCGCCACGTAGACGAGGGCCGCGGAGCCCGCTCCGAGGGACGTCACCTCATGGAGGTACAGCACGGTCAGGACGCCGATGCCGCTGTGCACCGAGACCAGGCACGTCCCGGACAGCAGGATCCTCGTCATCCGCGGGTCGCGGAGCATCCGCAACCGGGTGCCCGGCCGCTCCGCGGCGGATTCGCGCGGCTCACCGCCGGGCGGGGCGGCCGGCACGGGCGGCCGGCGGTAGACGCCCATGAAGGCGACGGCCCCCACCAGCGCGACGAGCCCGCCGGCCACCAGCGTCGCCCGCCACCCGAGCGCGGCGGCGACAAGGGGAAGCGCCGCCGCGGCGAACACGCCGCCCAGTGGCACGCCCGCCTGACGGATCCCCATCGCCAGCCCCCGCTGGGACGCGTCGAACCACGACGCGACCGACTTGCTCCCGCCGGGCTGGACGGTGCTGTACCCGGCACCGACCATCAGCAGGACGACGAGCAGGGACAGGTATCCCGGCGCCATGCTCCCCACGCCCAGGCTCACCGCGACCACGCAGGCGCCCAGCCCCACGACCCAGCGCTCGTCGTAACGGTCCAGAAGCTCTCCGGCCACCAGAAGGCCGACCAGCGGGACCAGCTGGGACGCCGAGACCAGGAGACCCAGCTGGGCGGTGCTGAGGTCCAGGTCACGTTCCAGGTGGACGCCCATCGCCCCGATGCCCTGGACGAAGAACCCGGAGGCGGCCTGGGTGAACGTGGCGACGCCCAGGATGATCCACCGGTAGGTCACGGGCGCCAGCACAGCGTCGGGTCGGGGTGGTCGAAGAAGCCCAGCTCGCGGTAGAGCGGCTCACCCTCGCGCGAGGCGGTGAGGTCCACCCGGACGGCCTCGCGCTCCCGGAACCAGTCGAGCAGGCCCTTCATGATCGCTCGGCTGTGGCCGCGCCGCCGGTACGCCGGATCGGTGACCACCCCGATCACGTGCCCGATGCGGCCGTTCCTGGAATGCGGGCCGGGGAACCACTGCTCGATGGTGCCGATGCCGCAGGCGGCGAGGCCGTCCGCGCCGTCCACGACGAGGATCAGCGCGTCGTCCTCGGTCAGCTTCTGCTTCAGGACGCGCGCGAGGGCGTCCCGCCAGTCGTCGCCGGCCGAGGCCGGGTTGAAGAAATCGCCGCCGAGGTTCTCGAACAGCAGCGACCGCAGCCGGACGAGCTCGGGGACGTCGTCCTCCGCCGCCCGGCGTATGTGCTGGTGATGCGTCATGCCGACCAGGCTGGTGTAATGAGCTCATGCACCTCAACCCTTACGGCGCGGACGCCGTGCACCTGGCGGCGGACCTGGCCAACCGGCGGCCGGCGACCGCCGCGGAACTGGCGGACCGCTGCCGCGCCGCCGGGCTGGAACTGGAGAGCCCGGTGACGCCGCGCGACCTCGACCGCGCCAACGCCGCGCTGGACGCGTGGGAGAAGGTGGTCGACGCCTCCACCGAACGGGAGCGCGCGGACCTCGTCAACGCGACGCTGGCGGCGGCCTCCACCCATCCGCGGCTGACCGACCACGCCGGGACGGGCTGGCACCTGCACTACCGCGACGACCGGCGGCCGCTCGGCTCCGTCCTGCTCGCGCTGATCTTCGTCGGGACCGCGCTGCACCTGGCGGGACGGGGCATGCACCGGCTCGGGCGGTGCGCCGTGCCCGAATGCACCATGATCTTCGCCGACACCACCCGCACCGGGCGGCAGCGCTACTGCTCCCACCCGTGCGCCAACCGCGACGCGGTGCGGCGGCACCGGGCACGGGCCGCGCGCGCGGCCGCGGCGCGCGTTCCGGGGTGACCTGGACCGGCCCGGCCCGCGGACGGCCCGGGCGCGCCGCCCCGGTCAGGCGAAATCGGTATCGGTGAGTTTCTGCGACTCGTTGGCGACATGCGGGATCTCGCCATTCCGCACGTACATGGTGAAGCCCTCATCGGTGCGCAGCGTGGTCACCCGCAGATGAACGGCCTCGACGGTCCCCTTGGCGATGCCGATGTCGATGACATCACCGACGCCGTATTGGTCTTCGAGCAGAATGAACAATCCGGCGATATAGTCCTTGACGACGTGCTGGGCACCGAAACCGACCGCGGCGCCGATGACGGTGGCGCTGGCGAGAATGGGCGCCAGATTGACGCCCATGCTGCCCAGCACACTGAACGCGGCATTACCGACGATGATCGCCGAGGCTATGATCTTCAATACCGTGCCGAGGGCGTTCATCCGCTGGCGGCGACGCTCCCCGGCGCCCAGAGCCGCCCTGTTCCCGCGCTTGGAGACGCGGTCGATCACCTTATTGATCAGGCGATGGGCAAGGTAACGGGCGACCACCGCGACGACGACCGTCACGACGATCGGAAGCGCTTTCTCGGACCATGTCTGCACGTTCTCTGTGATGGGCATCGTCACGTTGAACAAGCCCGCTTCCGCCTTTCCCTTCCCGACCACCCTCCGGCCTCGGCCGTCCTACAGGCTACGCCACGGCCCGCGCGGGCGGACACCGCGCCGCCCGTCCCGCGCGGCAACTGATCTTCTGGGACGCGGGTGACATATGCGAAGCGGCGGGACGGGCGGGAGGCGGCAATTTCCGGCGCGCCGGTACCGGTTCCCGATCACAGCGGGAGGGGAGCGTTCACGGCCGCCGGCCCGCGCTCGCGGGGAACTCCCGGGGCGGGGTCACCTGACGGTGTCCCGGGAGATCGGTCAGAGTGACGCGAACATGAGGGCGATCACGAGGACCGCGACGATGGCCACCACGGCGACGATGCCGACAATGCGGCCCACGCTCGGACCGGACTTGCCGCTCTGCCCCTGGTTGGCGAAGTTCTGGAACTGATGAGTGGTTCCGGCCGGATCATTCGGTGTCTGTGCCATGCCGAAGAGCGTAACGGACGATCTTGTGGCGGTTCGTGGCTGTTCCACGAACCGGTGTGGCGGAGAGTGTGGGATTCGAACCCACGAGGACTGTCCCCAGCCCTGGGCGCTTTCAAGGCGCCTGCACTAGTCCACTATGCGAACTCTCCAGGCAGGTCCACGATAGCGGGCACGCGGGCCTGCGTTCGACCGCATAACGAGGCCGGTCTACGTCTGCGGGACGGCGAAGCCGGGGATGGACGGCCACCGGACCGTGATGGTGACCGACTCCTCCTCGGCATGCCACGAGTGGTCGACGCCCCGTCCCCAGACGACGTAGTCGCCCTGCTCGGCCAGCACGACGTCCCGGCCCGGGAACTCCATCCGGAACCGGCCGCTCACCAGGATGAGCAGCGCGGTGCGCTGGTCGCCGCGCGTCCACCGGGCCCGGGTGTCGCCCTTCGGGTGCACGCCCCACTTGATCTCGACCTCGGCGCTGTTCCGGAGGTCCCCCTCGGGCTTGAAATGCCCGAGCAGCCAGCCCCGGTCGCTCGCGGCGTCCGGGGCCGCCTTACCCACGTACACGCTCTCGCTGTCCACGTGGCGGGACTCTAGCGCCCGGCGATCATGTGCTCTCCGGCCGCCTGTAGGCGAAACCGTCGCCGACGACCGCCGCCAGGGTGAGATATGCCTCACGCGTCGCCGGGGCGAGCTGCTCCAGCTCCACTTCGGCGCCCTCCTCCAGGTGGTCGTCGTAAGGGATGCGGACGACCGCCCGGCAGCGGCTCTCGAAGTGGGCCTGGAGCTTGTCCAGGTCGACCTGGCTGCGGGTGCGGTTGCGGACCATCGACAGCACCACGACCCCGTTGCGGACGAGGTGGCCGTGGTCGTGCGCCTCCAGCCAGTCGAGGGTCGCGCTCGCGGACCGGGCGCCGTCCACCGAGGGCGAGCTGACCAGCACGAGCTGGTCGGCCAGGCTCAGCACGCCGGACATCGCGGAGTGCAGCAGCCCGGTGCCGCAGTCGGTGATGCAGATCGAGTAGTACTGCTCCAGCACGACCGCCACGGCGGCGTAGTCCTCGGCGCTGAACGCCTCGCTGACCGCCGGGTCGCGGTCGGAGGCGAGGACCTCCAGCCGCGCGGCGTTCTGCGAGGTGAACGCGCGGACCTCGGCGTACCGGTGCACCTTGTCGCGGTTGTTCAGCAGGTCGCGGACGGTCGCCGCCGTCTCCAGCCGCACCTTGTCCGACAGCGTGCCCCGGTCGGGGTTGGCGTCCACGGCGATGACGCGGTCACCGCGCAGCGACCCCAGCATCGAGCCGAGGCCGGTCGTGGTCGTGGTCTTGCCCACACCGCCCTTCAGCGACATCACCGCGACCCTGTGGTGGCCGCCCGCCACGGCGGTGCGGGCCCGCGCGATCAGGTCCTTGCGGCGCAGCTCGCCCTGCGACTCGCCGGGATGGATGCCCCCGGCGGTGGCCTTGTACACCGCCCGCCGCCACCCCGAGGACGGCGCGATGCGCCGCTCGCCCAGCAGGTTCTCGGAGCTCAGGCTCTCGGCGTTCTGCGGGTCCTGGGGCTGTCCCGGATGCCCCTGCGGCGCGTCGGCGGCCTGGCCGGGCGGCATCTGCTGGTACTGGCCGGGCTGCCCCTGCCCAGGACCGTAGGCGTAGCCGGGCGGCGGCCCCTGCCCGTAGGGCTGCCCCGTGTTCGGGTCGTACGCGTACGGCTGCCCAGTGGACGGATCCACCGGTGGGTACGGCTGCTGGGCCGGAACGTTCGGATCGTACGGTCCGTAAAGCCGCTGGGCCGGAGCGCTAGGCCCTTGCCCATAGGACTGTCCCACGGCGCTGGGGTCCTGACCGTAGGGCTGCGCGGGAGCGTTCGGGTCCTGCCCCAACTGCTGGGGCGCCACCCCGGCGTCCTGACCGTACGGACCCTGAACAGGCGCATTCGCGCCCTGCCCAAAGGACTGCGCGGACGCCCCGGGCTCCTGCCCGAACTGCTGAGGGGCCACGCCGACGTCCTGCCCGACAGGCGGCTGAACAACGGTGCTCGGGTGCTGGTCATACGGGGGCTGAGCGGACACGTTCACGTCCTGCCCATAAGGCTGCGCGGGCACTCCGGTGTCCTGGCCGACAGGAGGCTGCACGACGGCGCTCGGATCCTGGACGTAAGGCTGCGCGGACGGGTCCGGCTCCTGGCCGAACTGCTGAGGGGCCACGCCGGCGTCCTGCCCCACAGGGGGCTGCACGGAAGCGTTCGGGTCCTGGACGTATGGGGGCTGAGCGGACGCGCTCACGTCCTGCTCGTAGAGCCGCGCAGACGCGCCAGCGTCCTGCCCGAACTGCTGGCCGGGCACACCGGCCTCCTGCCCCACAGGGGGCTGCACGACGGCGCTCGGGTCCTGGACGTACGGGGGCTGAGCGGACACGCTCACGTCCTGCTCGTAGAGCCGCGCAGACGCGCCAGCGTCCTGCCCGAACTGCTGGCCGGGCACACCGGCCTCCTGCCCCACAGGAGGCTGCACGACGGTGCTCGGGTCCTGGACGTAAGGCTGCGCGGACGGGTCCGGCTCCTGACCGAACTGCTGAGGGCCCTCGGCGGCGTCCTGGCCGACAGGGGGCTGCACGGCAGTGTTCGGGTCCTGGACGTATGGGGGCTGAGCGGACACGTTCACGTCCTGCTCGTAGGGCTGCGCGGGGGCGCCGGTGTCCTGGGCGTAGGGCTGGGCGGGAGGGTTGGGGTCTTGCCGGGAGAGCGGCCGGCCGGTCGCCGGGTCGAGCGGCAGCACCTGCGGGGGCGGCGCGTACAGGTCGGCCGGATCGTAGGGGCGGCCGGGGGACGGGTCGGGCGGCGGGGCCGGGGCGTTCGGGTCGTCGACGACGAACCGCTCGGACAGGTAGGGCGGGAGCTGGTCGAGGGGCGGGGCGCCCTCGGGGCCGGTCTCCCAGGGCTGCTGCTGGGAGTAGGGCGGCGGGCCGCCCGTCGCGTCCGCGGGGGCGTACGGCGGGGGCAGCATGCCTCCGTCGAAGGACTGCGGCATGGGGCCGCCGTCGTAGGGGCGGCCGCTGTCGAAGGGCGGGGGGCCGGCGACGCCGGGGAAGCCGGGGGGCGGGCCGTCGCCCTGCTGCGGCGGGTTCTGGTCCTGCGGGACGGGCGGGGGCGGGCCGAAGCCGCTCGGGCCGAAGCTCTCGGGCGGGCCCTGGAAGGCGGGCGGGGCGGACAGCCACGGGTTGGCGTTCGGGTCCGGCGGCGGTTGCCGCTGCTCGGCGGGGGGACTCTCAGCGGGAGGCGGGCCCTGGGCGGGGCCGGGCGGGACGGCGGACGGTCCGCTCGCCTCCCCGCTCATCGCGTCCAGAGACGCCAGCCGCTCCTCCAGGGAACGCCCGTCGTGCTCGTTCCTCGCCACCGTTTCCCCCTCGGCACCCACTGATGATCGTTTACGGAGCAGGTAGGCATTGGCCCCACGGCAGGATACCTGTGTGCTAATACCACGCATCCCTTGCATAGATCCCCATTGACCCCGATGGCGGTGGTCGCGGGCGGGTCGAGGAGGGCCGGTAGCGTGACCGGTATGCATGCGATCGTGATACGCGAGCCGGGTGATCCGGATGTTCTGGAGTGGACGCCGGTACCCGATCCCGAACCGGCCCCCGGCGAGGTGCTGATCGAGGTGGCGGCCAGCGCGGTGAACCGCGCGGACGTCATGCAGCGCAAGGGGTTCTACCCGCCGCCGGAGGGGGCTCCGCCGTATCCGGGGCTGGAGGTCTCCGGCCGTGTCGCCGCGGTCGGCGAGGGCGTCACCGGGTGGGCGGCCGGGGACGAGGTGTGCGCGCTGCTGTCGGGCGGCGGGTACGCCGAGCGGGTGGCGGTGCCCGCGGGGCAGGTGCTCCCGGTGCCGCGCGGCGTGGCCGTCACGGACGCGGCCGGGCTGCCGGAGGTGGCGTGCACGGTGTGGTCCAACGTGTTCATGCTGGGCGGGCTGCGCGCCGGGGAGACCCTGCTGGTGCACGGCGGCGGCAGCGGCATCGGCACGATGGCGATCCAGCTGGCGAAGGCGCGCGGCGCTCGCGTGGTGTGCACGGTGGGCGGCCCGGAGAAGGCGGCCCGGTGCCGGGAGCTCGGCGCGGACGAGGTGGTGGACTACCGCGCGCAGGACTTCGTGGAGAGCGGTCCCTACGACGTGATCCTCGACCTGATCGGCGCCAAGTACCTGGCGCGGAACGTCGAGGCGCTGGCCGTCGGGGGGCGGCTGATGGTGATCGGGTTGCAGGGCGGCGCGAAGGCGGAGCTCGACATCGGGGTGCTGCTGCGGAAGCGGGCGCTGGTTCACGGGACGACGCTGCGGTCCCGTCCGTTGGAGGAGAAGGCGGAGATCGTGGCGGCGGTCCGCGAGCACGTGTGGCCGCTGCTGGAGTCCGGGGACGTGCGACCGGTCATCGATCAGACGCTGCCCATGACGGACGCGGCGCGCGCGCACGAGCTTCTGGAGAAAAGCGGTCACGTCGGCAAGATTCTGCTGACCGTGTGAGGATGAGGGGATATGAACGAGCCTTCGAAGAACCAGTCCGATCAGGAACCGCAGGTCCTCGTGGTCGGCCCGAACGGCATCGCGATCGAGGGCGGCGGTGACACCGACAAGGAGGAGAAGTCGGTGACCGAGATGGTCGAGCAGCCCGCGAAGGTGATGCGGATCGGTGGGATGATCCGCCAGCTCCTCGAAGAGGTCAAGGCCGCCCCGCTGGACGAGGCGAGCCGCGCCCGGCTCCGTGAGATCCACCACTCGTCCATCAAGGAGCTGGAGGACGGCCTGGCGCCCGAGCTGGTGGAGGAGCTGGAGCGGCTGTCGCTGCCCTTCGCCGAGGGCTCGGTGCCGAGCGAGGCGGAGCTGCGGATCGCGCAGGCGCAGCTCGTCGGCTGGCTGGAGGGCCTGTTCCACGGCATCCAGACCACTCTGTTCGCCCAGCAGATGGCGGCGCGCGCGCAGCTGGAGCAGATGCGCCGCGCTCTCCCCGCGGGGATGGTCCCTCCCGGGCTGGACGACGACCAGCAGGGATCCTCGTCCGGACCCTACCTGTAGCCCTTCCGGACGGCCGTACCCCTGTTCGGCGGGGTACGGCCGCCGCTACGGGAACAGGCGTTCCAGTACCTCCGCCACGCCGTCGTCGTCGTTGCGGGACGTGGTGTGCGTGACGGCGGCCAGGACGAGCGGATGCGCGTTCGCGACGCCGTAGGATGTCCCCGCCCAGGTGAGCATCGGCAGGTCGTTGGGCATGTCGCCGAACGCGACGACGTCGTCGGGGACGATGCCGTGCTCCCCGCACAGGGTGGCCAGGGCACTGGCCTTGGTGACGCCCGGCGCGCTCATCTCCAGCAGCGCGTGACCGGACGAGTGGGTGACGTTGACGAGGTCCCCGACGGCCTTCTCCGCCTTCTCCGCGAGCGAGTCGGGGTCGGTGCCGGCGTCCGGGTGGAAGGCGAGCAGTTTGGTGCCGCCGCGGCTGACGAGCTCGGCGCCCTCCACGGGCCGCCCGCCGAGCGCCTCGGCGTCCCAGCGGCCGAGGCCGTAGCTGGCCTCGAAGACGAAGCCGGTGGGGTACTCGACGGCGAAGCGCAGCTCGGGCGCGATGCCGCGGAGCCTCCCGACGGCCTCCGCGAGCACCTCGGGGGCGATCTCCTGCACCCGGACCACGGTCTCGGTGTGCAGGTCGTAGACGACGGCGCCGTTGGCGCAGATGGCGACGCCGCGGTGGCCCGCCGCGGCGGCGATCTCGGTCATCCAGCGCGGCGGACGCCCGGTGACCATGACGAGCATCGCTCCGGCACGTTCCACCCGGCCGAGGGCGCGGGCGGTGCGGGTGGAGATCGTCCCGTCGGAGCGCACGATCGTTCCGTCGAGGTCGGTGGCGACCACACGCGGCGAGGACTCAGACATGTCACCTTCCAGGGCATCTGGGACACACCTTAGGCGACGTCCCGCCGCTGGCGGCGCACGGATCCCATGCGGAAGGCCCGCCCCGGGGGGCGGGCCTTGCGGTGGGGTCAGCGTTTGACGGGCTCCAGCACTTCGAGCCCGATGAACTTCTGGAGGGCCTCCGGGACGCGGACGGAGCCGTCCGCGCGCTGGTGGTTCTCCAGGATCGCGACCATCCAGCGGGTGGTGGCCAGCGTGCCGTTCAGCGTCGCGACGGGGTGGTTGCGGCCGTCGGCGTCGCGGTGCCGCACCGCCAGGCGGCGCGCCTGGAAGTCCGTGCAGTTGGACGTCGAGGTGACCTCGCGGTAGGTGTTCTGCGTCGGTACCCACGCCTCGCAGTCGTACTTGCGCGCCGCGCTGGCCCCGAGGTCGCCCGCCGCGACGTCGATGACCCGGTAGGGCAGCTCGCACTTGGCGAGCATCTCCTTCTCCCACTCCAGCAGCCGCAGGTGCTCGGCGTGGGAGTCGGCCGGGTCGCAGTAGGAGAACATCTCCACCTTGTCGAACTGGTGGACCCGGATGATGCCGCGGGTGTCCTTGCCGTAGGAGCCGGCCTCGCGGCGGAAGCACGACGACCACGCCACGTACCGCCGCGGCAGCTCGTCGATGATCTCGTTCATGTGGTAGGCGGCGAGCGGCACCTCGGAGGTGCCGACGAGGTACAGGTCCTCCTGGCGGAGCTGGTACACCTCGGCGGCGTGCGCGCCGAGGAACCCGGTGCCCTCCATCGCCTCGGGCTTGACCAGCACCGGCGGGTACATGGGGACGAAGCCCGCCGAGACGGCCTGCTCCATGGCGAGGTTCAGCAGCGCGTACTGCAGCCGCGCGCCGACGCCGGTCAGGTAGTAGAAGCGCGCCCCCGCCACCTTGGCGCCGCGCTCCATGTCGATGGCGCCGAGGCTCTCGCCCAGTTCCAGGTGGTCCTTCGGCTCGAAGTCGAACGCGGTGGGCTCGCCGATGGTCTCCAGGACGACGAAGTCCTGCTCCCCGCCGGGCGGGACGCCGTCCTCGATGAGGTTCGGTACGCCCCTCAGCAGCGCGTCCAGCTCGGTGCCGAGCCGGTCGGCCTCGGCCTCGGCGTCCTTGACCTGCTGGGCCAGCTCCTTGGCGCGGGCCAGCAGCGCCTGCCGCTCGTCGCCCTGCGCCCGCGACACCGACTTGCCGAAACTCTTCTGCTCGGCGCGCAGCTGCTCGAACGAGGTCAGCGCCGAGCGGCGCCGCTCGTCCAGGTCGACCAGCCGGTCGGCGACGGTGTCGTCGTCCCCGCGTGCGCGCTGCGACGCGCGCAGCCGCTCGGGGTCCTCTCGTAGGGCTCGCAGGTCAATCACAGACCCGAGGCTACCGGCCCGGAGCCCCCCGGCGCGCGCGGGTATCGGAGAGTGCGCGGCCGTACGCGGGCCGGTCGCCGCGGGCCGGTCGCGGGTCCCCGCGGCGCCGGAGCCCGTTCAGCGCGTCGCGCCGACCAGCAGGGCGTGCGCGGGCAGCGCGATCTTCCCGCCGCCGGCCGCGTACCGGGTCGCGAGCCGGTCGTAGGCCGCCTTGATCCGGGCGACGGTCGCGGCGTCCTGGCGGCCGACGATGACGCCGTTCGTGCCGACCCCCGACAGCGCGCCGGTCTCCCACCAGTCCTCGGGGTCGACGACGTGCTCCCAGGTCACCTCCTCGACGGCGGCGTCGGCGAAGCCCGCCGCCACCACCAGGCGGCGGAACGCGAGGGCCTGGCCGTGCTCCATGAACGGCGGCTCCGGGATGTCGCCGGGCACCGGCACGCCCACCTCGTCGATCGCCTCCCGGACGAGCGCGAGCGCCCCGCTGCCCGGCATCGTCCAGCAGCTCAGCGCCAGCCGGCCGCCGGGCCGCAGCACCCGGCGCAGCGCGCCGAGGGTCGCCTCCGGCACGCCCACATGGTTGATCACGCAGTTGCCGGTGACCGCCGCGAACTCGGCGTCGCCGAACGGCACGTCCGGGAGCACCGCGACCCGCACGTCCAGGCCGGGCACGTTCGCGCGGGCGGCCGCGGCCATCTGCGGGTCGGCGTCGATCGCCGACACCACGGCGCCGCGCCGGACGGCCTCGGCCGAGACGACCCCGGTCCCCGTGCCGACGTCGAGGAGCCGGGTCCCCTCGGCGACTCCGGCGGCGTCCAGCAGCGGGTCCACCAGGAACCGGGTCAGCCGGGCGAAGCCGCGCTGGTAGGCGGGCGCGCGCCCGGCCCACAGCTCCCGCTCGTAGAGGTCGAAGTCGTTGGTCATCATCGGCAGCGTACGGCAGCGCGGTCACCCGGGCGGTGGACGGCGCGGACGCCGGGAACGCCGCCGGACGCGGTCAGAGCCGGCCGTCGCGGATCGACTCGACCCAGGCGGCGGCCTCGGTGAAGTCGTCGTCGTGGGTCCCGCGGCGGATCTCCGGGCGGATCCGGTCGGCGCGCGCGTAGGACCCCACGAAGCGGACGTCGGAGCAGACGCGGCGCAGCCCCATCAGCGCCTCGGCGACGCGGGCGTCGGCGATGTGCCCCTCGAAGTCCATCCAGAACAGGTAGGAGCCCAGGCCGGCGCCGGTGGGCCGGGACTGGATCAGCGTCAGGTTGATGCCGCGCACGGAGAACTCGGTGAGGATCTCCAGCAGCGCGCCGGGATGGTCCTCGCCGATGAACGCGACGACCGTCGTGCGGTCGGTCCCGGTGGGCCGGGGCGGCGCGCACGGACGGCGCAGCGCGACGAAGCGGGTGACGGCGTCGGCGACGTCGTGGATGTCCTCGGCCAGCACCGTCAGGCCGTAGCGGGCCGCGGCGAACGAGCCGGCGAGCGCCGCATCGTAGTGGCCGTCGGCGACGTGCTGGGCGGCCTCGGCGTTGGACGTCGCGGCGCGCCACTCGGCGTCCGGGACGTTCCCGGCGAGCCAGCGGCGGCACTGCGGCTGCGCGATCGGATGCGAGGCGACCGTCTTGATGTCGCCCAGCGCCGTGCCGGGGCGGACGAGCAGCGCGAACGACACCGGCAGGTTGACCTCGCCGACGATGCGCAGCGGCTCGCCGGTGGCCAGCTCGTCCAGCGTGGTCGGGACGGAGCCCTCGACGGAGTTCTCCAGGGCCACCACGGCGGAGTCGGCCTCGCCGCGGCGCAGCGCGTCCAGAACGGCGGGCACCGTGGCGTACGGGACGTGCTCGGCTCCGGCGGCGCCCGGGAGCGACAGGAGCGCCGCCTCCGTGAAGGTGCCGCGCGGGCCCAGATAGGCGTACCGTTCGGGCCTGCTGTCTGCGGTCACGAGGTCCCCCGGGGCTCGTTGTGCTGCGGCGGAGAGGTGGGACCCCTGAGTTTACCGCCTGCCGGGAGGGGTAGCCCTGTATGTCAGGCGCGGGCGGTCGAGGCGCGGTCGCCGTTGCCGAAGTCGGGCAGCGGGTCGTCCATCGACACCACCGGTCCCTTGCCCAGCCGGGCCGCGCGCACGGCCTGGTTCTCCTCCGGGGAGAGCGTCTCGATCGGATACCCCGCCTGGACGACCTTGGCGTAGGTACGGGTCTCGGTGCGCCCGTTGATCGAACTGATCACCACGCCGTCGCCCATCGCGTTGAGCAGCGCGAGGGAGAACGACCGGTGCCCGGACATCTCCTTCAGCGCGTCATAGTGCACGATGGCGAGATCGCGCATGGCGCGCTCGTCCACCGAGCCAGTGGCGACCTGGAGCTGGCGCCTGAGCATTTCTCCGCACTCGTCGACGATCTGGTTGACCCGGTTGTGGGCCACCACCGCGATGGTCAGTCCCGCCACCCCGGCGACCAGACCTGCGACGGCCACCGCGACAAGCATCACGGAGCGAGCGTACCGACCTCGACCTCGGGTTGCGAAGGATCCTCGGGACGGATGTCGCGGAACAGGCGGTTCACCAGCCAGGATCCCAATAGGATCACCACGCCGATCGCGGCCGCGCCGAACGCGTCCTGGATGACGCGGCCCACGAAACCCGAGAGCGGAGAGTGCTGTGGGCCGATCAGCTTCGTCCCCCACCAGGGCAGCGGGAACAGGAAGTAGAACCAGACTCCGGCGGCGACGAGACATCGTCGCGTGTCCCGGCCATCCCCGACCAAGGCGCCGATCACCGCGATGATCCACACAAGGTGGTGGATCCAGCCCACCGGGGACAGCAGCACCGACAGCAGCCCGGTGATCGCGACCCCGGCCAGCAGCAGGCTGTAGGCCCCCGCACCGGTCAGCGGATCGGCGGCGGCGAGGTGGTCGGTGCCGCCGACCGGCCCGGTCGGCAGCGGCCGGGCGCCGGCCAGCCGGTCCGCGGCGAGCGTGGCGCGGCGGGCGTACCGGAAGCCGTAGTAGCCCATGACCAGCACGAGGACGAGCCACACCAGCGACCGGACGGGGCCCTCGGGCAGGATCCGCGCGACGATCCCGTTGATCGCCTGGTTGGTGGTGCCGTTGACGGCGCCGGTGCGGTCGCCGCCCTGCAGCAGCGCGCCGAACCAGTAGCCGGCGGAGTCGGCGGGCAGCAGCGCGAACGTGCCGAGCGTGGCGGCGGCTGCGGTGAGCAGCGCGTTGACCGCCGCGTCCCGCCGCCCGGTGATGACGAAGTAGATGAGGAAGACCCCGGGCACCAGCTTGATCGCGAGCGCGAGGCCGACGAGCATCCCGCGCGGCCAGCGGGCCGAGCGGGTACAGCAGTCGGCGAGGCACAGCGCGAGCAGGAACAGCCCCACCTGCCCGAAGCGGACCTGGTCGCGGACGGGGTCGAGCCAGGCCATGCCCGCGATCAGCACGGCGGCGGCGAGCGGCGTCCAGCGCCCGGCCCGGCGGATGAGGTCACGGAAGGCGTAGCAGACCGAGACGGCGAGCGCCACGTACAGCAGGACCGTCCACGTCCACTGGGCGGTGCGCCAGGGCAGCAGGGTGAACGGCACGGCGAGGACGGCGGCGAACGGCGGGTAGGTGAACGGCAGGAGCTGGGGCGGCTGGGTGAGGACGTCGTACAGCGGCGCCTCGCGGAGGACGGCGCGGCCCCCGTCGCGGTAGACCTCCAGGTCGACGAGCCTCTGGTCGGGCGGGTTGCCGAGCCACTGGGTGACGATCGGCGTCACCGCCGCCACCACGACGACGACCCCGGCCAGCAGGATCAGCAGATCCGCCGGTGTCCCCCACCGCCTCGCGGCCCGCGACGATCCGGTGTCCTCGCGCGCCCCAACGACTCCACGCATGCCCACATCCTGGCCTAAAGAGGACCTCGGCCGGTGCTCGGCGCCGCACACGGGACGTCCCGAGCCTGAAGGATATGCACCGCCGGTGCCCGGCCGTCCCCGGGACGGGTACGACCGGACCCGCGCTCGGCCCGCGCTCGGCCCGCGCTCGGCCCGCGCTCGGCCCGCGCCGTGGACGGCCCCCGCGCCCCGGTGAGGCTCTTGTAACCTGAACGCCATGACTCTGCGGGGGGCGAAGGTCGTCGTGTTCCTCGCCGTCGTCGTGGCGACACTGGGCGGGCCCTTCGCGGCACCGCCGGGGAAGGCGCAGGCCGCCGCCGCGCCGGCGGCGCCCGCGATCCGGGGGCGGGTCGTGATCATCGGGGTGCCCGGCCTGCTGTGGAAGGACGTCGACCGGGCGCGCACGCCCACCCTGTGGGCGCTCGCCGACCAGGGCGCCGGCGCCGGGCTCAGCGTCCGCACGACGCGCGTCAACACCTGCCCGACCGACGGCTGGCTGACACTGTCGGCGGGGCAGCGGGCCCGGCTGGCGCACGGCGACTGCGCGCTGCCCTCGGCGCCGATCGTCCCCGGGCAGCCCTCGCCCACCGGCCCGCCGCCCGCCGGCGGCGCCATCGCGCCCGGCTGGCCCGCGATCAAGAGCGACAACGCCGACATCTCCTACCATTCCGAGGTCGGACTGCTCGGGACCGCCGTCCACGCGGCGGGCGGCTGCACCCTGGCCGTCGGCCCCGGCGCGGTGTTCGGCCTCGGCGACGGCGGCGGGCGCGTCGACCGCTACGTCCCGTCCCCCGACAGGGCGACCCCCGCCGACTGGGCGAGCTGCCCGGTCGCGGCGGTGGACGTCGACGAGATGTTCCGCGCCTACCTCGACGCGGGCGTCGACCCGCACGGCGACCAGGTCCCGGTGGCCGACCGCAAGCGCGCCGCCGCCGCGGCCGCCGCTGACCGCCGCGTCGCGCAGGTCCTGGCCGGTGTCCCCGCCGGGACGACCGTGCTGGTCGCCGGGCTCTCCGACATCGGCGTCCAGCCGCACCTGCGGGTCGCGGCGGCCCGCGGGCCCGGGTTCGCGCCCGGCCTGCTGACCTCCAGCGCCACCCGCCGCGAGGGCCTGGTCACGCTGACCGACCTCACCTCGACGACGCTGGGGGTCCTCGGCCTGCCGCAGCCCAAGGAGGCCGTCGGGTCGCCGTGGCGGTCGGAGCGCGCCGGCGGCGGCACCGCCGCCCGCGTGGACCGGCTGGCCGACCAGGACCGCGCCGCCCAGGCCATCCGCGCCGTCCAGACGTCGTTCTACTCGGTTCTGTTCGTCACACAGCTCGTGCTGTACGGGCTCGCGGCGCTGGCCCTGCGGCGGCTCGGCGGCGCCCCCCGGTCGCGGACGCGGATCCTCGGCGGCACCCGCGTGATCGCGCTGCTCGCCGGCGCGGTGCCGTGCGCGTCGTTCCTGGCCGCCCTGCTGCCATGGTGGCGGGCGGCGCACCCGACACCGGTCCTGATCGGCACCGTGCTGGCCTTCGCCGGCCTGCTCACGGGCCTCGCGCTGGCCGGGCCGTGGCGCCGCTCGGCGTTCGTCCCGGGGCTGGTGATCACGGGGGCGACCGCGCTCGTGCTGGCACTGGACGTGATGACCGGCTCGGTCCTCCAGCTGAACACGCTGATGGGCTACACCGCGCTCGTCGCGGGACGTTTCTACGGCTTCGGCAACCAGGCGTTCTCGCTGTTCGCGACCGCCGCGGTGCTCACCGGCGCCTGGCTCGCAGAGTTCCCGCTGCGCGCGGCCCGCGCGCCGGGCGCGGCGGGCCGGTGGACCTCCTACCGGGACGGGCGGGCGGCCGCGCTCGGCGTCGTCGTCCTGGTCGGCGTGGCGGCCGTCGCCGTCGACGGCCTCCCCGCCTGGGGCAGCGACTTCGGGGGCGTCCTGGCGATCGTGCCGGCGTTCGCCGTCCTCGGCATGATGGTCACGGGACAGCGGGTCTCGCCGCTGAAGCTCGGCCTGTTCTGCCTGGCCGGGGCCGTGCTGGTGCTGTTCATCTCCTACCTGAACGCGCAGAGCTCCAACCCGACGCACCTCGGCCGGTTCTGGCAGGACCTGATGGACGGGGACGCCTGGGGCGTCATCGCCCGCAAGTTCCGCGCGATGCTCGGCAGCCTCGGCTACTGGCCCTTCACGGTGCCGCTCGCCGCCGCGATCGGGTTCCTGTTCTTCGTGCTGGCGCGTCCCACGCGGTGGCGGGCGTCACTGCTGCACCGCGCCTACGAGCACAGCCTCACGATGCGCGCCGCGCTGCTCAGCGCGCTGGCGGTCGGCGTCATCGGCACGCTGGCGAACGACTCCGGCCTGGTCATCCTGTCGGTGGCGTTCAGCCTGGCGACGCCGCTGATGCTCGCGGCGGGCCTCCGCTCCCTGGAACTGGACCTGGACGCCGGCACAGCACTGCCAGAAGTACCAGAAGCACCGTCAGAACCCACGGAATCACCGTCGGCCGAACGGTCGTGAACATCCAGGACAGATCGTCCGGCATGTCTATGAGCTTGGGCGCGCGCGCGGGCAGATAGGCGAAACTGAGCGCGGTGGTGTGGACGAGCAGGACCCAGTCGAACCGCGTCCAGGGGAGCAGCGCCAGAAGCGCCCACCCGAACCCGTCGTACCAGGGAAGCTCGTAAGGCGCGGCCAAGAGCCAGGCCAGCACGAGCGCCGCCGCCACCCGGCGATGGTCCTGCTCCTCCCTGGGCAGCGCGCGCGCCAGCAGCACGAACAGCACCAGCGTCAGGACGGCCGCGCCGATCTTGATGACGGTGCGCTGCCCGCCGGGGCCGAGCAGCACGTCCACCAGATGCCACGGCGTCGCCAACGAGACCATGCCGCTCGCGCGGTCGATCTGGTCGAGCGCGTGCGGCCCGGCCGGCGCGTACGCGGCGGCGAGCACCGCCGCGGCGCCCGCCGCCAGCGCGGCGAGACCACCGAGCGCGCGGCGCCGGTCCCCACCCCGCCACGCCTCGCGCAGCAGCACCCATCCGGGGCCCACGCCCACCAGCACGGCGGGCAGCTTGATCGCCGCTCCCGCGCCGGCCAGCGCCCCAGCCGCGAGCGCCCGCCACCGGCCGGACGTCCGGCCGCCGAACACAGCGACCGCCGCGACCATCGGCGCGATCGCCAGCACGTCATTGTGGGCCCCGCCGACCAGGTGGAACAGCACCAGCGGGTTGCACGTCCAGAGCAGCGCGGCGCGGACCCGCCGGCCCTCGCTCCGCGCCGTCCGGTGCAACACCAGCGCCGTCAGCGCGAACGCGAGCACGTTGACGGCCGACAGCGCGAACACCGTCAGCCGCACCGACCGGCCGCCGGCCCACGACGCGAACGCCTGCTGCGCCGTCGCGATCGGCCCGTACACCGACGGCGTCGTCCGCCACTCCTCCGGCGCCCCGGCGACCGGATCCGCGGGCAGGTCGGCGGCACTGGTGACGTACGGGTCATGGCCCGTCACCACCATCCGCCCGTACGACGCGTAGTTCAGGTGGTCGGCGGACCCGACGGGCGGCAGGAACAGGAACGCGACGGCGGCGAGCAGCCCCGCGGCGGCCAGCGGCAGCGCCCGGACCCGCCAGCCCCGGCGGACGCCCGCGAAGCACAGCGCGAGCCCCGCCGCGCTCGCCGCGACACCCACCACGACGAGCCCGACCGCGAGATACGGCGACGGATGGGCGTGCAGCGAATAGGGCGGCTCCCCCGCCGTGCCCGCCAGCCGCGGCTCGAACACCGACGGACCGAGCAGCGCCGTCACCAGGAAACAGACGACCCCGCCGCCCATCCCCACCAGCCCGGCGACCCCGAACCGGCGCCCGTCCGCCGCCCGCGCCGTCGGCACGGGCGGGGACTCCTCGTCCGGGGGGATTCGCCGGCCCGCGCGCGACACGCCTGGGCCGGGACGGGTCATGACCGCCGGCCGCGCACGCGCGCGATCTGCCCGGCCACCACCGGCTCGCGGACGGCCAGCGCCCTGGCCACGTCACGGAACTGCCGCGCCCGGTGCACCTGCGCGCGCCAGTCCGTCCCGGTCGCGCGGTGCGCCAGCGGCACCTCGACCTCCGTCACCCGGAACCCCTTGCGCAACAGGTCGATGGTCAGCGCGGTCTCCACACCGAACCCCGCGGCGAGCGGACGCGCCGCCTCGAACGCCGCCCGGGTCAGGCAGCGCTGCCCGTTCAGCGGCTGGGTGGCCGCCCACCCGGTGGCGCGCCTGATCCCGTCACGCGACAACCGGACCACGAACCCGTGCCCGCCCAGCTTCACGGTGGCGGAGAACACCGCGATCGTCATGTCGGCCGTGCCGTCCACCACCGGCGTGACCAGCGGCGCCGCCTCGCCCGCGGTCTCGGCGAGGTCGGCGTCCAGGAACAGCAGGTGGCGCGGCCGGCCGCCGTCCTCGTCCAGCAGCCGGACGGCCTCCGCACCGGTCTCCATCGCCGCGCCCTTGCCCCGGTTGCGGCTGTGCCGCACGACCCGCGCCCCCGCCTGCCGGGCGGCCGCCCCCGTACCGTCGGACGAACCGTCGTCGACCACCACGACCAGCCCGGCGCCGGGCAGTTCCCGCGCCGCCTTGACGGTGACCGCGATGCGATCGGCTTCGTCCTTGGCCGGGATGATCACCGCTACCTCGTCCATGCCCGCGATCGTAGTCGTGTTCATTGCAAGACCGGCCCACGTTCCTCGCCTGGCGGCTCGGACCGTGACCGTCCTTGTGCGGGCGCGAATCGCTTCGCGATCTTCCCGGCGGGGCTCGCCTTCGGCGTCGCCCCGCCGGTCAGGTAGCGCGCCCGCGTGACGGCCGAGGTCGCTCCACCACCTCCCAGGCCGATGTCGCTCCTTCACCCTCGTTCGACGTGACGGCTGTGCTGCCGCTCGTTGTGCGAACGCTGCTTGGTGGTCGAGTTCTTCTGGGCTCACGGCCTGGTGAGCGCTGCCATGGCGAGTTGAATGCGTGTCCGGTCGAGGGCGCTCCGGGAGCGCCCTGGTGGGAGCAGGGCGGCCTACGGGGTCGTCTGGCCGGCGGCTTGGGTGGGGTGTTTGGGGCGCGGCGGTAGGCGTTCGGGGTTGCGTGCTTAGGTGTGCTTTGTGGGTGCTGGTGAGAGGGTGGCGGTGGGGGAGGTCGCCTCCGGGCCGCTGGGGCGGGGGGGTCGGGGGCGGGGTCAGCCGGCGTCCAGGGCGGGGGCCGCGTCGCACACGGTGAAGACGGTGTCGAGCCCGGTGACCTGGAGGATCCGCCGCACGGCCGGGCGGGGGGCGGCCAGTTCGAGTGAGCCGCCCTGTTCCTTGAGCCGCTTCATGGCCGCGAGCAGCACGTTCATGCCGGTCGAGTCGCAGAACTCGACACCGCTGAGGTCGACCACCACGCGGTCGACGTCCCCGCGGAGCAGGCCCGCCAGGGCGGCCTGCAGCCGGGGCGCGGTGTACAGGTCGAGCTCGCCGGTCGCCGTGACGACGGCGTGACCGCCTTGAGACGCGGTCGAGACATTTAGCTCCACGTCGGCACACTATCTCGCCGAAGGCCGACGGGCCAGACAGTTCACCAAGTCCCGTGTGGCGCGGGCGCGTTCAGGGCGCGCCACCGCCCTGACCTGCTCATACGCTTTGCGAACTAGGTCCTGTATTGCCCCCGTCGACGGCCGGACGGGCGGCCCGGGAGGCCGTGACGATCTGCGCGGTTCAGCCTCGCGGCGCCGTGGTTTAGGGGAGGCTGAGCGCGTGCACCCGCGCATGAAAGCCGACCAGACACCCGACCCGAGGGACAAACGGCTGCGCGAACGTCTTGAGACGATCCGCGCGCGTTCTGAGAAGTCCACGTCCTGGCGGGCGCCGATGCGGTACCTGTCCCGCCTGGTGAACCAGAACGGCGTCGTCCCGGTCAGGGCGCGGCTCTCCCGCGAGGACCTCGCCTTCCTCGCCGGTGCCCGCGACGAGGTCATCGTGTTCGCGGAACTGGGCGTCCGCCTGCTCGACCTGCACCGCCCGCAGGCGTCCGGCGGCATCACCAGCGATCCCGACCGGCCCATCCGGCGCTGCCGCGCCTGCATGTCGCGCTGGCCGTGCCCCACTTTCCGCGCGATCGACGACGCCCTGGACCACTGACCATCACGGCCTGAGATACCGCGCCGGTTCCGGTCGTCATGTGATCGTTTCGCAGCCGTCCGCCGCCCGTTCGCGTCGGGACTCTGGACGCGGGTAACGGCTCCTCAAAAGCTTGGCAATGGTCTGCCGCCGCATGCGCGCGGGCGGGTCCGGCGACGTTCCCGGCGCGGAACGATCCCCAAATCACCCCCAGTTTCTGAGCTCTTTCCAACCTCAGTTGGTGTGATGGTGCAGAGCGAGAATCGCCTGGACGATGGCGGTCAGCCGGGCGGGTGAGCAACGCGCGTGGCGGAGGATGTGCCAGCGTTTGAGGGTGGCGGCGCCCTGTTCTCCGAGTGCGCGAACTTTGGCGTGGTGGCGGTTGAACAGCTTTTTGCGC
>NZ_CAACVB010000087.1 GCF_900659635.1 Actinomadura roseirufa | reverse complement strand
CGGTCCGGCGGCCGCCGCCCGCGCCCGCGACGAGCGCCGACGCCACCGTGACCGACGAGCCGTCCGGACGCCACCTGCCCGGCCGCCGGCGAGACGGCCGCCCGGGAGAGCGGGGCGACGACGCGGCGGAGACCGTCCTGGACCCGGCGGAACTCGAGGCGATCACCCGGCAGGACACCTCGAACGGGCGCCACCCGGACACGGGCCGCCCCGGTTCCGGCGCGGACGACGGCTCGCGGACGCTGCTGGAGACGGACTGGGCACCGCCCCCGGCACGGCCGCCGGGGCCCGCCCCGCAGACGCCGCCGCCGTGGGAGCAGCGGCAGCAGTTCACGCCCTGGCAGCAGCCCCCGCCCGTGCACGAGCCCGCCCGCCACGACGCCCTCCACGGCGCCTCTCACGGCGCCTCTCACGGGGCCTCTCAGGGGGCGTCCCGCAGCGGTTCCCACGGCGGGCGGAACGAGCGGCGCAGGACCCTGCTGGTGGTCACGGTCGCGGTGCTGCTGGTGATCGCCGCGGTGCTGGCCGGGGCGTTGATCCTGCGGCACAAGCTGCAGGCGGGGGCGATGGCGGAACCGCCGGGCGCCGCCCGGCCGGTCGCCGCGGCCCTGAGCGTCGCACCGGACCCGCGGACCTGAGCGGGACCGCCCCGGATCAGTGGGACAGCGCGTCCAGGGCGAGGCGCAGCGCGGCGACATGGTCGTCGAGCAGGCCGGGGTCGGCGGCCTCGCCGGAGCGCATCCGGGCCACCTCGCCCTCGACCTTGACGAGCCGCTCGTCGAGGGAGCGCAGCATCCGCTCCCAGCCCTCGGCGCCGTCGACCGGGCCGGCGTCGGCTCCGGCCAGCGTCTGGCGCAGCAGCGCGGCCTGCCGCCGCAGTTCCAGGTTGCGGCGGTGCAGGTCGACGAACACCGAGACCTTCGCGCGCAGCAGCCACGGGTCGAACGGCTTGGTCAGGTAGTCGACCGCGCCCGCCGCGTAGCCGCGCAGCGCCTGCCGGCCGGCCTCGCCCGCCGCGGTGAGGAAGATGATCGGGACGTCGCGGGTGCGCGGCCGGGCCTTGATGTGGCCCGCGGTCTCGAAACCGTCCATGTCCGGCATCACGACATCGAGCAGGATCAGCGCGAAATCGTCGTTCAGCAGTTCCTTCAGGGCCGCCCGGCCGGAGGAGACGGGGACGACCTCCACGGGAAGGGCGTCGAGCACCGCGGTGAGGGCGACCAAATTCTCCTCGCGGTCGTCGACCGCGAGGATCCTCGTGGCGTTCGGCACCGGACTCCTTCGCGTCGGTGACGGCCTGTGCGTCCCAGCCTGCCACGCCACCGTGCGCCGGTGCCGGGGAATCGCACCGGAGCGAGGATTTCTAGGGGAGCCAGCCCGGTTTGACCAGACCCGACTCGTAGGCGAACACCACGAGCTGGGCGCGGTCGCGCGCCCCGAGCTTGACCATGGTGCGGCTCACATGGGTCTTGGCGGTCGCCGGGCTGACCACCAGGCGGCCCGCGATCTCCTCGTTCGACAGGCCCTCGCCGACCAGCGACATGACCTCCCGCTCCCGGTCGGTGAGCGCGTTCAGCCGCGGCGACGGCGCGGGCTCCTTGGCCCGCGCGGCGAACTCGGCGATCAGCCGCCGGGTGACGCTGGGCGACAGCAGCGCGTCCCCGGCCGCCACCGCCCGCACGGCGTGGATCAGCTCGACCGGCTCGGTGTCCTTGACCAGGAAGCCGCCGGCGCCGCCGCGCAGCGCCTCGAACACGTACTCGTCGAGCTCGAACGTGGTGAGGATCACGATGCGGACGTCGCCGAGCCGCGGGTCGGAGGCGATCCGGCGGGTGGCGGAGAGCCCGTCCAGACCGGGCATGCGTATGTCCATGAGAATGACGTCGGGCCGCAGCCGGGCCGCCAATGCGACGGCCTCCTCGCCGTCGCCCGCCTCGCCGACGACCTCGATGTCGTCCTGCGCGTCCAGCAGCGCCCGGAAGCCCGCGCGGACGAGCACCTGGTCGTCCGCCAGCACCACCTTGATCATCGTGTGTCCCCGATCATCGTGAGTCCTCCGCGTCGCCGTGCCCTCCGGGGCGGTCATGGGGCCCGCTCGCCGAGCGGCGCGCCGTCCGCCCGGTCGCCGTCGAGGGGCAGGACGGCGCGGACGCGGAACCCGCCGCCCTCGCGCGGCCCGGCCTCGAACGCGCCGCCGAGCGCCGCCGCCCGCTCCCGCATGCCGCGGATGCCGCTGCCGCCCGGGTGGTCGTCCAGCAGGGACACGCCCCGGCCGTCGTCCTCGACGAGCACGACGATCTCGTGCTCACCGTAGGCGATGCCGACCCGCGCCGTCACCGGCCCGGGGCCGGCGTGCCGGGTGACGTTGGTGAGCGACTCCTGGACGATCCGGAACGCGGCGAGGTCGGTGCCGGCGTGCAGCGGCCGCCGGTCGCCGGTGATCTCGGCCCGCACCGCCAGGCCCGCCGACCGCGCGCGGGCGAGCAGGTCCTCCAGCCGGTCGAGCCCGGCGGTCGGGGCGCGCGGCGCGCTCTCACCCTGGGCCCGCAGCGCGCCGATCACGCCGCGCATCTCGGTGAGCGCCTCCTTGCTGGCCTCCTTGATGGCGGCGAGCGCCGTGCGGGCCTGCTCGGGCCGCTCGTCCATCAGGTGCAGCGCCACGCCCGCCTGCACGTTGATCATCGAGATGTTGTGGGCGAGGACGTCGTGCAGCTCGCGGGCCATCCGCAGCCGCTCCTCGCTGGCCTGGCGGCGCTCCTCCTCGGCGTGGGTGCGGGCGGTCTCGGCCACCTTCTGCCGGCGCATGCGGATCAGCTCGGCGGTGACCAGGACCACGAGGGCCCAGCCGACGACGAACCCCGTCCCGGGCAGGCTCGGCCGCTCGACGGGGAACACGTGCCCGCTCTCGCCGCGCCGGTCCATCGGCAGGCCGATGACCGAGGTGAGGGCGAAGTAGGCGGTGAGCGCCGCGCCCGTCCCGGCCCAGGCCACCAGCCGGTGCCCGGCCGTCACGGCGGCCAGCATGGCGACGCCGACGGCGAAGGGCGCCGGGCCATAGGGGTAGGCGCGCAGGAAGTACAGGCCCGTGATGACGCCCGTGGCGACGAGCGTGACCACCGGATGGCGGCGGCGCAGCAGCAGCAGCGCGGGACCCGCCAACAGCAGCACGATGCCCAGCACGTCCATGTGGGTGCTGCCATAGGGGGTGTGCCGGACACCGCCGTCCGCATCGCCGTGACGCCACGGCCCGCCGCCCTCCCCGCCGGGCCGGCCCGCCAGCGACCCGAAGACCTGGACGGGCGCCAGAATCAGCGGGACGACCCATACGGGCCAATCGACGGGCCGCGGCCAGCCGGGCCGGACCGGAGCGCGGGGCGGGGAACTGCTCACCCCAGCACGTTAGGACATGGATGGGAGGTTCCACGTCGGCCCCGGGGAGTGCGCGCGCCTACTCCTGGGGAGGTAGCGCTCCGTGGAGGCGGCGCGGCCCGCTGTCCTACTCTCCGCGAAGGTGGGCGCTGAGCCACTCCAGGATCGGGGCCAGGTGGAACCGCCACTGCTTCAGCGTGCCCAGGTTGCCGGGGAACACGGTCTTCTCCGCGCTCATCGGCGGCTTGGCGAGCGCGACGAACCGCTCGGCCTGCTGGGCGTCCGTACCGTCCGAGCTGGCCGCGGTCAGCACCGCCACCGGCGGCGGCGTCACGTGCTCCAGCCGCCACAACAGATCGTTGTCCAGCCGGAAGGGACGGCTGGCGCCGTACGGGTCGGCCGCCGGGGCGGCGGTGCCGCCGTCGGTGGGGGTGTTGAACTGGCCGTTGATGCTCGCGGCGGCGATGAACCGGTCGGAGTGCAGCATCGCGAGCCGGGCGGCGCAGTGCCCGCCCGTCGCGAACCCTGCCACGCCCCAGCCCTTGCGGGTCTCCGGCAGCCGCCCGGGGTAGGCGCCCGCGAGCGCGAGCGGCAGGTCCTGGGCGAAGAACGCCTCGGGCTGGCCGCCGGGCCGGCCGGGCGCGTCGATGCACAACGGGTTGCGGGCGCCGTGCGAGCGGCCGTGCGGCGCCCCGCGGCCCGCCGCGCCGCCCGACACCTTCCCCGGGCCCTCGCCCGGGGAAGGCGGCGTCGGGGTGAGCCCGCGCGCCGACCGGAGCATCACGTAGACGAGCGGCTGGATGCGGCCCTTGGGCTCCGCCCTCCCGACCTCCTCGGGCAGCCGCGCCTGCCGGAGCCAGGCCATCTTGTCGTCGGACGCCCCGCCGGAGATCAGGACCAGCACGGGCAGCCGCTTCTTGGCGTACGCGGGCTGGAAGTACTGCGGGGGGAGGTAGACGTACGCCTCGGCGTTCAGCCCGCTGCGCGGGCCGCGGATCTCCAGCCGGTCCACCCGCCCGTCGCGCCGGACGCCGTGCTCGTGGCCGTCCCGGCGCCGCGGGGCGAGGTCGGTGGTGGCGTGGTGGACCAGGTCGGACGGCTTGGAGTCCTCGCCCCGGCTCGGCTGCACCTGGTTGACCTTGACCTTCACGACGTCGCTGCCGAACAGGTCGTTCCAGGTGGCGTAGAACACGAAATGGCTGTTGGCGAGCAGGACGACCACCGTCGTCAGCGACGCCTGCGCGGCCACGAGCATCCCCGACCGGGTGAGCAGCGCCCGGTGCCCGGTGCCCGCGACGCGCGGCCACAGCACGACGACCGCGGCGACGCAGGCGACGGCCGCGCCGCAGACGAGGACGAGGAACGTCATGCTCGTCGGTTCCATGTCATTCCCCCCGGAGCCGGGCGCTCAGCCATCGCATCGCCGGCGGGATGTACCGGCGGAACGTCTTGAAGTTGTGACCGCCCGTCGGCAGCAGCACCTTGTCGACCACCAGCGGGGGGCGCGCCGCGGCCATGAACTTCTGTGCCTGCGGGAAGGTCTTCTCGCCCACGTCCGCGGAGGCGACCAGGATCGACACCGGCGGCTGCGGCAGGTTCTGCAGCCGCCAGATCAGGTCGCTGGAGCGCCGGATCACCTTGCTGCCGCCGTACAGGTCGCGGGTCGTGGTGTCCTGGATCGCGTCGAAGTGGCCGGCCAGGCTCGCCCCGGCGGAGAAGGTGTCGGAGTGCAGCAGGGCCAGCTTGGTCGCGCAGTAGCCGCCGGTGGAGTAGCCGGCGACGCCCCAGCCCTTGCGGCCGTACGCCGCGCGGTAGGTCGTGGTGATCGCCTCGGGCACGTCCTGGGCGAAGAACGACTCGACCTTCGGCCCGCCCGGCACGTCGGCGCACTCGGTGTCCCAGCCGTCCTCGACGGTGGGCCGCATCATCACGTAGATCATCGGCTGGAGCTCGCCGGTGGTGGCGGCCCGCGCCGCGTCCTGCGGGATGTGCCCCTTCTTGATCCAGATCTTCCGGTCGGTGGAGGGGTAGCCGGCGATCAGCAGCACGACCGGGAAGCGCCGGGACGCGAAGGCGGGCTGGAAGTACTGCGGCGGGAGGTAGATGAACGCCTGGGAGGAGATGCCGGTCCGGATGCCGCGGATGTCGAGGTGCTCGACCTGGCCGTCCCGGCGCGGCACGTGCTTGCCGTTGCGGCCGGGTCCCAGGCTCGACCGCACCTGCCGGACGACCTGGGTCGCCGCGGCCACGTGCGCGTTCGGCGGTCCCTTGGGCCGCACCTGCGACGTGCCGCCCGCGGCGGTCGCGAGGTCCTTCCACGTCCCGTAGAACTGGTAGTAGCTGTTCAGCGCGGTGACCAGCGTCAGCATCACGGCGAGCTGGCAGCCGACGAGGATCAGGAGGCGCGCCGCGACGGCGCGGGGCCCGCCGGACGACACGCGCGGCCACGCCCAGACGGTCGCGGCGAGGCAGCAGGCCACGACCGCCGTCAGCAGAACGAGCAGCCCCCAGCTCGTCAGTCCCACTACCCGGCCCCCTCTGGCGGATGCACGCCGCCCCAAGGGCGTGTACAGGTTCAACTCCGCCGACGTTCGGCGGAGTTCCAGCGAACGTTCAGCGAATGGTCAAGATCGTAAACGGCGGGGTGTCTCCAGGCCGTCTCAGGGGACGGCCGACCTGCGGCCCGGGGCCGCGGTCGTGTCGACTGCGCTTGGCGCTCTCCCCGCGGTCAGCCGGTCCAGCGAAACGGCAGGCGTTCGAAACCGTGGCGGGCAGTTGACCGCAACATTACCGGCTCTCCCGCGGCGGCGGCACGCCCCGGTCGTTCCAGGATCGCCACGAGGAGGGCGCGCAGATGTACCCGGGCCAACCGGGCGCCGAGGCAGGCGCGGTCCCCATGGCCGAAGCACAGGTGCGGCCGGACGCGCTGCTCCCGCTGGTGACGGCGGTTCGCGCGGGACGGGCCGCCGCGTCCGGGGCCGGCCGCGCCCGCGCCGCCGGCCCGGGGCCGGTCGGTGAGGAAGCGCTCGGGCACGAACCGGCCGGGGTCGGGAAAGATCTCCTCGTCGTGGTTGGCGGAGGCGAGCCACAACGCGACGCGCTCGCCCGCCAGCAGCGGGACGCCGCCCAGGACGGCGGCGCGCCGCACGGTGCGGCCCACCTGCGCCACGGGCGTCCACCAGCGCAGCATCTCCTCGACGGCGCTGTCGAGGAGGCGTTCGTCACAGCGGCGCTGCCGGAGCCGCTCGTACTGGGCGGGGTGGCGCAGCAGCGCGTGGAGCCCGCCGCCCAGCGTGTTGCGGACGGTCTCGGGCAGGTCCGCGGCGACCTGCGTGACGAAGTCGACGGGTTCGCCGTCGGGGACGCGGTCGAGCATCGCCCGCGCGGGCGGGTCCATGTCGAGCAGCGTCTGCGGCGGGGGCTCGGCGCCGTCGTCGAGGTCGCCGTCCAGGGGGCCGTGCAGCACGCCGTCGCGCTCGGGCGCGAACAGTTCGGGATGCAGGAGGGCGTAGCGGACGTCGGCGTAGCGCAGCACGGCCCATGAACCCGGGCGGCCGTCCGGCCGGCCGGCCAGCCACACCACCGGTGTCCTGTTCCGCAGCCGTTCCAGCCGGTCGTGGGGGATGCCGCGGGCGTGCGCGTCCGCGCGGCCGAGGGCCTCGGCGTCGGAGACCGGCGCGCCTCGCCGTTGAGGCATGGGAACCCCTCCTTCAAGGCGGACGGTAACGCGTCCGGAAGGTGTCCGGGCCGGAGTGGTCTGTCCGGTTGAGGACGCCCGTGGGCCCCGTTTTCACGAGCCGCCTGGAGCCCTTTCGGGGGTACGTCCCTTTCTCGGGGAAAAGGACGTACCTATTTCGACGCCTTGTGCTATTTTTCTCAAGCTTACTGGGGGTTTGAAGGAGTGTGCGGGGAGTGAACCGCAAGAAGGTCGGCCTGCTGGCCGTCGCGTTCGTGGTCGTCGTCGGTGCGATGGAGGTCCTGGCCCTGCGGCTGGGCTCGTTCGACTTCCCCGACCCGGAGAAGAAGCCGCGCCCGGCGGTGGCGGAGAACCCCTAGGACGGTCCTCCCGGCCGAGCTCGACGTCGCCCGGCCTCTTCCGGCCACGCCGGAGCTCGCTTCGGCCCCGCCTTCCCCGGATCCGCCCGCACGGACTTTCCGGTCTTTCCGGTGTCCACGACGGCCGGAAGGACCTCACGGGCTGGTCCGGCGTCCGGGCACGGACGGCCTGGCCTTGAGAGCGAGCCCCCGTCCCGCGTCAGGGGGAGGACTGCGACGGGCGCCGGGCCGGTCTCCCGTAGGGGGACGACCTCCCACATCGCCCTGAACCGAGCGGAGCGGCCAGCGAATCGGCGGCGGGTGCGGAACAATGGGGGCGGCCACAGCGAGGAGGCGTTTTGAGCGGCGATGCGCGGTTCACCGTCACGCGGACGCTGACCAGGGACCAGCAGGCCCGGCGGCACCGGCTGATCGACGCGGCCCGCGAGCTGGCGCTCGACGGCGGCTATCCCGCCGTCACCATGCACGACGTCGCCGACCGCGCCGGAGTCGCCCGCGCGACCGTCTACCGCTACTTCGCCACCAAGGACCACCTGCTCACCGAGGTCGCCGCGACCTGGGCGCAGCGCGCCACCCGCGACATCGACGCGCTCGCGGCCGGCGACACCCCGGCCGAGCGGCTCACCGCGCTGCTGGAGCGGCTCGTGTACGTCGCGGCGGGCGAGCCCGCCCTCACCTCCGCCATCGTGCAGGCCGTGACCCGCGGTGACCCCAGCGTGGACGACGCCCGCACCGCGCTGTTCCTGTCGGCGCGCGACCGGCTGTCCGCCGCGGTCGGCGAGCCGGTGCCCGCGCGCGACGACGTGGCGGTCGTCCTCGGTCACGTCCTGCTCGCCGCGATGGTCAGCCTGGCCTCGCTGCACCGACCCGCCGACGAGGTCGCCGCGGTGGTCCGCACGTCCGGCCGGCTGGTGCTCGCGGGCGCGCGGGCGACGGCGGCGTCCTGACACGGGCCGCCCGATTGGTCCTGGCATCGCGGCCCCGATTGGCCCTCCCAGGGTGGACCATCGGCGCCGTAGCGTACCTCCGGTGACGAATCCGCTGCTCTTCCTGCTGGCGACGCTGACGCTGGTCGCCATTCCCGGCCCCAACCACCTGTACATCACCACCCGCGCCGTCGGGGAGGGCCGCCGCGCGGGGATCGCGTCCGCGTTCGGCGTCGAGACCGGGACGCTCGTGCACATCGCCGCGGCCGCCGCCGGGCTGTCGGCGGTCGTCGCCGCGTCCGCCACCGCGTTCGGCTTCCTGCGCTACGCGGGCGCCGCCTACCTGTTCTTCCTCGCCTACCGGACGTTCCGCGCCGGCGACGGCGAGGACGAGCCACGGCTGCGGCCCCGGCCGCTCCACCGCGTCTACCTCGACGGCGTGCTGGTGAACGTCCTCAACCCCAAGGTCGTGCTGTTCTTCCTCGCCTTCCTGCCGCAGTTCGTGGACCAGGACGCCGGTCGCGTGCCGCTCCAGATCGCCGTGATGGGCGTCGTCCTGGTGCTGGTCGGCCTGCTGAGCGACATCGTGTACGCGCTCGCCGCCGGGTCGATCGGCACGTGGCTGCGCGAGCGCCCCGCCTTCCGGCGGCGGCAGCGGTACGCGACCGGCCTCGTCTACGCGGGCCTCGGCGCCGCCGCCGCGCTCGCCGGGCCGAGCGCCCGGCGCACCTGAGCGGCCACGCCGGCGGCGGTCTCCCCGACCCGGCACGCGTCCGGCCGCACGGCCCGGCGTCGCGCCCCGCCCGGGGTCGCGTCCGGCCGGGCGGTACGGCCGGGGAAGGTCAGCCGAGGCGCGTCAGCCGCTTGAGCGGTGACGGCCCGCCGAGCGTCCCGTCCAGTTCGAGGGGGACCTTGCCCGCGCCGGTCGTGACGGCGCCGGCCCGGTCACCGCGCCCGCCGGTCCGGGGCGGGTCGCCCTCGACCCCGACCGGCACGGTCAGCCCGGGCCAGCCGACCACGGTCACGTTGGACGCGGCGCGCAGCGGCGCTCCGCCGCCGAGCCCGTCGTCCACCCGGCCGACCCGCGCGCCCGCCCGCGCCAGCGTCACCGCCGTCAGCGACGACTCCGCCGCCGCGACCAGCTGCCCCCCGGCGGTGACCGCGGCCATGGCGCTCGTGGACCGCTGGCCCATCACCGCGCCCACGATCAGCGTCGGCACGCCCGCCACCCGCTTGCGCGCCGCGAACACGAAGTTGCCGCCGGCCGCGTCGGTGTAGCCGGTCTTGCCGCCCACCACGCCGTACTGCCCCAGCAGGATGTTCCCGCCCGGCCGCGCCGCGCCGCCGCCTTCGGGGACATAGGCCCGGTTGTTCACGATCTCCGCGAACGCCGGGACGTCCATCGCCGCGCGCAGCAGCTTCACCTGGTCGGCCGCGGTGCTCACCGTCCCGGAGTCGTAGCCGCTCGGATCGGTGTAGGTGGTGTTCGTCATCCCCAGCGAGCGCGCGGTGGCGTTCATCTTCGCCACGAACGCGGGCTCGTTCCCCACGTCCCACCGGGCCAGCTCGTGCGCCACGTCGTTCGCGGAGATGATCATCAGGGCCTCGAGGAACTTGCGCTGGGGGAGGCGCTGGCCCGCGGTCACCCCGAGCAGCGACTCCCCGCGCTTGCGCCGCGCCGGGATCTGCGCCGCCGCCTGCGGCGACACCGTCAGCACCGGCCCCGGCTCGCCCGCCCGCAGCGGATGGTCGCGCAGGTAGACGTAGGCCGTCATCACCTTCGCCACGCTCGCCGTCGGCGTGGGCGCCGACCCCCCGGACGCCCCCATCGTCCCGAGCCCGTCAACGGTGACGACCGACTGGCCCTGCGCGGGCCACGGCAGCGTGGGCGCCGCGCCAGGGAACTTGTGCGCGGACGTCCCGATCGTCAGCTTGACGGCAGGGTCCGGGACGGGCCGCACGAACTGTGCCACCACGGCGCCCACCACCAGCACGAGCACGACGAGGACGGAGATCAGTCCCCGCCGCCGCTTGCCGCGAGGCCGGTGCGCCCCGGCTCCGGCCCTGGGGGGCGCGGGTGTCGCGGGTCGCGCGGGAGGCGCACCCGCCTGCCCTTCCCAGGGCACCGTCCACTGTCCGGAGGATCGCGTTCCCGGATGTCCGGGCGCCTCCGTTCCGGCCCACTCGTCCGCGTGCGGCGCCGCCGCCTCCCACGGCCCGGCGGGCGCGCGCTGCTCACCTTGCGGGGGCGCGCTCCGGCCGGGCGCGAGCGCCTGAGGCAGGGCGGCCTCCCAGGGCCCTGCCGGGGCCTGGGGCTCGTGGCGAGGCGCGGCCTGCTCGGGCGGGGTCTGCTGGGGTGGTGCCTCGGGCAGGGCGGCTTCCCAGGGACCCGCCGGGGCTTGAGGCTCGTGGCGAGGCGCGACCTGTTCGCGCCGGGTCTGTTGGGGTGGCGCCTGGGGCAGGGCAGCTTCCCACGGTCCCGCCGGGGCCTGGGGCTCGTGGCGAGGCGCGACCTGTTCGCGTGGGGTCTGTTGGGGTGGTGCCTGGGGCAGGGCGGCTTCCCAGGGACCCGCCTGTACTGGGGGTTCAGGATGGGGCGCGACCTGTTCCGGCGGGGCCTGCGGCAGAGCGGCTTCCCAGGGGCCCTCCCGGCGCGGGGCCGGCTCGGGCTCGGATTCCCAGGACCCGGTGGGTGCTGGGAGGTCGTGCTCCGGTGACGCCTGCTCTGCGGGGACGTCCCGCTCCTGGACGGGCTCGGCCGTCCACGCGCCCGCCGACGCCGACGCCTGCTCGGGCCCGGGCGCCCGGGACTCGGCGAGCATCTGCTCCCATTGGTCCAGGTCAGGGGCGGTGTGCTCCGGCTCGCTCTCCTGGGGTTCGGCGGGTTCGGGCGGCGCCTGGCCGGCCTCCGCGGGCGACGGGACGCCTTCGGCATCCGCTGGTTCGTCCGGTGGCGGTTCCACCTGCGCGCCCGGCTCGGTCGCGTCCTCGTCCTCGTACTCCGCGGCCGGTGCGGAAGGCGCCAGGGGAGTGGCCTCCCAGCGCCCCGCGGCTCCCGCCGGACGCTCCGGAGCGGCGGAGACGGGTGGGACCTCGGCGGCTTCCTCGGCGGGCCGGGCTTCGGCGGCCTGCTCTGCAACGGCCTGCTCTTCGGTGGCCTGCTCTTCGACGGCCCGGGACTCGGCGTCCGGCTCCGCGTCCTCGGCCGCGCCGCCCGCGGACTCGTCCTCGCCGCCGGGCTCGGGCTCGGCCTTGGCGGGCAGGGGGATGTCGCGAACGGTGGGCGTGGCCGACGGGCGGACGGAGATGTCCGGCCTGGTCAGCGCGGCGGCCCTGGCGGCGGACGGCTCGTCGGGGCCGCCCCGCGTCGCGGCGGGAGCCGCGTCCGGCTCGGTGGGCCCCGGGACACGGAACTCGGCCGTGGCGGTTCGCACGGGCTCGGGTTCCGGCGCGCGGGACGGCTCGTCCTCCGCGATCACACCGGTGGCGTCCACGGCGGAATCGCCGGTGGTCTCCTCCGCCGTGTCCGGGGCGTCCGTCACGCCGGAGGCGGGCTCGTCCCGGGGAGGCTCCGTGCGGTCCGCGTGCTCCGGTTCCCGCTGGGCGTCGTCCACGGCCAGACCCTCCTCGATTCGCCTCGACCCGCGGACGGAGCGGTCTCGCCCGGCTCGCGCCGTCCCGGCGCGGCCGACCCGAGGCGCCGTCCCCACCTGCGCGGTCGTCCCCCCGCACAGTCAATCCCCGTCCACCCCGGAGGATGCGCAGTTTAGCGGGAAGGTTCGCTTCGTTATGCATTAGTGATCATGGCATGGGGCCTGCCCGTGAACCCGGGCCGGGGGTTGTGGAGAGACACCGGACAACACGTCCTCGACGGGAAGGCCGGTCCGCATGCCATGGTTCCCTCAATGACCGCACCCCCAGCCGGTGCCCGCGCCGCGGGCGCGGCCCCCGACCGGGCGGTGGGGGAGTGCGACGCCGATCTCGTCGCGCGGTCGCTCGACGACCCCGAGGCGTTCGCGGCGCTGTTCGACCGGTACGCGGCGATGCTGTACCGGTACGTGTCCCGGCGGCTCGGCCCGGAGTCGGCCGAGGACGTCGTCGGCGACACCTTCCTGGCGGCGTTCAGCAAACGGCACCGGTACGACCAGGCGCATCGGGACGCGCGGCCATGGCTGTTCGGCATCGTGACGAAGCTGGTGTCCCGGCACCACCGCAGCGAGGCGGCCCGCTACCGGGCGCTGCGCCGCAGCCCGGTGGACGGGCCGCAGGAGGGGCCGGCCGAGCGCGTGGAGGCCGGGGTGACGGCGACGGCGGTACGACCGCTGCTGGCCGAGGCGCTCGCCAAGCTGTCCCGCCGGGATCTGGACGTCCTGCTGTTGTTCGCGTGGGGCGACCTCACGTACGAGGAGGTGGCGCAGGCCCTCGGCATCCCCGTCGGGACGGTTCGCTCGCGCCTGAACCGGGCCCGCCGCAAGGTGCGCGCGACCCTCGGTGACACCAATCCGATGCGTGAGGAGGCATGACCGTGGACGACCTGGAACTCCTCCGCGGCCTCGGCCGGGAACTGGAGCACGAGCCGCCGGGCTCGCTCGTCCGGCAGCGGGGGCGGTTGGAGGACGCGCCGAGGAGGCGGGGGCGTGGCCACCGGCCGCCGGGCCGGTGGCCTCTCCTCGGCGCGGTGGCGGCGGTGACGGCGGCGCTGGTCCTGGTCCCCGCCGCCCTGTTGCACGCGGGCGACCCGAGAGTGGGTCGCACGGCCCACCCGTTCGCGCCCGGGAGTGAGAAGCCCCTCAACGTGCTGCTCCTGGGCTCTGACACACGGGCCGAGGGAGGGCGTTCGGACACGATCGTCCTGCTCCATTTGCCCGCGGACCGTAAGGGGGCGCGGGTGGTGAGCGTCCCCCGGGACCTGCTGGTGCGGATCAAAGCGTGCAAGACGCCGAAGGGGACGCTGACCCTGAGCAGGGAGGTGCCGATCAACGCGGCGTTCGCACTGGGAGGCGCCGACTGTGCCCGCGAGACGGTCGAGTCGGTGACGTCGGTCGAGGTCGACACCACCGTCGTGATCGATTTCGCGGGGTTCCGGGGCATGGTGGACGCCTTGGGCGGCGTGGAGGTGACCCTGCCGGAACCCATCCGCGACCCGAAAAGCGGGACGGCGCTCCTTCCGGGCCGGCAGCGGCTGGACGGCAGGCGGGCCCTGGCCTACGTGCGGGTCCGGTACGGGGTCGGCGACGGCTCGGACCTGTCCCGGATCGGGCGGCAGCAGCGGTTCCTGGCCGCCATGGCGCGGCGGGCCAAGGCCGTCCAGGCGGGGAGCCCGCTCCGGTTCGCGAAGTTCGTCGCCATCGCGTCCGGTTCGGTGTCGACCCGTCCGCGGATGGACGTGGGCGCCATGGAGGCCCTCTTCCGCAGCCTGGGAAGGACCGAACCCGACGCGGTCGCGTTCAACACGCTGCCCGTCCGGATGGCCGCCTCGGATCCGAACCGGATCACCATCGACGCCGCGGGAGCCCAGCGGCTCCTCACCCCCTTCAGGGAGGACTAGAGCGGGCGGGGGCGAGCCGGGGCCGATGAGTGATCCTGGTCGTGCCGGGTAGAGGGCCGTTCGGATCGGCGCGGCGGCGGACGAAGGAGCGAACCATGGCCACGAGGATCCGCGACATCATGACCGGCTCCCCGACGGCGGTGTCCCCCGAGCTGGACCTCGTCACGGTGGCGCGCGCCATGCGCGACGAGGGCATCGGCGCGGTGCTGGTGTCGGACGGCGACGACCTGATGGGGCTCGTCACCGACCGCGACCTGGTGGTCCGGGGCCTGGCCGCGGGCGGCGACCCGGGCGCGACCAGGATCGGCGGCCTGGCCAGCAGCGTCACCGCCACGGTCGGCCCGGACGACCCGCTGGAGAAGGCCGCGCAGATCATGCGCGAGCGGGCCGTCCGCCGGCTCCCGGTGCTGGAGGACGGCCGCCCGGTCGGCATCGTGTCCATCGGCGACCTGGCGATCGAGCGGGACGCGTCCGCGACGCTGGCCGACATCAGCGCCGCCCGCCCGAACACCTGACCCCGGGCCACCGGGCCGGTCGCTAGGGGAGCACCGCCAGGAGGCGCTCCACTTCCTCTTCGGTGTTGTAGTAGTGGACCGAGGCTCGTACGGCCGTCGGGACGGCGCTCGCGTCGTAGCCGTGCGAACCGGGGTTCGTGGTGTAGACGTTGATCCCGCGTTCCGACGCGGCGGCCATGATGGCCTCCGGGGTGTGCCCGTCGATGGTGAAGGTGACGATGCCGGAGGGATGCTCGCCCCGGTCGAGGACGGTCGCGCCGGGACGGGTGGCCAGTTCCGAGCGCAGGACGGCGGCGAGGCCGCGGACGCGGTCCTCGATGGCCTCGATGCCGAGGCGGACGGCGTAGTCGGCGGCGACGCCGAGGCCGATCTGGCCGGCGACGTAGCGTTCCCATGTCTCGAAGCGGCGGGCGTCGTCGCGGACCTCGTAGCCGCCCGACGTCCGCCAGGACGCGGCCAGCAGGTCGAGGAACGGGGGCTCCAGCGTCTTGATGACCTCTTCGCGCACGTAGAGGAAGCCCGTCCCGCGCGGGCCGCGCAGGAACTTGCGGCCCGTCGCCGAGAGCATGTCGCAGCCGATCTCGGCGACGTCGACGGCGAGCTGGCCGACCGACTGGCAGGCGTCCACCAGGTAGAGGGCGCCGTACTCGCGGCACAGCCGGCCGACCTCCACGACCGGGTTGACGAGCCCGTTGTGCGTCGGGATGTGGTTGAGCGAGACCAGCCGCACGTCCCCCTTGGCCAGCTCGGCGGCCAGCGCGTCCAGGGAGAGCGTGCCGTGCGCGTCGTCCGGGATCACCTCGACGCGGGCGCCCTTGTCCGACACCGCCTGCTGGTAGGCGATCGCGTTGCTGGAGTACTCGCTCGTCGTGGTGAGGATGCGGTCGCCCGGCGCGAACGGGACGGAGTAGAAGGCCATGTCCCACGCCCGCGTCGCGTTCTCGACGTAGGCGATCTCGTTCCGGCCGGCGCCGATCAGCCCGGCCACCGCGTCGTAGAAGCGTTCGATGGCCGCCACGTTCCGGTCGGACGCCTCGTACGCGCCGATGGTGTACTCCAGCCTGAACTGCTCCTCGACCGCCTCGATGACCGGGCGGGGCGGGAGCGCGCCGCCCGCGTTGTTGAGGTGCGCCACGTTCGCGCACCCGGGGGTGTCGGTGCGCGCCCTGTCGATGTCGATGCCCACGTGCCGCCCTTCGTTCAGAGCCGTGGCCCCGCCGGAGGGTCCGGGGCCAGAAATGTCGTACCCCTGCGAGAAGCTGGCCACGCGGTGATCGGACGGGCTCTCGGGAGGTTGACCTCAAGCATAGTTGAGGTCACATGATGCTCTTCGGATACCCCTGAAGCGTTTCACGGAGACGGGTCCTCTCAGAGCGGCGGTAACCATGGACATGGAAGTGACCGCGTGGGTCTCCCTGCACCACGCGATGAACGCCCAGGACGACCGCAGGCCGTTCTCTCGCGCGACGTTGCGGCGGATCGGCCGCTTCGCCCGCCCGCACCGGCGCCCGCTGGTCGCCTTCCTGGTGCTCAGCGTGGTGATGGCGGTCCTCGCGGTCGCGACGCCGGTGCTCGCCGGACGCGTCGTCGACGCGATCGTGGACCGGTCGGAGAGCTCCACCGTGGTCCGGCTGGCGGTGCTGATCGCGTTCCTGGCGCTCGCCGAGGGCGGGTTGGGGTTGGCGAACCGGTGGCTGTCGGCCCGCATCGGCGAGGGCCTGATCCTCGACCTGCGGACGGCCGTGTTCGACCACGTGCAGCGCATGCCGGTCGCCTTCTTCACCAGGACGCGCACCGGCGCCCTGGTCAGCCGCCTCAACAACGATGTGATCGGCGCGCAGCGAGCGTTCAGCAACACGCTGTCCGGGGTCGTCAGCAACCTGGTGATGCTCGTCCTGACCTTCGCCGTGATGGTCGGCATCTCCTGGCAGATCACCGTGCTCGCGCTGCTGCTCCTGCCCGTCTTCGTGCTGCCCGCCCGGCGGATGGGCACCCGGCTCGCGCGCCTCGAACGGGAGGCCGCCGCCCATGACGCGGCGATGAGCACGCAGATGACCGAGCGGTTCTCCGCGCCCGGCGCCACCCTGGTGAAGCTGTTCGGCCGGCCCGCCCGGGAGTCCGCGGAGTTCGCCGCGCGGGCCCGCCGCGTCCGCGACATCGGCGTCCGCACGGCGATGGTGCAGCACGTCTTCATCACCGCGCTGACCATGGTGTCGGCGCTGGCGCTCGCGCTCGTCTACGGGCTGGGCGGCTGGTTCTCGCTGCGCGGAAGCCTGGACGCGGGCGCGGTCGTCTCGCTGGCGCTGCTGCTCACCCGGCTGTACGCCCCGCTGACGGCCCTCGCCAGCGCGCGCGTCGAGGTGATGAGCGCCCTGGTGAGCTTCGAGCGCGTCTTCGAGGTGCTCGACCTGAAGCCGCTGGTCGCCGAGAGGCCCGGTGCCCGCACCGTCCCGGAGGGGCCCGTCGCCGTCGAGTTCGACGACGTCCGCTTCGGCTACCCGTCCGCCGACAAGGTGTCCCTGGCGTCGCTGGAGGAGGTCGCCACCCTCGACACCCGCGGCGGCGTCGAGGTGCTGCACGGCGTGTCGTTCCGCGCCGAGCCCGGCCAGATGGTGGCGCTCGTCGGCTCGTCCGGAGCGGGCAAGTCGACCATCGCGCAGCTCCTCCCGCGCCTGTACGACGCCGACTCCGGGGCCGTCCGGCTCGGTGGCGTCGACGTCCGCGACCTGAGCTTCGACGCCATTCGCGACACCCTCGGCATGGTCACCCAGGACGGGCACCTGTTCCACGAGTCGATCCGCGACAACCTGCTGCTCGCCCGGCCCGAGGCCACCGAGGACGACCTCTGGGACGTCCTGCGCCGCGCCCGCCTCGACGCCCTCGTCGAGGGCCTGCCCGACGGCCTGGACACCATCGTCGGCGAGCGCGGCTACCGGCTGTCGGGCGGTGAGCGCCAGCGCCTCACCATCGCCCGCCTCCTGCTCGCCCGCCAGCGCGTGGTCATCCTCGACGAGGCCACCGCCCACCTGGACTCCACCTCCGAGGCGGCTGTCCAGGAGGCACTGGCCGAGGCGTTCGACGGGCGCACCGCCGTGGTGATCGCGCACCGGCTGTCCACCGTCCGGGCCGCCGACCTGATCCTCGTGGTCGAGGCCGGCCGCATCGTCGAGCGCGGAACACACGACGAGCTCCTCGCCGCGGATGGCCGCTACGCCGAGCTGTACCGCACCCAGTTCAGCGACCGCCCCCCGCTGGAGCCGGTCGCCTGACCCGCACACCCGACCACCGTCGGGTCCTGGCGCTCGCCAGGACCCGACGGCGCGGTCACCGGGACGGTTCCGGGGTCGGTCTCTCGTCGCCCCGGGTGTGCGGAGCCTTCATCGGGGGCGCGACGAGCCCGGGACCGTCCGGCACCGGGACGCGGTGGGCGGCCAGTCCCGGCGACGCGGTCACGGGGACGGGGTGGGGGTCGGCTTCTCGATGCCTCCGGGACCCTGGCCCTTCATCGGGGCCGTCTGGACCCCGGGGCCGCCCGGCACCAGCACGCAGGGGCCGATCGGGCCCTGCGCGACCCCGGGCTGCATCACGCGCTGTAGCAACTTGCCGTGTTCGTCCCGCATCGTCCAGATGTTGATCGCCAAGAACTGCCCGGGCCGCAGCCGCCCGGGGTAGATGGTGGTCGCGTTGGGGCCCAGGGCGCCCGGCGGACCGAACACCCCCCCGGCGCGGCCGCCCTGTCGCTCCTCCGGCTGGTCCCGGCACTGCTTGCCGCTGGGGATGGTGGTGACCCTGGCCGGTACGCCGAAGCCGCGCAGCTTCGCCTCGACCTGCTCGGGGTGGTCGAAGTCCCGCCAGTGGACGGCGATGGAACCGTCCGGGCGGCGTTCGACGGCGTTGGCCTTGGCGCCGTCCTCCCCGGTGGCCAGCGGGACGGCGACCGCGATGCCCGCCGCGGCGGCGACGACCGCCCCGGCGAGCGCGAACAGGCGCACCGGCCGGCGGCGCGCCCCGGACGGCCGGCGCTCCGCCACGGCGCGTTCCGCGACGACGCCCTTCAGCTCCACCAGCAGCCTGTCCTCGAACGTGGTCATGCCCCCTCCTTCGCGTATTCGAGCGACCGGCCCGCCTCCGGGACGAGAGCGCGCAGCACCTTGCGCACCCGGTGCATCCGCACCCTGACGGTGACGGGCCGGACGCCGAGCGCCGCCGCGGCCTCCGCGACCGTCAGCCCGTCCACCGCCACCAGCTCCAGCACCGCGCGCACGCCCTCCGGCTGGCCCGCGAGCGCCTCGTAGGTACGCCGGCCCGGGGCCTCGGCGTCGATCCGCTCCTCCAGCCGCGCGATGTCGTCGGCGTCCAGCGGCCGGCGTCCGGCGACCCGGCCGGCCGCGCGGCGCTCCCGCGCGGCCCGCCGCCGCTCGTTGGCCACGACGTTGCGGGCCACCCCGTACAGCCAGCCGATCTCGGTGCCCGCCGCGGGCCGGTAGGTGTGCGCGGAATCGATGACCGCGAGGAACACCTCGGCGGTCAGGTCGGCGGCGGTGTGCGGATCGTCCACCCGGCGGGCGACGAAGCGGCTCACCGCCTCCACATGCCGCCGGTAGAACGCCTCGAACACCGCGGGATCACGTCCCACGGCGGTGAGGCCGTCCTTGGGTTCGGCCATGCGCTCACTCCTTTCGATGCTTCACCCCCACTTGGCTCGGCGCATCGAAAGCGTTTCCTGCGGGCAGCCCACGCCGATCACTCCGGGCCCGTCAGAAGCCGGACCCGATCACGCGGGTTCCGCGAGGACGCGCAGCAGGGACCGCATGACGTGCGAGCGCCAACCGCTGCCCATCCCGCGGAAGGCGTAGGACTGGACGGGGTCGTCCAGGTCGAATCCGGCGTGCCGCACGAACAGCCGGGTGCCGCGCCCCTCCGGCACCAGCCGCCAGGTCACCGTGGTGTCGAGACCGCCTCCGTTCCAGCTGATGCGCAGCAGGCGCTCCTCGTCCAGGTCGAGGACGCGGCACGGGATCGTCCCGTCGAAGCCGGCGGACGGGATCGGGCGGGTGGTGAAGGTGAACCGGTGCCCCACCACGGGCCTGAAGTCGTTCGGCATCAGCCAGCGGCCCAGCAGGGCCGGGTCGGTGAGCGCCCGCCAGACCTTCGCGGGCGGATGCGGCAGGAACTCGTCGACCTCGATCGACGCGTCTTCGTCCTCGTCTTCGGGCCCGGCCCTGTTCTCCGGTGCCCGCCGTTCGGACGTCACAGATCCTCCTCGTCCAGCAGGTCGCGGAGGCCGGCCAGCCTGCTCCGCCAGAACCGCTCGTAGGGCCCGAGCCAGTGCGAGATCTCCCGCAGCGGTTCCGCCTCCAGCCGGTAGAGGCGCAGCCGCCCGCTGCGCCGCTCGCTGACCAGCCCGGCCTCCCGCAGCACCCGCAGGTGCTCGGAGACGCTCGGCCGGCTCATGTCGAAGTGCGCCGCCAGGTCGCCGGCCGAGCGCGGCCCGTCCAGCAGCAGCGCCGTCAGCTCGCGCCGCACCGGGCTCGCCAGCGCCGCGAAGACGTCGGTCATGCGGGCCGGGCCGCCAGGACGATGCCGTTGCCGTCGGGGTCCGACAGCGTGGCCTGCCGCCCCCAGGGCAGGTCCTCCGGCCCCTGGACGTCCACTCCGGCGGCGCGCAGCTCGGCGCAGTCGGCGTCCAGGTCGGACGACTCGAAGATGAGGCCGTGGACGCTTCCCGGCGCCAGGCCGGGCACGTGCCCGGCCAGGACCACCGACGTCTCGGCGCCCCCGGGGGCGAGCTGGAGCCACCGGACGGGCCCGGCCTGCCGGTCCGCCACCACCTCGAACCCGAGCGCTCCGGCGTAGAAGCGCTTCGCGGCGTCCTGGTCGGACACCGGCACCGTCAGCAGCCGCACATGCGTGATGTTCATGCGCCCGACGATACGTAGGAGTTTCCCTACGTGTCAAATGTAGGGAAAATCCTACGCATTGTGCGCCGCGTCCTGACATGCGCGTTTAGCCGTCCGGCCCGGAGGCAGGTTGAGGATGTTCCGCCGACGAAAGTGAGATCGTCCATGCGCGCCGTCACCTACGACTCCTACGCCACCGACAACTCGCGCCTGAAGGTCGGCGAGGTGCCCGAACCGAAGGTCGCGCCGGGCAGCGTGCTGATCGAGGTCCGCGCCGCCGGGGTGAACCCGGTGGACTGGAAGGTCATGGCGGGCGGCCTCGACTCGATGATGGACACCTTCTTCCCGGCCGTCCCCGGCTGGGACGTCGCCGGGGTCGTGCGCGCCGCCGGCCCCGACACCCCGGAGTTCGCGCCGGGCGACGAGGTCATGGCCTACGCGCGCAAGGACGTCGTGCACGCCGGCACGTTCGCCGAGTACGCGACCGTCCCGGCGTCCGCCGTCGCGCTCAAGCCCGCCGTGCTCGACTGGAACCAGGCGGCCGGCCTGCCGCTCGCGGCGATGACGGCGCAGCGGTGCATGGACCGGCTGGAGGCCGGCCGCGACGACGTCGTGCTGGTGCACGCGGCCTCCGGCGGCGTGGGCGGCTTCGCCGTGCAGATCGCGCGGGACCGCGGCGCCCGTGTCATCGGCACCGCGTCCGAGGCGAACCACGACTACCTGCGGGGGCTCGGCGCCGAGCCGGTCGCCTACGGGGACGGCCTGGCCGGCCGTGTCCGGGACCTGGCGCCGGACGGCGTCACGGCGGTCGCCGACTTCGTGGGCGGCCAGCTGGAGACGACGCTCGCGGTGCTGCGCCCCGGCGGCCGCCATGCCTCCGTCGCCGATCCCGGCGTGGAGAAGCACGGCGGCCACTGGATCTGGGTCCGCCCGGACGGGGCGAAGCTGGCCCTGCTCGCCGACCTGGCCGAACGGGACGCGCTCCGGGTCGAGGTGGCGGCCACCTTCCCCTTGGCCGAGGTGGGCGTGGCGTTCGACGCCAGCCGCGCCGGCCACACCCGCGGCAAGCTCGTCATCGTCCCCTGACGGCCCTCAGCGCGCCTCTCGGACTCGCGAGAACCTCGCCGCCGTCGCGACCATGACGAGCACGAGAGCCGGGAGCGTCAGCCAATAGCCGATGCCTTGCAGGCCGTTGGGCGGGTGAACCGCCGCGGCGGCGGCACCGGGCACGACGTACATCGCCGCCGCCAGCGCCCAGCGCGGGCTGCGCGCGAGGGCGGTGGCCCATACCCCGGCCAGCAGGAGGACGCCCTCCAGGCCCGCCCTGGTGAACTGCCAGAAGTCGCCGTACGCTCCTCCGGTGAGTCCGAGAACGCCGTCCGCCGTCCGCCCGGAGGCGTGGGTGAGCAGGGCGGCGGCGATGGGAACCGCCAGCCACCACCAGGGCCGCGTTCGCAGATCATGCCGTCCACGGGCGGCGAGGACCGCGGAACCGGCCAGCAGCAGGCCGTAGGGCGCCAGCGAGCTCCAGTTCCAGTAGGCCGGGCCGTAGAAAGACCCCCAGCTCGCCGCTTCGGACCCGAACATCATGGCCCGAGCGGTGGAGAAGGCGATGGCCAGCGCCAAGGGCAGGGACGCGATCGCCCAGCCGCGCAGCAGCGCCAGCACCATGAGCGCGGAGACGCCCAGCCACGGCATGGACGCCCGGTCGCCGATGCCGTAGGCCAGGTTCGCGAGGGCCAGCGCCAGCATCCCGAGTTGCACGCCGTCGGCCCACCAGGGCGCGGGCTCGTCGGCGGACTTCCGGAACCGGGCGGCGAAGCCCGCGGTCACGAGCCCGGCCGTCTCCCGCGGCGAGGGGACGCGGCGGGCGGGACCGGCCATCAGGGTGCCGATGACCTCGGCGCCGTACTCCCCGCGGTGCCCGGCCGGGAACGCCCGCAGGAACATCCGGTACCAGCGCTCGGTGAGGGCGGCCGCCCAGCCCTCGCCCGTTCCCATGGCGGCGCCCACGCCGGCGCTCATGTCCGCGCTCATGCCTGCGCCGTCCGCGCCGCCGGAGCGATCCGCGCCGTGACCACCCGGGCGGCCCGCTCCATCCGCGCCGCCTCCCGGGTGACGGCCGCGTGCCCGTCCTCGGTCAGGCGGTAGTAGCGGCGGGGCCGGCCCCGCACCGTCTCCTCGCGGTCCACGGCGATCAGTCCCTCGCCCGTCAGCCGGTCGAGGGCCCCGTACAGGGTGCCGACGGCGAGCCGCACCCGTCCGCCGGACAGGTCCCCGGCCCGCTTGATGATCCCGTAGCCGTGCGAGGGGCCGTCGAGCAGGGCCGCCAGCAGGTAGTACACCGGCTCACTCATGATCGGATTTCGTTTCACTCGGCCCACGATATATCGGTGGACGAAGTATGGGAAGGGGGCGGGCCCGCCGCGCGGTCGCGGGGCGACCATTTTCCGGTTCCGCCGGTGTCCATCACTTTGAGAGGGACCACGGGAGAAAGGGGCCACCATGCGAGGGATCTCGCCGCCCGGGGAGCCCGGCGCCGCGTCCGCCGAGCGCGCGGCGGACGACCTGCTGGCGCTGGCGCGCGACGGTGACGGCGAGGCGTTCCGCGGGCTCGTCGAGCCCTACCGGCGCGAGCTCCAGCTGCACTGCTACCGCATCCTCGGCTCGGTCCAGGACGCCGAGGACCTCCTCCAGGAGACGCTGCTGGCGGCCTGGCGCGGCATCGGCGGATACGAGCGCCGCGCGTCCGTGCGGACCTGGCTGTACCGGATCGCGACCAACCGCTGCCTCAACGCGCTGCGGGCCGACGCCCGCCGCCCGCACGAACGGGCGCCCCACCGGACGGAGGTCGCGCTGCCGGAGCCGTCGCACCGCCGGGCCGAGCCGAGCTGGCTCGAACCCTGCCCGGACGTGCTGCTCGACGAGATCGCCGACCGCGCGCCCGGCCCGGAGGCCCGCTACGAGACGAGGGAGTCGGTGTCGCTGGCGTTCCTCGCCGCGTTGCAGCGGCTGCCGCCGAGACAGCGCGCCGCGCTGGTGCTGCGCGACGTCCTCGGGTTCCGCGCCGCCGAGGCGGCGCACATCCTCGACACGACCGGCGACGCGGTGACCGGCGCGCTGAAGCGGGCACGGGCGGCGCTGGCGGCCGAGCCGCCGGAGCCCGGACCGGGGGACGCGCCGCTGCCGCGCTCGCCGCGGGAGCGCCGGGTCGTGGACGGCTTCACCCGCGCGTTCGAGGCGGGGGACGTCGACGCGGTCGTCGCCCTGCTGACCGACGACGCGTGGCTCACCATGCCGCCCCTGCCTCTGGAGTACCACGGCGCGGACACCGTCGGCCATTTCCTGGCGACGGTCGCGCTCCGCGACGACCGCCGGTACGCGCTGGTCCCCACGCGCGCGAACGGCCAGCCGGCTTTCGGCTGCTACCTGCGGGACCCGCGGACACGGATCCTGCGCGCGCACGGCGTGCTCGTCCTGACCCTGCGCGGCGACCGGATCGCGGCGGTCACGCGGTTCGCCGACAACACCACCCTCCGGGTGTTCGGCCTTCCGCGGTCGCTGCGCGGTTGACCTCCACTCGCTCACGAAGAGGACAGAACGGTGACTGAGAAGACGATGACGTCCAAGCAGGCGTGGGTCCTCGGACTGGCCTCCCTCGCCTCGTTCATGATGGCGCTGGACAGCCTGGTCGTGTCGACGGCGCTGACCACGATACGGCGGGACCTGACGGCGTCGGTCGAGGCGCTCGAATGGACCGTCAACGCCTACAACCTCACTTTCGCGGTGCTGCTGCTGACCGGCGCGGCGCTGGGCGACCGGTTCGGCCGCCGCCGGGTGTTCGCGACCGGGCTGGCGGTGTTCACCCTCGCGTCCACCGCGTGCGCGCTGGCCCCGGACATCGGCACCCTGATCGCGGCGCGGGCGCTGCAGGGCGCCGGCGCGGCGATGGTGCTCCCGCTGTCGCTCACCCTGATCAGCGCCATGTTCCCGCCCCGGCAGCGCGGCCGGGCGATGGGGCTCTACCTGGGCGTCACCGGCCTGGCGACGTTCGGTGGCCCGTTCGTCGGCGGCGTCGTCGCCGAGGGACTGGCCTGGCAGTGGATCTTCTGGCTGAACGTGCCGCTCGGCCTGGTCACGATCGTCCTCACCCTGCGCCGGATCGACGAGGGCGTCGGCCCGAACGACCGCTTCGACCTGGGCGGGGTCGCGCTGGTGACCGCGGGCGCGTTCGGTCTCGTCTGGGGGCTCGTCCGGGGGAACGCGGCGGGGTGGGACAGCGCGGAGGTCCTCGCCGCCCTGGTGCTCGGCGCCGCGCTGGTCGTCGCGTTCGCGGGCTGGGAGCGGCGCACGGCGGCACCCATGCTGCCGATGCGCCTGTTCCGCCTGCGGGCGTTCGCCACCGCCAACCCGGCGAACTTCTGCGTGTTCGCCTCCCTGTACGGCACGCTGTTCTTCCTCGCCCAGTACTTCCAGATCGTCCATGGAGAGGGGCCGCTCGGCGCGGGCCTGCGGCTGATGCCGTGGAGCGCGACGCTGATGGTGTGCGCGCCGATCGCGGGCGCGCTGTCGGACCGGTTCGCCGAGCGGACGTTCGTGGCCGGCGGCCTGCTGGTCCAGGCCGTCGCCATGGGCTGGGTCGCCCTGGTGGCCGGCGCCGACGCCGGCTACCTCGACCTGCTGCCCGCCCTCGTCGCCGGCGGGGCCGGGGTGACCTGCGCCATGCCCGCGGCGCAGCGGGCCGTGGTCGGCTCGGTGCGCCCCGAGGAGATCGGCCGTGCCTCCGGCGCGTTCATGATGCTGCGGATCTTCGGTGGCGTGTTCGGCGTCGCGGTCGCCGTGGCCGTCTTCTCGGCCACGGGCGGCTACGGCTCCGCCGCGGAGTTCGGCGACGGCTTCGCCGCGGCGATGTGGGCGGTCGCCGCGCTGGCGTTCGCCGGTGCCCTCATCGCCCTGGCCATGCCCCCGGGACGCCCCGCCGCGAGCGCGCCGCCCGGAGCCGCGAGCGCGGCGGCCCGTGAGGAGAGCGCTCGCCTCTGAACCGCCGCCGGTGCGGCCGTCAGCCGTCCAGGACGCGGGCGGCCAGCAGGGTCGCGCCGTGGACGGCCGCCTGGTCGCCCAGCTCGGAGTGCCTCAGCGCGGGCGCGGGACGGAACTTCAGGCGTTCCTCTAAGCGCGCGGCCAAGGGGTCGAGGAGGGCGGCGCCGGCCTGGGCGAGGCCGCCGCCGATGACGACGAGGTTCGGGTCGAGGAGGAGTGTGGCGGCCGTGAGACCGTCCGCGAGGCAGTCGAGGGCCTCGTCCCAGACGGCGGCGGCGTCCGCGTCGCCGGTGGCGGCGCGGGCGATGACCCGCTCGGCGGGCAGGGCGAGGCCGGCGCGCTCCTCGTGCCGGCGCGCGACGGCGGCGGCGGAGGCGTAGGTCTCCAGGCAGCCGCGGTTGCCGCAGGCGCAGGCGGCGCCGCCCGGACGGACGACGATGTGGCCGATCTCGCCGCTCCAGCCCCGGGTGCCCGGGTAGGGCACGCCGCCGAGCACGAGCGCGGCGGCGATGCCGGTGCCGATGGCGGTGAACAGGAAGTCGGCGGCGTCGCGGCCCGCGCCGAGGACGGCCTCGGCGAGGCCGCCGGTGCGGACGTCGTGGCCGATGGCGACCGGGACGCCGAGACGTTCGGTGGCCAGGCGCACCATCGGGACGTCCCGCCAGCCGAGGTTGGCGGAGTGGACGGCGACACCCGCCGCCTCGTCCACGATGCCGGGCAGCGCGATGCCCGCCGCGGCGGCGGGGGAGCCGGTGAGCTCCTCCGCGCGCGCGGCGAGGTGGGCGGCGAAGCCGAGGACGCCGCCGACCGGGTCCTCCCGGTCGGTCGGGCACGACTCCGCCGCCAGCACGGTGGTGCCGTCGGCGAGCGCGGCCTTCATGGACGTGCCGCCGACGTCGATGCCGATGAGCGTCACTTGACCGAGCCCGCCGTGAGGCCGCCGATGAGATAGCGCTCGATGAAGACGAACAGGATCACGACGGGCACGATGGCGATCAGGGACGCGGCGAACAGGAACTGCCAGTGCGCCTGGTAGTCGGTGACGAAGGACGGGATCGCGACGGTCAGCGGCTTGCGGTCGGGGGACGCGGTCACCGTGAGGGCCACGATGTACTCGTTCCACGCCGCGATGAAGGTGTAGACGACGGCCGTCACGACGCCCGGCATGGAGATCGGCAGCGTGACGCGGGTGAGCGCGCCGACGCGTCCGGCGCCGTCCAGGAACGCGGCCTCCTCCAGTTCCTTGGGGATGCTGGAGAAGTAGCCGTGCAGGATCCACACGCAGAACGGCAGGTTGAACGCCGCGTTCACGAGGATCAGCGCGACCAGGGTGTCGGTGAGGTCGAGCGCGACCATCTCCCGGTAGATGCCGATGACCAGGGCGGTCGGCGCGAACATCTGCGTGACGAGCACGAGCAGCAGGAACGCGTTGCGGCCGCGGAAGCGGTTGCGGGCGGTGTAGTAGGCGGCGGGCAGCGCGCAGGCCAGGGTCACGACGGTCGCGGCCGCCGCGACCGTCAGCGAGACCCGCAGGTACGTCCAGACGGGCGCGGCCGACCAGACGTCCGTGAAGTTGGACCAGGTCCAGTGGCCGGGCAGGTAGGTGCCCGGCGACTTCGTCAGCTCCTTCTCCGGCTTGAGCGCCGTCACCCCCATCTGGAGGTAGGGCAGGAGGAAGGCCACCGCGACCAGCCAGCCGGTGGCGGTGAGCAGGACCGTCCGGAGCCGGACGGTACGGCGGCGCGCGGCCGCGGGTGGCGCCGAACGCGCGGTCATCGGACCTCCTCCCGCCAGCGCGAGGCGCGCAGGTACAGCAGCACCATGACGAGGATCATCAGGAAGTTGACCACCGCCATCGCGGCGGACTCGCCGACGTTCTGGTCGTAGAACGCGAGCTTGTACATGAACGTGGTGGTGGTGTCGGTGGCGTGCCCGGGGCCGCCCCCGGTCATCGCCCAGATGATGGGGAACGAGTTGAAGACGTTGATCACGTTGATGATGGAGGCGATCAGGATGGCGGGCCGCAGCAGCGGCAGCGTGATCCCGAAGTAGGTGCGGAAGGGACCGGCGCCGTCCACCCGGGCCGCCTCGTAGACGTCCTCGGGGATCGTCTGGAGCCCGGCGAGGATGACGAACGACGCGAACGGCAGCGAGACGAACACCGCGACCCACATCATCCACAGCATCGCGCCGCGGGGATGGGCCAGCCAGTTCTCCGGCTTGTCGATCAGGTGCAGGTCGAGCAGCACCCGGTTGACGACGCCGGAGTAGTTGTCCAGCATCCACTTCCAGATCAGCGACGTCATCAGCACCGACGCCGCCCACGGGACGATGACCGCCCAGCGGACGAGCCGGCGGCCCGGGAAGCGCGCGTTCAGCAACTGGCCGATGGCGAGCGAGAGCACCATCGTCGTGATGACGACGCCGGCGACCCAGCCGACGGTCCGCAGCACGACGGGGACGAGGTCGTCCTCGTCGAACAGGTCGGTGTAGTTGCCGCCGCCGCGGTCGCCGAGCGTCACCCCCGACGAGCTGATCTTCAGCAGCGAGGTGCGGACCATCTCGGCGACGGGCCACAGCACGACGACGGCGATGAGCACGAGGGACGGGCCGAGCCACAGCAGCGGGGTGAGGGCGAGGCCGATCCGGCGGAGGGCGGAGGGCCGGGGCGCCGGGGCGCTGGCCCCGGCGTCCCGTGCCCTGAGCTTGACGTCCTGCACTCAGCCGGCCTTCTCGGCCGTCTCCTGGATCTTGTCCAGGACCTTCTTCGGCTCCGAGCCGGCGACGGACGTGCCGAGGCTCTGCTTGACGGCGCCGGCCACGGAGGTCCACGCGGGGTTGCCGGTCGGCGCGAACTTGGAGGTCGGCAGCGCGTCCACGAACTGCTTCATGTACGGGTCGGAGCTGAGCACGTCACCGGCGGACTTCGTCACCGGGAGGAAGCCCTCCTTGGTGAGGAACTTGGCGGTGTTGTCCTTCTGGTAGAAGAAGTCCAGGAACTTCTGCACCGCCTCCTTGTTCTTGCCGTCGTTCTTCTTGAACGCGGCCAGGACGTCCATGACGCCGAGCGTGTTGTGCTCCGTGCCGCTCTTGCTCGGCAGCGGCGCGACGCCGAACTCCAGGCTCTTGTTGACGGGGTCGATGAAGCTGGCCTTGGTGAACGGGCCGCCGATCGCCAAGCCGATCTTGCCCTGCGCGAACTGGTTGAACACCGTCTTGCGGTCGGTGGTCTCCGGGTTCGGCTGGGTCAGGCCGGACTTGGTGAGGTTCCGCAGGAACGTCAGGGTGTCGACGTTGGCGGGCTGGTTGATCGCCCACTTGCCGGCCGGGTTCACCCAGCCGCCGCCGTTGTTCATGGCCCAGGAGTAGAACTCCGCCTGCGCCTCCTCCGGGCCGAGCGGCAGGCCGTACCCGATCGCGCCGCCCCTCTTGACCTTCTCCGCGTCGGCCTTGACCTCGTCCCAGGTCTTCGGCGCGTCCTTGATCCCGGCCTTGCCGAACAGGGCCTTGTTGTAGAACATCAGCCGCGCGCTGGAGATGAAGGGAAGGCCGTACTGCTCGCCGTTGTACTTCGCCTGCTCGGTGAACGTCGGCGTGAAGTCGCTCAATACCGCCGGCGACACGACTTCGGACGCCTTGTAGATCAGCCCGTCCCGGGCGAAGTCGGAGAACGCGTTGTAGTTGAGGACATCGGGAACCTGCTTCGTCTGGACGTAGGTCTTCACCTTCGCGTCCATCTGCGTCCAGTCGACCATCTCCAGCTGCACCTTGTAGCCGGAGTTCTTGGCCTCGAAGTCCTTGATCAGCCCGTCCCAGAAGGGTTTGGTGTTGTCGCTGTAGATCGCCGCGACGAATTTGATGGTCTTGCCATCGGAGCCGCCGTCGTCCGACGAGCTTCCCTTGCCGCATCCGCTCACGCCGAGGGCCACGCTCAGGCCCGCGGCGAGGGCGCCGATGAGGTGCCGCTTCATCTGTCCCCGCCTTCCCCTGCTTGTGCTGCTTCTCCTGCTCGGCCTGCTCGGCCGGGTCCCCGATCGCCGTCCCGCCCGCGGCCCCCGCGGCCCCCGGCCCGCCGCCGGGCATGGGCGTGCCCCGCCGGACCGCACGGCTTCGCCGATCCCGGGCGGGGCGGCGGAACGCGGTTTTCCGCGCGGCCGTTCCTGGATCGGTCCGCTGGCGAATCCGGTGCGGCAGAAGGGGGTGGGCGTCGATTCGGGCAAGGGCCCATGGCCCATTGGCGCCATCAATGGCGCGCCAATCGGCAAGGCCGCTCGCGGTCGGTGACCGCACTCGGCGACTGGGCGGTCTCGGCCCGCCCGGCTTCCCCCCTTTCGCGCATGAAAAAATGTGCGCGGTGCGAATGCTCACTGAGCACAAACGCGCGTGGCCATGAAGATAAAAGCTGGTCCGTACCAGTACAAGACTTGGGTTATGCAAGAGTCTTAACTGTTATCCGGCGATACCGGGCGGCGCTCCTGGTCCGGTTCGTACGCTGGGGTGGTCTGGTCCAGGTGACAGGACCGTCCCGCCGTTCACTCTGAGCGAACGCACTTCGGGGGGCGAGCCGGACGGCGTCCGGCGGCGCTTCCGGCCTGACCGCTGGGTGGCCTCTGTTTTGCACCTCCTTGTACGGGTAGCCCGGTGCGGTACCCGAGGACGTGACGAGGTGACGAGAACATGAAGGTCCGGACCGGACTCGCCGTCGGCGTCGGCGGCGCGCTCGCCGCCGGCGTCCTCTGGCGGACCGCCCGGGGACGGCTCCGGAGACCGATCCGGGGAGCGGCCCGGCGCGCGATCTCCTCCAACGGCACGTCCGGCCCTCGCTCGACCAGGACCTCCTGGGCCGCTGCCAGGATGC
>NZ_CAACVB010000086.1 GCF_900659635.1 Actinomadura roseirufa | reverse complement strand
AGGACGCGGGACCGGGCGGTCACCGTCGCCGCCGGCGCCGTCGGGCTCGCCGGCCTCGCGGCGCTCTGCGGCGTCGTCGTCCCGCTCGGGCGCCGCCGGCACTGGCGCCCCGGCAGGGCCGTCCTGACCGAGCGGCCGGACGAGGACGAGCCCACCGTCACCGGCACCGGCGGCGGGACCATCGGCGCGCCGCGCTGACAGGCGCCGGTCAGTCGCCGGGCACCGCGGCCTGGACGAGCCGCGCCCCGGCCCGCCGGTCGACGAGCGTGCCGCGGCCCGCGGGCAGCGGCATCGGGCGGACCTCGCCGAACAGCGGCCCCTCCTCCCGGCTCCCCGACATGATCAGGGCGGGCGTGGCCATGTCCTTCAGCTGCTGGATCACGGGGTCGTAGAGGGCCCGCCCCATCCCGCCCATCGTCCGGGCCAAGACGAGATGGACGCCGATGTCCCGCGCCTGGGGCAGCAGGTCCAGGAGCGGCAGCAGCGGGTTGCTCGCCGTGGCGACCAGGTCATAGTCGTCCACGACCAGGAAGACGTCCGACCCCTTCCACCACGAGCGGGCCCGCAACTGCTCCGGCGTGAGATCGGCAGGCGGCAGCCGGTCGTTGAGGGCGTCGACCAGGTCCGCCACGAGCTCGGCGGCGGCCGCCGGAGACGCGGCGTACCCCACCCGGTGCTCGGTGTCGGCGGTGTCCAGCAGCGTCCGCCGGTAGTCGATGAAGATCAGCTTGGCGTCGGCCGGCGAGTGACCGGCGACGACGCCCTCGGCGATCAGGCGCAGCAGGGCGGACTTGCCGCACTCGGCGTCGCCGGTGACGACGAAGTGCGGGTCGGCGGCGAAGTCCAGCCGGACCGGCGCCAGGGCGTCCTCGTCGATCCCGATCGGGATCCGCCACCTGCCGGCCGGCGCGTCCGCCACGCCCGGCAGCGCGGCGAGCTCGGCGGCGGGCAGCCGCTCGGGCAGCAGCCGGACCGGCGGGGCGTGCGGGCCGCGCCAGGCCCCGCCGACCGCCTCGACCATCGCCGCGACGCCGTCCCCGAGGTCGTCGGTGGCGCCCCGGCCGTCCAGCCGCGGCAGCGCGGCCAGGAAGTGCAGGCCCTCCCGGGTGAGCCCGCGCCCCGGCCGCCCCTCCGGGACGTTCGCGGCGAGCCGCCGGTCGATCTCGGACTCGTAGGGGTCGCCGAGCCGCAGCTCCAGCCGGGTACCGAAGACGTCGCGGATCCCCGTCCGGAACTCCGACCACTTCCCCGCCGTGGCGATCACGTGGACGCCGAACCCGAGCCCGCGCGCCGCGAGGTCCGTGACGACCTCCTCCAGCTGCTCGTACTCCTGGCGCAGCGTCATCCAGCCGTCCACCACGAGGAAGACGTCGCCGAACCCGTCACCGGGCAGCCGCCCATCCGCCCGCAACCGCCGGTACGCGGCGACGGAGTCGACCCCGTGCTCGGCGAACTCGCGTTCGCGCCGGTCCAGCACGGTGGAGACCTCGGCGACGGTGCGCCGCACGCGGTCGGCGTCCAGCCGGCTCGCGACGCCGCCGACGTGCGGCAGCCCGGACAGGCCGCCCAGCGTCCCGCCGCCGAAGTCCAGGCAGTAGAACTGCGCCTCCGCGGGCGTGTGCAGCAGCGCGAGCGAGACGATGAGCGAACGCAGCATGGTCGACTTGCCGGTCTGCGGCGCGCCCGCGACGCCGACGTGCCCGGCCGCCGCCGACAGATCGACCCAGAACGGGTCGCGCCGCTGGTCGAACGGCCGGTCGACGACCCCCACCACCGCGGCGAGCCGGCCCCGGCCGTCCCAGCCCGCGGTGGTGAGGCCGAGGCCGGGGACGGGCGACAGCGGCGGGAGCAGCTCGTCGACCGTCGGCGGGACGTCCAGCGGCGGCAGCCAGATCCGGTGCGCGGCGGGGCCGTGCCCGGCGAGCCGCTCGATGACGGCCTTGAAGAGGGTCTCCCCGGACTCCTGATCCGGGACGGGACGGGCCGGGGCGGGAGACCCCGCCGGAGCGGGCGGCGTGATGTAGGCGGTGCCGTACGGGACGATCCGCCGCACCGCGCCCTGGTCGTCCGCCGGGGCCGGGGCCTCGGCCACCTCCGCCGCGGGCCCGGACACGTACGCCGCCTTGAACCGGGTCATGGCGGTGACATCCACCTTGAGGTAGCCGTTCCCCGGCTGGGACGGCAGCTCGTACGCGTCCGGTACGCCCAGCACCACGCGCGACTCCATCGCCGAGAAGGTGCGGAGCCCGATGCGGTAGGACAGGTGGGAGTCGAGCCCGCGCAGCTTGCCCTCCTCCAGGCGCTGCGAGGCCAGCAGCAGGTGCACGCCCAGTGAACGGCCCAGCCGCCCGATCATCACGAACAGCTCGGCGAACTCCGGCTTGGCCGACAGCAGCTCGGAGAACTCGTCCAGCACCACGAACAGCGTCGGAAGCGGCGCGAGCGCCGCGCCCTGCTCGCGGGCCCGCTCGTAGTCGCGCAGCGAGGCGTAGTTCCCCACCGCCCGCAGCAGCTCCTGCCGCCGGATCATCTCGCCGTGCAGCGCGTCGTACATGCGGTCGACGAGCGGCAGCTCCTCCTCCAGGTTCGTGATCACCGCCGACACGTGCCGGAGCCGCTCCAGACCGAGGAACGTCGCGCCGCCCTTGAAGTCCACGAGCACGAAGTTCAGCGTCTCCGACGAATGCGTGACCGCCAGCCCCAGCACCAGCGTGCGCAGCAGCTCCGACTTGCCCGACCCAGTCGCGCCGATGAGCAGCCCGTGCGGGCCCATCCCGCCCTGCGCCGACTCCTTGATGTCCAGCTCGACCGGACGCCCCTCGGCGTCGACCCCGATCGGCACCCGCAGCCGGTTCCGCGGCGCCCGCGGCTGCCACACCGTGCGCGGGTCGATGCCGTTCGGGCCGTCCAGTCCGAGCAGCGACGTGAGCGTCAGGTCGCCCGCCAGGGCGTCGCGCTCCGGCTCGTCCGCCGCGCCCGCCCGCAGCGGCGCGAGCCGCAGCGCCAGCCCCTCCGCCTGGACGGGCGTGAACCGGTCGGCCCTGCCCAGCGGGGCGGCGACGTCCCGGCCGGCATGGTCGCGCTCCAGCATCTCCATGCCGTCGCCGGTCACGTTCAGGCGCAGCGTCGCCGCGTCGGACGCCGCCGGGAGCGAACCGTCCAGGTCGATCACGCAGACGCCCTTGATGCCGTCCGCGCCCAGCTGGGAGTCGGCGGTGACCGTCCCGCCGTCCACGATCACCACGTGGAGCGGGAGGTCCTGCACGCGGACGCCGGAGGTGAAGCGGGGACGGTCCTTGAGATCGTCCTCCAGGAGAGGTTCGAGGTCGGCCAGCGAGTGGCCCATCAGCCGCACCGGCCCGGCCGCGTCGTGCTCGGTGGGATGCAGGCAGTGCGGCAGCCACTTCGCCCACTGCCAGTGCACCATCCGCTCCGGCGACGCGCAGACCGTGAGCCGCACGTCATCGGGCGTGTGGAACGTGACGAGCTGCGCCACCATGGCCCGCGCCATCGCGCGCACCGCCTCCGGCTCCCCGGACGCGACGATCCGCGCGAACGCGGGCAGCGACACCGCGACGGGGAGGTCGGGAACCGTCGCGTGGGCCCGCAGGAACCTCCGCAGGGCGCCCGCGCACATCGGTTCCAGATCCTCGACCGGCTTGGTCTCCGGCGCGACGAGCTCCAGCGCCAGGCGCTGGCGGCCCCTGCCGATCCGCACCTGCCCGAAATCCTCGTCCGCCGGCCGCCGCTCCCACAGCCGGCGGCTCATCGCCACCGACCACAGCGTCCGCGGATCCGGCCCGCTCCACTCCAGGGCCTCCCGCTGCCGCCCGGCCGCCGCCCGCACCCGCGCCCGCACCTGGTCGAGGTACCGGTAGTAGTCGCGGCGCGCGCCGTTCAGCCGCTGTTTCCGCTCACCGGCGCCCTGGCCCATCTGCCCGAAGCCCATCCCGGCCATCGACAGCACGAAAAGCCCGCCGGCCACCCACATGATGGGGTTTCCGCCGCCCGAACCGCCGACGAACATCAAGCCCATGGCGCCGCCGCTGGCCGCCATCGGCACGTACATCAGGGCATTCGCGAAACCCTGGTTAATCGTCTCCGGAATCTCCGGGGGCGGCTCCAGCATGATCTCGCCCTCGGGCAGCCGCGGCGGCGGCCTGCGTTCCGGACGCCGTACGAGAACGATGCCCACCGTCGGATCCCCTCACCCCGGCATGCCCGGCCGCCAACGACGGGCCATCCTATTGGTAGAAGTGGCAAGAACCCGCGCTGACTGGTAGTCATCATGCTCGTCCGGGAGAATTCGATCGGCGGGGGACGCGTGAACACGACGAATGGAACCGACCTGTGCCGCGTGGTCATCGTCGCGCCGCACCGCAGGCTGGACCTTTCCCTTCCCGCCGACATTCCGCTTTCCCATATGCTCCCGACGTTGCTGCAGGTGGCGGGCCCCAATCTCGCCGACGCCGGGCTGACGCACTCCGGCTGGGTCCTGCAGCGGCTGGACCAGGCGCCGCTGGAGGAGTCCCGGTCCCTCTCCGGTCTCGGCGTCCGGGACGGCGAGGTCCTCTACTTCCGCCCCGCGCTCGGCCAGCTCCCCGAGATCACCTTCGACGACGTGGCCGACGCCGTCGCGACCGGCGTCAACGAGCACTCCGACCGCTGGCGCCCGCTCACGACCCGCCGCTTCGGCCTCCTGGCGGGCGCCGCGGTGCTCGCCTGCGGCGCCCTGGCGATCGCCCTGTCCGGCCCGCCCTGGGGCCTCCTGGCAATCGCCTCCGGTGGGCTGGCGGCGGTCCTCCTCCTCTCGGGCGTCATCCTGTCCCGCGCCTTGGGCGACGCAGGTGCCGGCGCCGTCCTGGGCTACAGCGCGCTTCCGTACGCCTTCCTCGGCGGCCTCCTGGCTCCGGCACGTCCCGTAGGGCTGCTACACCTGGGAGCCCCCCACCTTCTGGCCGCCTTCGGAGCCGTGACCCTCGCCGCAGTAGTGGCCGCCTTCGCCATCCTCGACGGGCTGCCCATCTTCCTTGGAGTGGCCTGTACCGCCCTCCTAGGCGTGGTCTCCGCCGCCCTGGTCGAAGGCTTCGGGTTGTCGGCACGGGGCGCCGCCGCCTTCGCCGCGTCCCTGTGCCTCGCCTTGACCGCCCTCATCCCCTCCCTGGCATTCCGCCTGGCCCGTCTGCCCCTCCCTCCCGTACCGGAGAACGCCGAAGAACTGCGCAGCGCCCAAACCTTCGACGGACCCACCCTCATGCGCCGCACCAAGGAAGCCGACCGATTCGCCACCGGTCTCGTGGCCGTCGTCGGGCTGGTGGGTCTCGGCACCCAGTTCCTCCTTCTCACACGAGGCTGGCTTCCGGTGACGATGGGCCTCTGCATCTCCCTAGTGCTCCTCTTGCGAGCCCGCGTCTTTCACGGCCGCGCCCAACGCCTGTGGATGCTCGGCTCCGGTCTCGCAGGGCTGGCCGTCCAAGGTCTCTACTGGGCGTCCACGACATCCCCGGCCACGACCCTGCTGGTGGTGACCCTGCCCTCGGTCCTGACCGTCACCGCCATGATCGTGATGGCCCTCCGGCTCCCCGGTCACAAACCCTCCCCGTTCTGGGGCCGGGCCGGGGACATCATCGACCTCGTCCTCATCACGAGCCTGTTCCCGCTGGCCATGGGCCTGCTGTCCCTCTACGCCCAGCTACGCGGGATGGCCGGCTGATGCAGACGCGCAAAGACCTCTACCAGGCGCACCGCCTGATGACACAGCGCGTCGCCCTGGCCCTCCTGCAAGGCCGTCCCGGCGCCGCGGAATCCCCCCTCCGGCGCACCGGCGTGGGGACGCTCTGCGGCGTCATGGTCGTCGTCCTGGTCGCCGCGGGCTTCGGCATCGCCGGGTTCATCTTCAAGGGCGGGGCCCGCAACCTGGAAAGTTCAGGCGTCCTCATCATCGAGAAGGAAACGGGAGCCACCTACGCCTACAGCACCCGAGACCGCAGGCTCATCCCGTTCCTCAACTACGCCTCGGCCCGCCTCGCCATGCCCACCCCCCAGATCAAGCGCAAGCTCGTCTCGGGGAAATCCCTGGCGAAGTACGGCCGGGGCCCGCTCACCGGCATCCAAGGCGCCCCCGAATCCCTGCCGGACCCGTCCAAACCCGCACGTTCCCCCTGGTCCCTCTGCGTCGTCGGCGGCTCCAGCGTCTCCCTGGTGGGCGGACGCGACGTGGGCGGCGCCCTCCTGGCCGACAGCCGGGCCGCCATCGTCCGCAACGGCCAGCAGACCTGGCTGATCTGGCACAACAGCCGGATGCGCATACTCCCCAAGGCCGTACGCGGACTCACCGCGGACCAGCCCGTCCCAGTGGACGAACGCTGGCTGAACGGCCTGCCCCAAGGCCCGGACTACGCGGCCCCCCCGATCCCCGGCTGGGGAACGCGCGCCGCGGGCCCCGACGGCCCCACCCCCGTGGGCCAGCTCTTCCGCGTCGCCGAAGTGGCCGGCACGTCCGAACGCTGGTACGTCCAACTCGCCGACGGCCTCGCCGGCATCTCGACGACCCAGGCCCGCCTCCTCCTCGACGCCGCCACCGGCGCCCCCGACGCCCCCGGCCAACCCCGTCCCCTCACCCCGGGCGCGGCCGCCGCCAAGCCGTCCAAGACCAACCTTTACAGCCGTGACCTGCCCGAAGTCCCCCCGAGCATCGTCGGCTACGACCCGGGCCGTCCCCTCTGCGCCGTCTACCGGGACACGGCCAAGCTCTCCACGGACGCGCGCTTCACCATCGGCGGCACCCTGCCCACGGCGTCCCGCACCCCGACCACCTCAGGACTGGACCAGGTCGTCGTCCCGGGCGGCGGCACCTTCGCCGGAACCCTCTCCGGCCCAGGCCAGCCCTTGCAGACGTACTGCCTTCTCACAGACCAGGGCATGCGCTACCCCGTCCCGACCAGCGACGACATCGCCAAACTCGGATACTCCCCGGAACGGGCCGTCCCCGTGCCCGCCAACCTGCTCCAGCTGTTCACCGAGGGCCCGGCACTGGCGTCCGACGCCGCCCTTCGTCCGGTTCCGGCCAGATGAACGAAAACTTTGCCACTCCCGTCCCCGGTTCCTCCTGATCAGCGAGGTGCGCCCACAGGGTGACGGAGATCTGCGTCCTTTTGCATGGACAGGAGTTGCGCCCTTCTCTACGCTTTTTCTTGCTCGCTGTCACGGGGTGTGTCGCAGTATCGGAGCTACGGGGTGTAATGCCGGTCTGCGCGAGTGCCACGTCGTGATGCCCTGGTAACCGACGTGCGGGAGGCTCACGATGGCGAATCAGTCATCGGTCAATCGGCAACACATGCAGCAGGCGGCCGCCAAGGTGCAGGACGCGCATGGCCAGATCGCCCAGGTCAAGGGCCAGCTGAACGGCCACCACGCCGAACTGCAGAGCGCCTGGAAGGGCGAGTCCTCGGCCGCGTTCACCCAGGTCTACAACCTTTTCGAGACCGAGTTCGCCAAGGTCCTCAAGGACCTCGGCGTCATCCACGACAAGCTCGTGGACACCAAGGTCAAGTACGAGCGTGCGGAGCAGGAGAAGACCGGGCGCGTCAACGGCCTCAAGGGCCTCGTCAACGGCTGACCGGAGGAATCCGCACCATGAGCACCGACTTCACCTACGTCAACTTCGGCGGCATGCAGAGCGCCCAGGCGAACTTCCTGAACGCCCTCAAGCGCTACCAGGCCGTCCTGGACGCCCTCGACGCCCAGGTCCGCACCCACCTCGCCGAATGGGACGGCGACGCCCGCACCGCCTACGAGCAGAAGTCCCGCGAGTGGAAGCAGGCGTCCCAGCGCATGGCCACCGCCGTCTCCGGCATGAGCAAGGCCATCGGCGACTCCCACGACATCCACCTCGGCGCCGAGCGCACCAACACCGCCATGTGGACCTGACGGCCAGATCCATCCAACGGGGAGGAATGACGGGATGCCACCGACCTACGTCGAGGTGCGCCGTCGCGAGCTGCAACGGGTCGCGGAAGCCATGCGCAAGGACCTAGAAGCGCTCAAGTACTCCATGACGGCCCTTCAAGTCCAAGCCGGCAAAGTCGGTGCCTGGGACGTCGCCCAACAACTAGGCCCCAAGGTCGGCACCGCGCACCAGAACATGATCGCGAGCGTGCGCGCCTACTGCGAGGCCTACGAGGCCGTCATCCAGCGCCTCGAGCGCACGGCCCGCAACTACGACAAGAGCGAAGAGCAGTCCAAGCTCGCCGTGGGCCAGACGCCGAAGCTATCCGGCACGACTCCATGGCAGAACCAGTAGGACGCAGTATCGGCAACCAGGGGACGCGGAGTCATGGGTAATCGAGGGTTTAAGAGAGAGATCAGGCCCGGCACGCTCGGGCAAGGCAACCCCGCCCAGTATGACTACGACACGATCGCCGCGTACCTCAAGAACGCGGACCCGGCGGTCCTGCTGGGTATTAGCCGTGCCTACGCCATGGCGTCCCGCGCGCTACAGGCCGTCGAGCAGAGCCTCCCCGTCCATGCAAACCGGCTCAGCTCGGTCTGGAAGGGCTCCGCCCAGGAACTCGGCCTGGAGGACCTCCGCCGCCTCACCCAGGCCGCCGGAACACTGGCCACGACGAGCCAGCACTTCCAGACCGCCATGAACAGCGGCTTCGCGGCCCTGAAGACCGCCCAGTTCGGCATGCCCGCCAGGACCACTCCCCTGGGCGTCCTGCCACCCAAGGACCCGATCCAGGCCGAGGCCACCAAACGAGCCGACGACGGCGTCGCACAGAAGCATCTCGCCCAGACCAACGCCAAGCTCGTCTCGTCCTTCGGCCAGATCCCAGACTCGATCACCCTGACCCTGCCCAAGGAACAGAAGGAGGGAGAGCCTTTTGGCGGCTCCCCCGGCGGGGGCGGCACGAGTGCCGGTGCGCCCGGCAGTGGTGGCCCTGGTGCTGGGGGCGGGAGCGGATCGCTACCAGGCGGAGGATCCTCTCCTGGAGGCATCACTCCACACCACCCGGTCCACGCGAACCCATCCGGTAGCGCCCTCACCCCGCCTCACGGCGGCCCCGGGGCGGGCCTCCATGCCGGCAACCCATCGGACCTCCAAGGCGCGCCACCCGCAGGGCCAGGTCATCCCTCGTCGGGGCCTGGGCTACCCGGTCCAAGTTCCCCCATGCCAGGAACCGACCAACCAGGCGCGCGGCCTCCAGGTGGCGGACCTGTACCCGTAATCCCTCCCGCACAGGGGATTCCATCTAGTCCACCGAGAAGGGGGCCTGGCGCGGACGGGCTACGTCCGTTGCCCTCTGGGGGGCAGCGCATGGGACCAGGGGGGAGGACGCCGACGATGCCGTCCCTCGGCGGGGGCGACGTCCATCCAGGTGGCGTCCTCGGCGGCCCGAATTCGAGCGGGATCAGGTCAAGCCTGATGGGCCCGTTCGGCGATGGTGTCGAGCATTCGCGCTTGACCTCTCGAGGTGTGATCGGTGGAGGTCCCGCTACGGCAGCTGAGGCCGAAGCAATGGGAACGGGCACCACGGGTGCTCGGCAAGGAGTCGGACCCGCGATGGGTGCCGGCGGTGGCCCCGGACATCCTGGACAGGAAAAAGAACGCGAAGTTCAGCTGCCCGAAAATGATGACCTCTGGTCTGAGGATCACGAGGTGGCCCCAAGAGTGATCGGGGACCCGGAGTAGTTCCGGTGGCGCGGCGACAGAAGTTGGAGGGTTACGGGATTCGTTGAGGACAATCGGCCGACAACTGGCAGCCGCGGTGGCCTGCTGCACCGTCATGGGGTTGCACGCCGCTCCCGCCCTCGCTCTCCCTTCGCCGCGCAACGAGGAGTGGTGGTTCGGGGCCTGGGAGATCACCAACAAGGTCTGGCCACAGGCGCGGGGCGAGGGGGTGACCGTCGCCGTCGTCGACAGTGGGGTCGAGGCAGACCTGCCGGATCTCAGAGGCGTGGTCCTCAAGGGCACCGACTTCGATGGCCCCGCATCGGGCGACGGGCGCCGGGACCACGACACTGAAAAGGGGGGCCACGGAACCGCCATGGCCGCGTTGATCGCTGGTCAGGGCACTGGGACCGGCATGGTGGGCGTCGCGCCTGAGAGCAGGATCCTCCCGATAGCGGCGGAGATCGACAATTATCGGCAGACCATCCATTACGCGGTCGACCACGGTGCCAAGGTCATCAACTTCTCCAGTGCCCTCGGTGCGGCACACTGCACGGAGGAGATCCAGGAGTTCATCTCCTATGCGGTGGAGCACGACGTAGTCGTCGTTGCCTCAGCCGGAAACGAAGGGGATAACTCGGAGTCCGGCAACTCTCCGGCGAACTGCCCTGGGGTGCTCGCCGTCGGGGCGGCGACTGCAGACCTCAAAGCATGGGAAAAATCGACCCCGGGTGACAATGTCATGGTCACGGCTCCCGGAGTTCTGGTCGGCTCGATAGGCAAGGCAGGCGTCTTCGAAAGCCGCCACAACGGCACCAGCCAGGCAGCCGCCCTGACATCCGGGGTAGTAGCGCTCGTTCGCTCCAAGTACCCGAAGATGTCAGGCCGGGAGGTCGTCCAGCGAATCCTCGCCACCGCCAAGGACATGGGCCCCAAGGGCTGGGACAAGAAAACCGGCTACGGCGCCATCATCCCCTACCTGGCCCTGACGGCGAACATCCCCCGAAATGCTCCCAATCCAGTGTACGAGTCGTTTGATCGAGTAATGAGCAAGAAAGAGAAGGCTCCTTCTTCTCGTGCCGGGTCCTCGACACGGAGCGCCGGTGAGACCCGTGATGGCGGAGGCATAGGAGTTGGAGCATGGTCAGGAATACTAGCGGCCTCCATCCTGGCCTTGGGGGGAGGAGCATTGTTGTTCGTACGGGGTGTGAGAGGCAGAAATGGAAGATCCTGAAGAGGGGGCAGCGCCGATGAGTTCACTGCGGCGCGCTCTGAACACGAGCGTCCCCGAAGCACCCTTGGACGAGGAAGAGCGCGCTCGCCGGCGAGAGGCCGTATTGGCCCGGCAGGCGAGAGTTCTCGCCCCTGTGGACGAAGGCAATTATCGAGAGGAACTGGCCGACTACACCGAGCAAATGAAAAGGCTCGCTGATCCGAGGCTGGCCGAGAAGGCAGCCACGGGGAACGACCCCCTCCTTGACGACGACCCCCAGGACGACATAGCTCAGGAGGGCGATCCGAGCCGAGTCGTGCTCGTGACAGCCAGGGAAGGCCGTGCCCCGGCCCCGGCGCCGGATGAGCCGGCATCCCGAGTCGAAGAGCTCGACAAGGTCATGCTAATGGCCTCGAAGAGACGTTACTCGGCGACCTGTAAGCGAAACAAAGTCCGCGTGACCGTCGACGGCAACGGGACGATGCTGGACATCTCAATAGCCGAGGGGATGCTCCGCTCGCATCGCTTGGAGAGCATCGAGGAGAGCCTGATGTCCGCCATCACTGAGGCACGGGTCAAAGCATCTACTGCATGGGTTGCCTCGATCAATGATCAGGACGCGATTCGGTGACGTCCGTCAGCGATGAGATCGGAGAGAGAATCCGATCGCTGGGAAACTTCGTGGAAGCGCTGGAAGCTGAGACTCGAGCGGTAGCGCTGCGAGCGGAGCAGGCAGCGAATGAGCTTACCGAACACAGGATCCCGGGTGGCCTAGGCGTCGTGGTGGTCGATCGGTACGCCCGGCTTCGAGAGATACGCCTGGACAAGAAGCAGGTGAAGAACTGTGCTCGCGACGTTCTCGCCAGGAACCTCGTGAGCACGATCAACGCGGCAGAGCAGAGCGCACGTGAAGCCCTGGCTCGGGAGGCCGAGAAGAAGCCATCCTGGTGACTGGGTGACTTGAGTTTCTCTGGAGGAGACCATGGGTGATCAGTACAGTGTGAATCGGCGATCGCTGCGTGATGCCTCCCAGTACGTCTTGAAGGCCGCCGGATCGTGGGACGGCACGGCCAATTCACTCGGTAACACCAAACTGGCGCCCGATGATCTGGGCATCATCGGCAAGAAGACCAATGTCGTCTCCGCGTACAACTCCGGTGTCGACCAAGTTTGGCAGAAAATTGATGAAGGAGTGCGCAACCTTCTCATGATGCAGCTCGCTCTCGACGCTGTAGCTGCTGCTTACGGGCGAGCGGAAGACAAATCTATCGAGGAACTACGAAAGCTGCTGAAATGACCCTTCTTGGTCAGCCCGTCCCATTCCCGTCCAAAGACGCGGCGATTGTGCGAAAAGCCGCTGGCATGGCGAATCACAAGCCCTCACTGGACGCTCTCGGCCTAGTCCACGACATGATCGGAAACCCGGCGAATGTTCAACGAGTAGTGAGTGGATGGGAGGCTTGCATTCGGTCGATGAACGATTCGTACGGAAGCGCCTCGCAGGCACACAGCCAAGCTCTCGCGCGATGGGAGGGTGGGGCGGCTGCGGCGTTCGGCGCCTACGCGGCCGACGTCAAGACGGTCATCACCAACAACGTGACCATGTTCCAGGGAACGCTGGATGCCGTGAGTAAAATGTACGAAGCCGTGATCGAAGCGTACAAGCAGGCCATTACCTTTGTCTCGAAATGCGCACAGAGCCTCTTGGATTTTGGTGGTGGTCTGTTGGGAGATTGGAAGGCGCTGCTCGCCGTTGTGGGCGCCGCTCCGACGGATGGCGCGTCGCTGGCGTTGATCCTGAAGCACTTCACCGATCTTCTTTCCAGCTTTGTGGACAACGTGACCAACCTCATAAATGGTGTCATCGAGACGGGGAAGAATTTCACCGTCGCCCTGAGTAGCTCACTGCGCAACGTTGGGGCCGTCCGGCCTGTGCCGGGGCCGACCAAGGGTGTGCTGGACCTGGGCGCGTGGACGCCGGCGTGAGGAAGCGATTCTTCTTTGTGCTGTGGACGCTACTGCTCACGGTCTGTGCCTGCTCGTCGGGCGCCGAGGATGTCGGCGGTCATTCCTACGAGAAGATCCCGGACGCGTGCACCCTTGTCGACCCTGCCGCGACTCGGTGGATGCTCGGGGCCGGTGCGTCTCCAGAGCGACCGAGCGCTGGGGCCGTGCCCCGGGGGGACGGGCAGTCGCTGTGTGATTGGAGTCTTTCCACTTCCGGCGGTATGACCGTGTCGCTGGTGGAACGCATGCACGCCCGGAGCAATGGTGGAATCACCGCGGCGAAGAAGTCATTGAACTTCGATAGGTCGTTCACGTGCGAAGGGCATCGGGATCGCTGTCGAGAACTGTCGGGAGTCGGAAATGAGGCGTTTTTGGTAGGGGACGATCTCATAACCCCCAAAGTTAAGCCGGCGGGATATATTCAGTTTCGCGTCAGAGAGGAGAATGTAGTTGTGGTCATTGTCTATATGCGTGGTGGTCGGCGGGAGTCGGAGGTCTCCAGCGCCAGCATGATTCAAAATGGTACCCAGCTTGCTAAAGATGTGGTCAAGCGGATACGGGCCTCCAAATGAGGGTCCGTTGCTCTGATTTGGATGTTGCAGGGTGCATGTACTGCGGGGTGAGGGCGGCCAGCGACCTCCCGCAGGAGGTCGCTGGCCGCCCATGACCTTCCAGCCCAAGATGCGGTGTGCTCGGCTTCGGAATCGGCTGACCCGCATCGCGGTCAGAGTGGCCATCATGGAATCCTCTACTCGCTTGCCATTAGTTTAGATTTTTCCCTTTCCTTGGCCGGTCATTGCCGTGCTCGACGGCGGCGTATGTGCCGGTGGCGGTCGGCTTTGTATTGATTGTTCTGCGATAGCGGTGCTGTCGGTTAGGCTGCGCAGGTCCCGTCGGTAGCACGGCTCCAATGTAATGGACTCTCCGCGACCTGCCTCCTTGATGAAATTCCTCGCGCCTCCTTGTTTTGCCGACTTGGTCGTGTGATCGTTATCGGGTTAGCTGTCTGTGTGCAGTTCGACTTCCTGCAAGCGGCTGCCCTGGTGGATAGTTCTCGGTTTCCTGTTTCAACTCCAGCCAATGAGTATCATCTGGTTCACAAGTAGGGTGCATGGAGAGTCTTCCGGCAGGCTTGGTTGAAGGCGGTCGTCGACGGAATATCCGGCGCCCAGGGGCACTGGGCGCAAAGGGCTTCTCTCATGGGCAAGTTTTAAGGGAGGCTGGGCTCGAGGCAGCCAGTGACCTATTTATTTCACTGGTTTCTGGAGTGGCTGGAAATGATGGTGGACGATGCGGTGACGGCGGTCATTTATCCGGAGTTCAGGTGTGTGTACTTGATCGTTGTTGGGACGGTCGGAGTTTTCGCCTGGGGGAGCGGCCTGTTTTTCGCGTTCGTGCGTGGTCGTATTGATCTCGTTGATTTGCTTGTCCTGTTCTTTTGTGTTCTGTTCTTTTGTAGGTTGGCGCGTTCTCGTGTTGTGCTCACTCCGGCGGGCCTGGTGGTCTGGAGGTTGGCTTGGGAGAAGAGGGTTTCGTGGGGAGATGTTGGGGACTTCAGGGTGGTGAAGACTGCTGGTATGAGGCGGTTGCAGCTTGTGCTGAGCGACGGGAAGGTCGTCGGGCTGCCCGCCCCTAGTGAAATGTGGCCAACGCGGGGGGAGGGGTTTGATGGAAAGATTGAGGTCATGCTTGCTTGGAAGGCGCGCTGCGGCTGAGATCTTTGGGGGTCAGCGGTGTTTTAGGGCGGTGTGGATGGCTCCGGCTAGGGTTTGGGCTTGGGGGGTTTTCTCGTCGAAGGCTAGGAGGTAGCGGCCTGAGCGCATGAGAAAGGCGGCGTCGGGGTGGTCTGTTTCGTAGGATTCGTCGCCTGCGTGAATGGGGTTGGCTGAGGCGTCTACTGGGAGAAGGTCTTTGGCCTGGGCTGGTGTGCGGGCTACCCAGACTATGGTTACTTGGACTACTTGGTTTTCGGCCTGCAGCTTGCATGTGACGTTGTGGAGCTCGACGGGGCCTAGACGTGCGTTCTTGGTGTCTTCTGTGGCGGGCGTCGGGTGGTAGCCGGGGGCGAGTTTGCAGGCGTCTGGCCAGTCGCTGGCGGGGACTCCGCCGAGTTCTGCGGGGCCTTTGGTCTTGGGGAGCGGGGTGCTGGCGGTCGTCACCCAGGCGTCACCGGTGGGGTTTGATTCGCTGACTAGGACTTGGCCGTTCGCGATCCTCAGCGCCCTGGCGGTGTATCTGCCTGGAGACTGGGGTCCGGTTGTGAAAGGCATCGGCATGGTGGAGAACTTTGCCGAGCCGGGGTCGATGAGGTCCAAGGCGGAGGGGGAAAGAGGGCCGAGGATGCTGTCCCGGAGGCCATAGACGTTGTTGCCTGCCGTGACCAGTGCTCCGTAGGGGCCTGGGGCGTTGTGGTCTTGGGATTTTCCCGTGCTGAGATCGACACTGGTGAGACCGTTCTCGGTCTGGGACTCCGTATGCGCGATGAGAACGTGGCTTGGGGTGACCACTAGCGAACACTGGATGTCGCAGAGGTGGGCGACGTCTTCTTTGAGTAGTTGGTGGCCGTCGGAGGTGAGCAGGAGACGGTCGGTGGACACATCGATCAGCGTGTGGCGGTCTTGGACGATCGCGTGCTCAAGGTCCGAGCCGGCGTCGGGAGTGTCGCGGCGCCAGCGTTCGGCGCCGGTGGCCGGGTCGAGAGCGTGTACCTGGCTGCGCTTGCCGGTGCAGGTGGTCTTGATGAGGAACAGGCTGTCGTCGCCCTCGATGCTGATCTCAGGTGAGAACTCGCACGTGGGAGGGGCGAGTGCGCTATTGCTCCAGCGGACGTGGCCGGTGCGGGCGTCGATGCCTTTGAGGATCTTGGATGTGAGGGGGCCGCCGAACGCGGGGACGATGCCCGCGGCGGCCATGGTGCGTTTCGTGGGGCCTGAGACGAAGGTGGTGCGCCGGCTGCTTTCGGTCCACAGAAATTTTCCCGTGGACGCGTCCAGGCCGATCCAGCGGTTTTCGCCGCCCTTGCTGGTGATGACCAGGACGGCGCCGCCGGTCACCGTGTATTTGCTGAGTTCGCGGCCGGGTTCCCGGTAGTGCCAGCGGGGTTTTCCTGAGGACGCGTCGTAGGCGTCGATGCCTTGATGGGTGGCGACGAATAGTTGCCCGTCGACTATGGTGTGCGCCACTGCTGTGGACGTTCTTTTGGTTCCGACGTTGTCGACCGCCCAGGCGATTCGCAGGCCGCCTGGGCTGGGGCCGGTTTCGGTCAGGTGAGGTGGGCTGGCCGTCGTCGTGACATGGTCCGTGGGAACGGCGTTCTCGGACGTGGTCATGCAGGCCGAGGAGAAGAGGGCGATTGTCAGGGAGCCGCTCAGTAATGCCGTCCGACCGCGCATGGCCTACCTTCCCGTTTCGCTTTAGGGCCGGTCGAGGCTATCGCATGCGCCAAGGCAGGGGATTCCGCGCGGATGGCTTCTCAAAGGGCGGCTCAGGTGGGGCGGAGGCGGGTTAGGAGGTCTTTGTGGCGTTGCCAGTATTCGGGGGAGCGGCCGTCGCCCAGGTGGAACCAGGTGACGGGGGCGTCCGGGGGGCCTATGCGCTGACGGGTGAAGCCCGGTGGGCCGGTGTAGGCGCCCGCGGCGGCGAGGCCGATGGGGGCGGACGAGCCGGACCAGCGGGGTTCGACGGTGAGGTCGGCGCGGCCCGGGGTGAGTTGGGCGAGGAGGGCCGAGACCGGGTTGTCGGCGGCGAGGAGGCCCACGATGGACGGCATGTCGGTGACCGGCGGATGCTGGTCGGGGCCGTAGCCGACGGCAAGGGTGGTCCGCTCGGTGCCCCGGCCGGAGAACTCCAGGGTCGCGATGGCGCCCTGGCCGACGGCGATGAGACGGGACGTTCCGGCGGCCTGCACGTAGGTGGTCAGCTCGGACGGGGCCCACGGGTGCTCCAGGGGTTCGGCGACGCCCCAGCCGGAGGGGGGTTCGCCGGTGATGATGCGCATCAGCTGGTCGACCTGTCCGCCCAGGACGTCCTGGGGGGTGTGGTGTGCCTGGAGGGTGATGACCAGGTGCGTGCCGACGGGGGCGGACGGTCGGGTGGTGTAGGCGGGGGCGTAGTCGCGGGCGTCCGGGTCATGGGCGAATGCCTTGCCGTCCCAGTGCATCGGGCGTCCGGTGAGGCCCTCGTAGTAGCCGTTGTCGTCGTGGACGATCCAGTGGCCCTTGGGCGAGGAGACGATCCCCTGTAGGGGGACGGTGATGCGGCTGTGGTGGCCGGTGACGATCTGTAGCAGTCGACCGGTGCGTTCGCATTCGAGCAGTGCCTCGGACAGGGCGGCGCTCAGCGGAACCAGAGGCCGGTCCTGGAGTACGACCATCGCGTTGGGGGTGAGGACGTCGGCCCCACCCGTCGTTTCTGTCACTGACCGCTCTCGCTCCATACGGTTCCATCGTGCCGGGCCGCAAGCCCTTCGGCGCAGTGATGGGCGATGCGTTCTGCAGCGGGGGTGACCGCCGCTTGCAGTTCGACCCACCAGACGGGTTCGTTGGCGGGGATTCCCAGGAGGCGTTCGACTTCGCCGGGGACGGCCACCAGGACGGGCTGCCGTATGCGCAGCAGGAGACGGTCCTGGGCGTCGAAGACGTAGCGTCCGCCTACCTTGAGGTCCGCCTCACCGGAGGCGGCGACCAGTTCGGTGAGGACGTCCAGGTCGGGTTGTTCCCGAGACAGGACGACCAGTTCGCGGCTCATGGGACGTCCAATGAGCGGGCGAAGGCGCTGGACGCGACGAGGGTGGCGGCGGCCTGGGTGGACGCGCCGACCCGTTCGGGAGCGATCGATATACCGGCGGCGAGATGGCGGTCGAAGGGGATCTGCGTCACCGGGAGGCCGCCCGCGCTGAGCATCTGCTTCGCGCGCTGCAGGTCGGCGTCCGGGTTCGGGGTGTGGGCTACGAGAGCGACGACCGTCCTGTGGAGGAGTGGCCCATGGCCGTTCTGGGCGAACCAGTTGAGGGCGGCGCGCGCGCTGAGCGCGCCGTCCACGGTTCCGGGGACGACGAAGATCTGTGCGTGCGCTCCGGCGAGGAGGCCCTGCTGGAGTTCGGCGGTCAGGCCGCCGCCGCAGTCGATGACGGCGGCGGCGAAGTAGCGGCTCAGCCGTCCCAGCGCCTGCTGGACGAGTCCGTGGTCGAGCGTGCCCGCGACCACGCCCCTCGGGGCGGCGGGCAGGACGAACAGGCCCTCGGGGGTGCGGGCCAGGGAGGCGACGATCTCCTCCCAGGACTGGGGGCGCGCGGCCGTGAGGTGGCGCAGTGAGCCGGGCGCGTTCACTCCCAGGCGCAGGGGCAGCGATCCGAGCCCCGGGTCGGCGTCGACCGCGATCACCCGGTCGTCGCGGTGCTGCCGGATGACGCCCGCGACGAGGGCGGCGAGCGTCGACTTGCCGGCGCCGCCGCGGATGCTGGTCACCACGATGCGGCGGCATGACGAGACGGGCACGCCGATCCCCGCGGTGCGTTCCGCGATCTCCCTCGCGCGCCCGGAGACCGAGGCCCCCACCGCCCGCCGCACCCCTCGTCCCAGCCTGCGGACGGCCGGGTCGCCATGGGGGTTGCGGCGCGCCAAGTCCTGCTCATAGTCGTCCGGCGACGGCGGTACAGGTGGTGGTCCCGGAGTCGCCCCGCTCGGCGGGGCGGTCGGCCAGGCGCCTTGAGGCTCGACCGTCCACCATGACGGCGCCTCCACGTTCTCTGTGGACGGTGTCCTGTTCGGCGGTGACGGTGCGGTGGGGTGGGTCGTCGGCACTGGCGTGGGGGCCGCCATGGGAGGACGTGGGGGAGGGGGCTCTGGCGGGCCTGGAGCAGGACGTCGTGGTGGGGCGGGGTGCGAGGACGCGGCCATGGCGGTCGCCCACGGGCTAGCCGAGGGAGGCTCCGGGGCCGTCGCGGGGGGCGGGGCGTCGGTCCGTAGCGGCGGACGGTGGGACGGGGGGACCAGACCGGAGTCGACGGCGCCGAGGTCGTGCAGGACGGCGTGCTGCCAGTCTCGTCCGGCCACCGGGCCCCTTCCAGTGCCGCGCGTCAATGAGCTGAGACGAGTCTAGACAAGTACGGAACGTATGGGGGTGGGAGATTCGACCGAAAGCGTGGGCGCGCGGTCAGCCGGGTGTCAGAGGTAGAGGCCGACGTCGCCCAGGGAGGCGGCGATGGGAGGACGGACGTCGGTGCCGCGGAGGGTGACGATGTCGGCATCGTCGGGACGGTCGCCGGAGGTGAGGCGGGCGCCCTGGGCGGCGATGGCGGCGTCGAGGAGGTTGCGCATCAGGCGGCCGTTGCCGAACGAGGGGCCGCGGGGGATGTCGCGGAGCAGCGCGCGCAGGCGTCCGGGCACGTCCGGGGCGAGGGTGAGGCCCTCGGCGGCGGCGAGCCGGTCGAAGATGGCGACGAGCTCGCCGTCGGAGTAGTCGGGGAACGACAGCCGCTTGGGGAAGCGGGACTCCAGGCCGGAGTTGCCGGTGAGGAAGGCGGTCATCTCTCGTTCGTAGCCCGCGGCGATGACGACGAGGTCGCCGCGGTACTCCTCCATCAGCTGGACGAGCGTGGCGACGGCCTCCTGCCCGTAGGCGTCGCCGGCCAGCGCGTACGCCTCGTCGAGGAACAGGACGCCGCCGAGGGCCTGTTCGACGGCGGCGCGGACGCGCGGCGCGGTCTGGCCGAGGTAGGGGCCGATGAGGTCGGCGCGGGAGACCTCGACGAGGTGGCCGGACGACAGCAGGCCGAGCCGCCCGTAGACGGAGGCGACGAGGCGGGCGACGGTGGTCTTGGCGGTGCCGGGGCTGCCGGTGAACACCATGTGCCGGGTCGGCATGGCGACCTGCCGGCCGGCGAGGCGGCGCAGCTCGGCGCTGCGCGCCTCGTCGACGAGGCGGTGCACCTCGGCCTTGACCTCGCGGAGGCCGACGAGCGCGTCGAGCTCGGCGAGCGGGTCGGTGGCGGGCAGCGTGCGGGACGTGCCGCTGAGGCTGTCGGGGATGTCGCCGGGCAGCAGGGTGGCGAGGTCGTCGGCGGTGGCCTTCGGCATGGCGGTGACGCGGCGGGCCTGGAGCGCGGTGGCCCGCTCGCACAGGTTGCGCATGACGCGGGCGTGGCCGAAGAAGCGGCCGCGGGGCGCCCGGCGCAGCAGTTCCGCGATCTTGTCGCGGGCCGCGGGGGTGGGCCGCAGCCCCGCCGCGGCGGCCTGCCCGGTGAAGATCTCGATGAGCTCGTCGTCGGTGAAGTCGGGGAACCGGAGGGTGCGGGGGAAGCGGGAGGCGAGACCGGGGTCGGCGGAGATGAACCGCTGCATCTCGCGTTCGTAGCCGGCGGCGATGACGACGAGGTCGTCGCGGTTGTCCTCCATCACCTTCAGCAGCTCGGCGATGGCCTCCTGGCCGTAGTCCTCGGACATGGTGGTCTGGGTGAGGGAGTACGCCTCGTCGATGAACAGGACGCCGCCGACGGCGCTGCGCGCGATGGCGCCGGTCTTGACGGCGGTCTCGCCGACGTACTGGCCGACGAGGCGGGAGCGGGACACCTCGACGAGGTGCCCGGACGACAGGACGCCGAGGTCCTTGAAGATGCGGGCGAGCAGCCGCGCCACGATGGTCTTGCCGGTGCCGGGGTTGCCGGTGAAGACCATGTGCCGGGCGGGCGCGGCGGGGACGGGCAGGCCGGCCTCGCGGCGCATCTCGGCGGCCTTGGCGCCGGCGGCGAGCAGCTCGATCTCCTGCTTGACGGTCGCGAGGCCGGTGAGGGCGGTGAGCTCGGCCATGGGGTCGCCGGGGTTGCCGGACGCGTCGAAGGCGGCGGGCACGTCGGGGCGCTTGACGACGAGTTCCTCGCCGGGCTCGCTGCGCCGCCGGACGGACTCGACCACGACGTCGGCGAGGCGCTGCGCGAGCCGGGCGTTGCGCAGGTTCCGGACGGGCGGCGTCCGGACGAGCAGTTCCCCCGCGGCGGTCAGGGCCCGTTTGTGCGCGCGCGCTCCGCGCTGCTGCAGGGCGCGGTTGAACAGCTCGGCGTAGCCCTCGGCGGTGAACGGGTGGGTGGGGACGACCTGGAGCCGCAGCGCGAGCCCGGGGTTGACCTCGCGGATCCGCTCGTCGCCGCCGGGTTCGCAGAGGGCGACGACGTGCAGGTCGTCGTTGACGTCGAGGGCCCGGTGCAGTTCCTCCACGACGGCCTCGCCGCTGCGGATGTCGCGGGACATGTCGTCCAGCCCGTCGATGACCATGAGCCGGATGCCGGCGGAGTCGCGGGCCTCGTTGTACAGCTGCGTGGTGGCGGCGGAGACCTCCTTGGCGGCGAAGAAGTCGTCGGCGAGCCACAGCGGCGGACCGGTGATCTGGCGATCGTGGAGCAGCCGGGCGATCTCCTGCGCGGCGTCGCGCTTGCCGGTGCCGTCCGGGCCGACCAGCATCAGCCGGACGGGACCGGTCCCGTCCGCGACCTCCCGCAGCGCGGCGACCACGTCGGGCTGGCCGACGAGCCCGGAGCCGACCTCGGCCTTGCGGGCGCGGCGGGTGCGGGCCGGCGCGGCGCGGCCGACGCCGGCGGCGAGCGGGTTGAGCATCCGGCGGCGCGGGGTGAACAGGCGGCGGACGTCCTCCTGGAACTCGCCGACCGGGATCCACTCGGGCTCGGGGACCTGAGCCTCGTCCGGGAAGCCCTGGGCGGCGCCGGTGAAGCGCATCGCCATGTCCAGCCAGGCGCGGCACGCCTCGACGGCGCCGGCGCCGAGGGCGCGGCCGAGCCAGGCGCGGGTGTCGGTGTACCAGGGGTGCGGCCTGAAGTCGGCGCGCCTGGCGGCGAAACGTTCCAGGATCTCGCCGTAGCGGTCCTCGGTGACGGCGGCCGCCAGCTCGACGGGCACCTGCTCCAGCCCGCCCTGGAGGAGCAGGTGGACGAGCATCTCCTCCACCGGCTCGTCGTGCGGGGCGACGTCCAGGAGGTGCTCGTGGACGGGCAGCAGCCCCGAGCAGATCCACTCCATGTAGCCGATCGGGCCGGCCATCTCGGGCAGGGCGGCGACGATGTCGTCGTCGGCGTGCGCGACCCACAGCGCGCGCTGCTCGCGGAGCGGCGCGTTGATGTCCAGGGCCGGGGGCGGGTTCCGGTAGAGCCGCAGCAGGGCCTGGCGCCGCTGCTCGATCGGTTCCAGGCCCTCCAGCACGCCGAGGCCCTCGATGGCGAGTTCGAGGGCGAGGTCCTGGTCGGGGACCTCTTCCAGCCACTCCAGCGGGAGGAACCCGCCCTTGGTGACGCCCCATTCCTCAATGGTGCGCAGTGGCTTGTGAGGCTCGCGGAAATAGGGGCTGAAGAACTGGTATTGCAGGCGCGAGTGCGTCCCGGAGTTCACGGCCGCCGAGCCGCACAGGAAGTCGACGGTGAGCACCAGTTCGGCGATGACGAGCGACGCGGGGTTGGTGAGCAAGGAGTGCTCGTCGGTGGTGAGGGGGGTACAGCGGGGGTCGGCCGCGAGCTTGTCGATGCGGGCGCGGATCTCGTCGTACAGTCCGTCGGGAACCCGCCAGGGCCCATAGGAGTACAGGTCGAGGACCGGCTCGTCGCTGACGAGCAGTTCCAGGTTCTCCGGCAGCCGCACGCTTTCCCCTCAAAAACACACCAATCCGGCGCGAACAGCCTAGAGCGTCAAGGGGGCGCGGGGGCGCGCTATGCGAGCTATGGAAGGCGGCCCGACGCACGGTGCGCGATCTCGGACCCGGCGAGGCCGAGCAGGACGAGCGCCGCGGCCGCCGCCACGAGCGCGCCGGACCCCGACCAGCGCAGCAGGAGGGCGCCGAGCCCGCCGGCGAGCGAGACCGCGAGGTAGACCGCGGACGCGTTCAGCGACACCACGAGCGCGGCGGCGGACGGCGCGGCGGCGATCAGCCGGTGCTGCATCGGCACCAGGATGCCCCAGGCGGTGAACCCGTAGACGGTGGCGACGGTGGCCGCGCCGAGGAGGGTCGTGCCGAGGACGGGCAGCAGGGCGACGGCGGCGGCGAGCACCGCGGCGACGCCCGTGACGACGCGGCGCGCTCCGAGGCGGTCGGCCCAGGCGCCGGTGATGAGGTTGCCCGCGATGCCGGCGCAGCCGGAGACGAACAGCAGCAGCGCGAGGGCGCGCCCGCCGCCGTCCCCGGTGACCGGCTCGAAGATCACGCTGACGTAGTTCTGTACCAGGTAGACGCCGGTGAACAGGGTGGCGGCGACGGCCAGCAGCGAGGTGACGCGGCGGTCGGAGAGCGGGGCGAGGCGGTCGCGCAGGCGGACGGCGGGCGGCGCGGGGACGGCCGGCAGCAGCGCCGCGACCCCCACGGCGGCGACGGCGGCCAGCGCGGCGACGAACAGCATCGTCCCGCGCCAGGACATCACCGAGCCGAGCAGCGTCCCGGCGGGGACGCCGAGGGCGGTGGAGGAGACCAGGCCCACCGACACGTACGAGAGCGCGCGGGCGCGGTGCGCGGGCCCGGCGAGGGCGGCGGCGGTGGCGCCCGCGATCGGGGTGAACATCGCGGCGCCCGCGGCGGCGAGCACGCGGGTCGCGAGCACCGGGCCGTACCCCGGGACGAGCGCGGTCGCGATGTTCCCGGCGGCCAGGACGGCGAGCGCCGTCAGCAGGACGCGGCGCCGCGGCCAGGTTCCGGTCAGCGCCGCCAGCACCGGGGACAGGACGGCGTAGGCGATGGAGAAGACGGTGACGAGCTGCCCGGCGGCGGCGACGCTCACGTGCAGGTCGCGGCCGATCTCGGGGAGGACGCCCGCGACGACGAACGCGTCGGTGCCGACGGCGAAGGTGCCCGCGGCCAGGACGAGCGTCCGCGCCGGGACGCCGCCGGACGGCGCGGCGGGGTCGGGCGGGGTCTCCGGCTCCGGCGGGGCTCCCGTCCCGGTGGCGGCCGCGGCCCGGGTGGTGCTGTCGGTCATGTGCGTTCCCTAAATGGTACCGATCGATTCCGTTTTCTTGACGGTACCGATCGGTTCCATTATTCGTCAAGGTCGGCTAGGGTGGGGGCATGCCGACCCGAGCCCGAGAACGCCTCGTCCAGGCCGCGGAGTCCCTCTTCTACGCCGAGGGCATCCGCGCGGTCGGCGTCGAGCGGCTGCTGGCGGTCTCCGGCGTCGGGCGCGCGTCCTTCTACCGGCACTTCGCCGGCAAGGACGACCTCGTCGCGACCGTCCTCGGCGAGCGCGACCGCGGGTGGCGCCGCGAGCTGGAGGCGGAGGTCGCCGCGCGCGGCGGTCACCCGCTCACGGTGTTCGACGTGCTGGCCGGGCGGTACGAGTCCGGCGACTTCCACGGCTGCTCGTTCATCAACGCGATGGCCGAGACGGCGGGCACCGACCCCGCCGTCCGGGAGCTCGCCGACCGGCACAAGGCGGCGGTGGCCGCGTACTTCGCGCGCCTGCTCGCCGAGGCGGGGCACGGCGGGAGCGCGCGGGAGCTGGCGCAGCGGTTCGTCCTGCTGCTGGACGGCTCGATCGTGACCGCGCTGCGTGACCGCTCCGCCGCGCCCGCCCATCGCGCGCGGGCGATCGCCGAGATCCTCCTCGACGCCGACACCAGGGAGAACGCCGGTTCAGGGGTGGACGGGGCGGGCGGCGCGGGCATCGGCACCGACACGCTCCGTGCCGGTTAGGCGCTCCACGGCGCGGAACGTTCGCGCGTTTTTCCCGTGACGGCTCATCTCTCACTTTGTTCACGGCGCCGGACTGGCCGGGACGTCGTGCGCCGGGGCACTACTGGGTAGGTATCCGAAGATTCGGTTCGCCCGCCGGGTCGCCCCTGTCCGCGTGGCTCAGCGTCGAGCCCGGGAGACCGACGGGTGCGGGCGACCGCGCCCGAGCCGTCTTCTGGGAGAAGCCCTTGATAACCAAGCTGCTCGTCGCGAACCGGGGTGAGATCGCCGTACGGGCGTTCCGCGCCGCCTACGAACTCGGCATCGCCAGCGTCGCCGTCTACGCCCACGAGGACCGGCTGTCCCTGCACCGGCAGAAGGCCGACGAGGGGTACGAGATCGGCGAGCACGGCCACCCCGTGCGCGCCTACCTGGACGTGGACGGGATCGTGAGCACCGCCCTGCGGGTCGGGGCGGACGCCGTCTACCCGGGGTACGGGTTCCTGTCGGAGAGCCCCGAGCTGGCCGAGGCGTGCGAGCGCAACGGCCTGACGTTCGTCGGGCCGCCGTCGGCCGTGCTGCGGCTGGCCGGCAACAAGATCGAGGCGGTCGCCGCGGCGCGGCGCGCGGGGCTGCCGGTGCTGCGCTCGGCGACGCCCGAGCCCGGCGGTGAGCTGGCCGCGGCCGACGAGGTCGGGTTCCCGCTGTTCGTGAAGGCCGCCGCGGGCGGCGGCGGGCGCGGGCTGCGCCGCGTCGACCACCGCGAGGACCTGGAGGCCGCGGTCGCCACGGCGCGCCGGGAGGCCGAGAGCGCGTTCGGCGACCCGACCGTGTTCCTGGAGCAGGCGGTCGACCGGCCCCGCCACATCGAGGTGCAGGTCCTCGCGGACGGCGCCGGGCACACCGTCCACCTGCGCGAGCGCGACTGCTCGGTGCAGCGCCGCCACCAGAAGGTCGTGGAGATCGCGCCGGCGCCCGGCCTCGACGCGCGGGTGGTGGAGCGGCTCTGCGCGGACGCGGTGCGGTTCGCGCGCGAGATCGGGTACGTGAACGCGGGCACCGTCGAGTTCCTCGTGGACGACCAGGACCGGCACGTGTTCATCGAGATGAACCCGCGCATCCAGGTCGAGCACACCGTGACCGAGGAGGTCACGGGCGTCGACCTCGTGCAGAGCCAGCTGCGCATCGCGGGCGGGGAGACGCTCGCCGCCCTCGGCATCGCCCAGGACGACGTCGCCGTGTCGGGCTTCGCCGTGCAGTGCCGCATCACCACCGAGGACCCGGCGAACGGGTTCCGCCCCGACACCGGCAAGATCTCGGCCTACCGGTCGCCCGGCGGCGCGGGGGTGCGGCTCGACACCGGCACCACCTACGCGGGCGCGGTCGTCACCCCGCACTTCGACTCGCTGCTGGTGAAGCTGACCTGCCGCGGCCGGACGTTCGAGGAGGCGGTGCGCCGGGCGCGCCGCGCGGTCGCCGAGTTCCGCATCCGCGGCGTCGCGACGAACATCCCGTTCCTGCGCGCGCTGCTGGACGAGGACGACTTCCGCGCGGGCGGCGTCACCACGTCCTACATCGCCGACCATCCCGAGCTGCTCACGGCCCGTTCCAGCGGCGACCGGGCGACACGGCTCGTCCGGTACCTGGCGGACGTGACGGTCAACAAGCCGCACGGCGAGGCGCCCACCACCCTCGACCCGGCGGTGAAGCTGCCGCCGCTCGACCTGGACGGCCCGTTCCCCGAAGGATCCCGGGACCGGCTGCTGGCGCTCGGCGCGCGCGCGTTCGCCGAGCGGCTCCGCGCCCAGGACGCCCTGGCGGTCACGGACACGACGTTCCGGGATGCCCACCAGTCCCTCCTCGCCACCAGGGTGCGCACCTACGACCTTCTCTCGGCCGCGCCCTACCTCGCGCGGATGACGCCCCAGCTGCTGTCCATCGAGGCGTGGGGCGGCGCCACCTATGACGTCGCGCTCCGCTTCCTCGGAGAGTCCCCTTGGGACCGGCTGGCCGCGATCCGTGAGGCCGCGCCCAACCTGTGCATCCAGATGCTCCTGCGCGGTCGCAACACCGTCGGCTACACCCCTTACCCCGACTCGGTGGCGCGCGCGTTCGTGAAGGAGGCGGCGAGCACGGGAGTGGACATCTTCCGTGTGTTCGACGCCCTCAACGACGTGGAGCGCATGCGTCCCGCCATCGACGCCGCGCTTCAGACCCACGCGCTCGTGGAGGGGACCCTCTGCTACACGGGCGACCTGTCGTCCCCGGACGAGCGCCTGTACACGCTGGACTACTACCTCCGTCTCGCCGAGGAACTGGTCGAGGCGGGCGTCCACATCCTGTGCATCAAGGACATGGCCGGGCTGCTCCGGGCGCCCGCCGCGCGCACACTGGTCACCGCCCTGCGCGAGCGGTTCGACCTGCCCGTCCACCTGCACACCCACGACACCGCGGGCGGCCAGCTCGGCACCTACGTCGCCGCCATCGAGGCCGGGGTCGACGCCGTGGACGGCGCGGCGGCGCCCCTGTCGGGCACCACGAGCCAGCCGCCGCTCCAGGCGATCGTCGCCGCGACGGACTTCACCGGCCGGGCGACCGGCGTCGACCTCGGCGCGCTGGACTCCATGGAGCCCTACTGGGAGGCCGTGCGCAGGCTGTACGCGCCGTTCGAGATGGGCCTGCCGTCGCCCACCGGACGCGTCTACGAGCACGAGATCCCGGGCGGGCAGCTGTCCAACCTGCGCCAGCAGGCCGTCGCGCTCGGCCTCGGCGACAGGTTCGAGGAGATCGAGCGGCTGTACGCGGCCGCCGACCGGATCCTCGGCCGGCTGGTCAAGGTCACCCCGTCCAGCAAGGTCGTCGGCGACCTGGCGCTCCACCTGGTCGCCGCGGGCGCCGACCCCGACGACTTCGCCGCCAACCCGGACCGCTACGACATCCCCGACAGCGTCATCGGGTTCCTGAACGGCGAGCTGGGCGACCCGCCGGGCGGCTGGCCCGAGCCGTTCCGCACCAAGGCCCTCGCGGGACGCCGGCACACCCCGGCCCGCGCGGAGCTCACGGGCGACGAGGAGAAGGCGCTGGCGGGCGCGGAGGTCCGCGAGACCCTGGACCGGCTGCTGTTCCCCGGCCCCGCGAAGAACTTCCGCGAGTCCCGCGCGGCCTACGGCGACCTGTCCGTCCTGCCGACCGGCCCGTTCCTCTACGGCCTGCGCACCGGCCAGGAGGTCGCCTTCGACCTCGAACCGGGCGTGCGGGTGCTGGCCGGGCTGGAGGCGGTCGGCGACGTCGACGAGGCGGGCGTCCGGCAGGTCATCTGCACGGTGAACGGGCAGCTCCGCACGCTCTCGGTCCGCGACAAGTCCGTCGTGTCGGACGCGCCGCCGGTGGAGCGCGCCGACCCCGGCGAGCCCGGCCACGTCGCCGCGCCGTTCGACGGGTCGGTCACCCTGCGCGTGGCCAAGGGCGACGAGGTCGCCGCCGGGGACGTCGTCGCCACCATCGAGGCGATGAAGATGGAGGCGGCGATCACCGCTGCGGTGGCCGGCAGGGTGGTCCGGCTCGCTGTCCCGGCGGCCACGCCCGTCCAGGCCGGCGACCTGCTGCTCGTCATCACCTGACCGGGCGCCCTGGATCCGCCGTCGTTCTCCTTCCCGAGGGGAGAACGGCGGCGGACGCGGGTCAGCCCGCGGGACGGACGGCGTAGCCCGCCAGCGCCGGTTCGAGAAGGTCGAACGCGACCCGCGCGGCCTCCTCCAGCGCCGCCGCGATCTGGTGGTGGTCCGCGCCGTCCAGCGTCCGGCGGAGCGTCTCCTGGAACAGGACGCGGTGGACGCCGCCGAGCTGTGCCGCCACGAGCCGGGGGAGGAGGTCGTCCGGCGCGGACCCGGTCTCCGCGGCGAGGACGGCCGCGAGGGCGTCCTCGCGCTCCTCGTGGAACTCGCGAAGCCGCGCCGCCAGCGCCGGGCTCTCGGTGATCATGCGGGCGAAGTCGGGGCCGGAGAACCCGATGACGGCCTCGTGCCGGTCCACCGCGGCCAGGAACCCGCGGCGCAGCGCGGCCAGCGCGGACTCGCCGGGCGCCCGCCCGGCGACCGTCCGCGCGAGCAGCTCGACGAACTCCTCGTGCAGGTCGAGCGCGAGGTCCTCCTTGCGCGGGAAATAGTTGGTGACCGTCATCTTCGCGACCTGCGCGGCGGCCGCGACGTCGGCGATCGTCACCTGGTCGAAGCCGTGCCGCAGGAACAGGCGGGTCGCCTGGTGCGAGATGTTCTGCCTCGTCTGCCGCTTCTTCAGCTCCCGGAGTCCCATGCCCGGCATGGTCTCATACTTCGACCTAAAGATGGTGTTGACATATTTATATGTTCAGCCTAAGTTTGGGTCACGGTGCCGGCGGGTACCCGAACGGGGTGACCCGTTCCCTCCCGGCCGGACGAGCAAAGGACACCGCCCTGAACGCCAGCCACGCCCCCAGTGCGTCCCCCCGAGTCCCGTCGCCTCGTGGTGCGCTCACGGCGCGCGACGTCCTCGACCCGATGAAGGCCTATCTCTCCCGCATCGGCCGCACGGCGCTGCTCACCGCCGAGGAGGAGGTCGACCTGGCCAAGCGGATCGAGGCCGGGCTGTTCGCCCGCGAGCGCCTCGAGGAGCTCGCCGACCGGCTGTCCGCCGAGGACCGCGAGGACCTGGCCTGGATCGCCGCCGACGGCCGCCGCGCCAAGGAGCACATGGTCGAGGCCAACCTGCGTCTCGTGGTCTCCCTCGCCAAGCGCTACATGGGCCACGGCCTGCCGCTGACCGACCTCGTCCAAGAGGGCAACCTCGGACTGATCCGCGCCGTGGAGAAGTTCGAGTACCGGCGCGGACTGAAGTTCTCCACCTACGCCGTCTGGTGGATCAAGCAGGCGATCAGCCGCGCGCTCGCCGACCAGAGCCGCACCATCCGCATCCCGGTCCACGTCGTCGAGGTGCTGAACCGGATGACCCGGCTGCGCCGCACCATGGCGCAGGACCTCGGCCGCGAGCCGACCTCGGCGGAGCTGGCCGCCGCGCTCGAGGTCACCCCCGAGAAGGTGGAGTGGCTGCGCCGCCAGTCCCGCGAGCCGCTGTCGCTGCACACGCCCCTCGGCGAGGACGGCGACGGCGAGCTCGGCGACGTCATCGAGGACCCCGAGGGCGGCGACCCCGCCGACGTCGTCGCGTCCTCGATGCTGCGCGGCCGGCTCGACGCCGTCCTGGAGACGCTCACCGAGCGCGAGGCCGGGGTCATCTCGCTGCGGTTCGGGCTCGCCGGAGGCGAGCCGAAGACGCTGGAGGAGGTCGGCAGGGTCTACGGGGTGACGCGCGAGCGCATCCGGCAGATCGAGTCCAAGGGCATGCACAAGCTGCGCCACCCGTCCCGCCGGGAGACGCTGGCCGACCTGCTCGGCTGACGCCCCTCGGGCCCCCGGCCCGCCGCGGACGCGCCCGCCGCCCGGCGCGTCCGCCCGGACATGTCGATCTTCGAAATCGTCACGCTCCCTTCAGTGTCAGGCCGAACTCCTCCCGCGGTGGGATGACAGTGTGGGACCCGCTGGAGAAGACTTCTCCCGACACATCTTCTCCCGACAGATCGCGGACCAGGAGAGGCGGAGATGAGGACGAGGCGGTTCGTTCGGCCGAGGCGACGCGCGGGCACGGCCACGCCCGCGAGCCCGGGACGGGGCCTGCTGGCGGGCGTCGCCGCCGCGGCCACGGCGGTGCTCGCGGTG
>NZ_CAACVB010000085.1 GCF_900659635.1 Actinomadura roseirufa | reverse complement strand
CTCCGCGCCCGCGGCGTCCCCGTCCGGGGCGGGCGGGGCAGGGACGGCCCGGCGCACCACCCTGGGCGGCGGCGGCCGGTGGCCGGGACCGGCGGTGGCGCCGGAGAAGTAGGCGGCGAAGCAGCGGTCGTAGCGGGCGAGATCGCCAGGGTCGGCGCACAGCGTCAGCCGTCCCGCCCAGTAGACGGCGGACGGGTCGAGCACGTCGAGGTGGTCCAGCGCCGCAAGCAGGGCCTGCACCCGCTGGTGGTCGGCGGCGCCGCCCGCGGCGCGGAGCGTCCTGGCGAAGCCGACCATCGTCTCGGTGACGTCCCGCCCGGCGCCGCGCCCCCGTCCCGGCACCGCGCCCGGCCCCGTCTCCGGCCCTGTCTCCGGCCCCGTCTCCGGCACTGCGCCCGGCCCCACGTCCGGCTCAGCCCCCGCCGAGCAGGGCGCCGAGGCCGCCGAGCACCCGCTGCTGGTCCTCGCGGTACTTGAGCACGGCGCCGAGCGTCACGGCCGCGGTGCCCGGGTCCAGGTCGCGGGCGCCGAGCGCGACCAGCGCCTCCGTCCAGTCCAGCGACTCGGCCACGCCGGGCGGCTTGAGCAGGTCGTGCTCGCGCAGCCGCTGCGCCGCGCGGGCCACCTGCCCGGCGAGCCGCTCGGCCGCGCCGGGCAGCCGCCGCCTGATGATGGCGACCTCGCGGTCGAACGTCGGGTGCTCCAGCCAGTGGTACAGGCAGCGCCGCTTGAGCGCGTCGTGGACCTCGCGGGTGCGGTTGGAGGTGACCACGACGACCGGCGGGCGCTCGGCCCGGATCGTGCCGAGCTCCGGCACGGTGATCGTGAAGTCGCTCAGCACCTCCAGCAGGAACGCCTCGAACTCGTCGTCGGCGCGGTCCAGCTCGTCGACCAGCAGCACGCTCGGCGCGGTCTCCAGCGCCCGCAGCAGCGGCCTGGCCAGCAGGAACCGCCGGTCGTACAGCTCTCCCTCCAGCCGGGTCACATCGCTCACCCCGGCGGCCTCGGCGGCCCGCAGGTGCAGCAGCTGCCGGGGGAAGTCCCAGTCGTACAGCGCCTGGGACGCGTCCAGCCCCTCGTAGCACTGGAGCCGGATCAGGGGGGCGCCGAGCCCCCGGGCGAGCGTCTTGGCCAGCTCGGTCTTGCCGACCCCGGCCTCGCCCTCCAGGAACAGGGGGCGTCCCATGCGCAGCGCCAGGAAGCAGGCGGTCGCCAGGCCCTCGTCGCAGAGGTAGGCGTGCCGGTCGAGCAGATCCGCCAGCTCCGCGGGCGAGCCGACCTCGTCCGCCGTCGCCGGCTCCGTCTCCCCCACGCCTCTCAGGCTACTCAGCCGGACGCCGATCGCACATCGGCCGGAAGTGTCCGCGTTTCCCTGGCCCGCGGCCGACGTTTTCCTGTTATCTGAGTAGGGAAAGTTGACTTTCGTACCGTCACTCAGGAGCATCATGCCCATGCGATCCGGTGATGTCGGCCCCTGTACCAGCGACCCTGACCTGACCGACGAGGCGACCTACGAGCGCGTCCGATCGGCCCAGCGGGCGGCACAACGCGTGTCGCGGCGCGGGCTGCTGCGGCTGTCGGCGGGCGCCGGGCTCGGCGCCGGACTGAGTGCCGCCCTCGGCTCCGCCCCCGCGTCCGCGGGATCCCCGGCCCCCACCTCCACGGGAATCGTCAAGCCGCTGCCGCCGGAGCTGTTCATCCCGCAGGGGACCAACGCCGAGACCCGCTGGGAGGCCATGCGCGGCCAGGGCTACCTCACCCAGGCCGACCGGTTCTTCGTCCGCAACCACGTCGCGACGCCCCTCCTCGACGCGCGCACGTGGCGGCTCAAGCTCTGGGGCACCGGCCTGCACGGCTCCCCCGCCGAGGAGCGTCCCGTCGAGTTCACCTACGAGGACCTCCTCGCCCTCCCCGCCGAGACCCTCACCGCGTTCATCGAGTGCACCGGGAACGGCCGCAGCTTCTACACCAGCCAGCAGGGCCAGCAGGTCTCCGGGACGCCCTGGAAGCTGGGCGCCGTCGGCGTCGCCCGCTGGCGCGGCGTGCGGCTCTCGACCGTCCTGGAGCGCGCAGGTCTCACCTCCAGGGCTGTGGACATCCTCCCCCGCGGGCTGGACGCTGACTTCGTGGACAAGGGCGAGAACCTCGGCCGCGTCCGGCGTCCCCTCCCGGTCGCCAAGGCGCTGAAGGACGTCCTGCTCGCCTACGAGATGAACGGCGCGCCGCTGCCTCCCGACCACGGCTTCCCCGTCCGGCTGGTGGTGCCGTCGTGGGTCGGGATCGCCTCGGTCAAGTGGCTGGGCGACATCCAGGTGGCCGACGAGCCGCTCTTCTCCCCCTGGAACACCCGCTACTACAGGCTCTTCGGTCCAGGACAGCCCCCCGAGGGCAGCGCGCCCCTGACCCGGATGAACGTCAAGTCCGCCTTCGAGCTGCCCTGGGACGCGACCCTCCCCGGCAGGCGCCGGCACGTCCTGCACGGCCGGTCCTGGTCGGGCAACGGCCGCGTCCGCCGGACCGAGGTGAGCGTCGACGGCGGCCGGACGTGGCACCGCGCCCGCCCCCGCGACACCCGCCCGAACCCGCACGGCTGGGTCCGCTGGGAGCACACCTGGCACCCGCACGTCCCCGGCCGCTACGAACTGCTGGCCCGCGCCACCGACGAGACGGGCGCCACCCAGCCTGCCACCGCTCCCCACAACACCTTCGGCTACCTCTTCGGCGCCGTCGTCCGCCATCCGGTCACCATCGCCTGAAAGGACCACACATGGCACTGTGGAAGCCCGACCCGACGTTCTACGCCTCCCCGCGCGACGCGGTGTCCGCGCCGCCCGAGGGGCTCGCCTACGTCGCCGCGTTCGACCGCACCGCCGCGAAACCGGACGCGATCGCGGTCCTCGACGTGGACCCCGGGTCGGACGCCTACGGCACCGTCGTCGGCTGGACCGACATGCCCTACACCGGCGACGAGCTCCACCACTTCGGCTGGAACGCCTGCAGCAGTGCCCTGTGCCCCTACTCCCCGCACCCGCACGTGGAACGCCGGTACCTGATCGTCCCCGGCCTGCGGTCCTCGCGGATCTACGTCATCGACACCAAGGACGACCCCACCGCACCGAAGATCATCAAGACGCTGGAGCCCGGCGAGCTCGCCAAGCGCGCCGGGTACTCGCGTCCCCACACCGTCCACTGCGGGCCCGAGGGCCTCTACCTGACCGCGCTCGGCGGCGCGAACGGGCAGGACGGCCCCGGCGGCATCGCGCTGCTCGACCACACCTCCTTCGACGTCCTCGGCCGCTGGGAGGTCGACCGGGGCCCGCAGTACTTCGCCTACGACGCCTGGTGGCACATCGCCCACGACGTGCTCGTCACCTCCGAGTGGGGCACCCCGTCCATGATCGAGGACGGGGTCGTCGGCGAGCTGCTCCTCGGCCGCAAGTACGGGCACGCCCTGCACTTCTGGGACCTGCGCAAGCGCCGCCACGTCCAGACCGTCGACCTCGGCGACGAGCACCAGATGGCGCTGGAGCTGCGTCCCGCGCACGACCCCACCAAGCAGTACGGCTTCGCCGGCGTCGTGGTCAGCGTCGAGGACCTGTCGGCCTCGGTGTGGCTCTGGCACCGCGACGGCGACCGCTGGGCCGCCACGAAGGTCATCTCCATCCCCGCCGAGCCCGCCGACGCCGCCGCGCTGCCGCCGGTGATCGCGCCGTTCGGCGCCGTCCCGCCGCTGATCACCGACATCGACCTGTCCGTCGACGACCAGTGGCTGTACGTCTCCTGCTGGGGCACCGGAGAGCTGAAGCGCTACGACGTCAGCGACCCGTTCCACCCCGTCGAGGCCGGCTCGGTGCGGCTGGGCGGCATCACCGGGCGCGCCCCGCACCCGGCGGCGCCCGACCTGCCCCTCGCCGGCGGCCCGCAGATGGTCGAGGTCAGCCGGGACGGCAAGCGCGTCTACGTCACCAACTCCCTCTACGGCGCCTGGGACGACCAGTTCTACCCCGACGGCGTCGGCGCCTGGATGGCCAAGCTCGACTCCACGCCCGAGGGGTTCACCCTCGACGAGCGGTTCTTCCCCCACGGCGACGACTTCCGCGGCCTCCGCCCTCACCAGACACGGCTCCAGGGCGGGGACGCGTCCTCCGACTCGTACTGCTACCCCTAGTGAAGGAGGGCTCGCTCGCCGCCCTCGTGGCGCTCGGGGCCTTCCACGGCCTCAACCCCGCCATGGGCTGGCTGTTCGCCGTGGCCCGCGGCCTCCAGGAGCGCAGCAGGGCCCTGGTCCTGCAGTCGCTCCCGGCGATCGCCGCGGGCCACGCCGCCTCCGTCGGCGCCGTGGCCGTCCTCGTCGCGCTCACCCGCTCGGTCGTCGCGACGCAGGCCGTCGCCATCGGCGGCGGGGTCGTGCTGGTCGGCTTCGGACTGTGGCGGCTGCTGTCCAGGCGCCACTTCCGCTGGGTCGGCATGCGCATCTCGCTGTGGCAGCTCGCCGGCTGGTCGTTCCTGATGTCGTCGATGCACGGCGCGGGGCTGATGCTGCTGCCCGTCCTCACCGCCGGCGCGAAGGCGCCGGCGGGCCACGACCACGGGCTTCACGCCTCGGGGAGCGCGCTGTCCACCGGCGTGTTCGTCACCGCCGTCCACACCCTGTCGATGTTCGTCGTCGCGGGCGTGATCGCCGTCGTCGTCTACGAGGTCGCGGGCCTGGCGGTGCTGCGCCGCGCCTGGTTCGACCTCGACCGGATCTGGGCCGCCGCGCTCATCGGCGCGGGCACCTTCTCCCTGTTCACGGCCATGTGAGGCTTGCGCCGGGCCCCACCTCGGTGACACGCTGCGTGAGATCGTTTACACGTCACGTGACGGAGGGCGCCATGCGAACCCGCAGGTTCCGGACGGGCCGTGGCGCCACCGTCCGCAGCACCGTCCGCGCCACTGTGCTCACCGCCGTCCTCATTGCGGTGCTCACCGCCGCCGCCCTCGTCGTGCCGGCACCGGCGAGCGCTTCGGCGCGGTCCGCCGGTCCCGCCGTCGCCGCCCGCTCCGGCCTGCTGTACGACCTCGCCGCCCGCCGCACGCTGTGGTCGCGCGCCGCCGACACCGTCCGGCCGATCGCGAGCATCACCAAGGTCATGACGGCCCTCGTCGCGCTGGACGGCACCCGCCTCGACCGCACGATCCGGATCGAGGACGGGCACGTCCGCTACCCCGAGCGCTACGACGGCAGCTCGGCGGGCCTGCGCGCCGGCGACCTGCTGACCGTCCGGCAGCTGCTGCACGCGCTCCTGCTCGCGTCCGGCTGCGACGCCGCGTACGCGCTGGCCGACGCGCTCGGTCCCGGCCGCGAGCGCTTCGTCGCCCGCATGAACGGGCTCGCCGCCCGGCTCGGCATGACCCGCACGACGTACGCCAACTTCGACGGCCTCCCCTGGCCGACCGCGACGTCCACGAGCTCCACGGCCCGCGACCAGGTCCGCCTCGCCGCCTACGCCCTGCGCGACCCGGAGTTCGCGGCCATCGTCGCCCGCCGCTCCTACGGCCTGCCCCACACCCGGGCCCACCGCGCCTACACCTGGACGAACACCAACCGCCTCATCGGCGGCTACGCGGGCGCGACCGGGGTCAAGACCGGCTTCACCGACGCCGCCGGCTACTCCCTGCTGTTCTCCGCCCGCCGCGGCCGCCGCTCCGTCGCGGGCGTCGTCCTCAACAGCTCCACGACCGACCCGGCGTCCCGCTTCACCGACGCCGCCCGCCTCCTCGACTGGGCCTTCACCGCCCGATCGCCCTCCCGCGCCGCCCGTCCGGCCGCCTAACGACCGCGCCGCCCGAGCGCCGTGAGATCGATGTCGATGTCGAAGGGAACGGTCACCTTGAGAGCGTCGTGGTGGATCCCGGTGAGGCCGTAGCAGCCGGTGGCGGGATCCAGCTCGTAGACGTAGACGACCGTTCGGCCGTCGTCGTCCTCCACGCGCCAGAAGTGCTTGATTCCAGCCGTGGCGTACTTGTGCGGCTTGGTGTCCCGGTCACGGTCGATCGAATCCGGGGACACCGCTTCGAGGACGAGGACGACGTCCTGGAGCTCGTAGTAGGTCGCCGGCTCTTCGCGCTCGTAGGCGTCGCGTGTGACCAGGAGGACGTCCGGCTCCGGCACCTGCCGTTCGGCCAACCGCACGGCCATCTCCCGATCGGCTCGCAGACCCTCCGGCGCCTGCCGGTCGAGCTCTGCTCTGATCAGGTTGATCACTCGGACGTGCCATTTCCGCTGCGGGCTCACGAAGACGAGGCTCCCGTCGATCAGCTCCGTGTGCCGGGGGAGGCCGCGCATGCGAAGGAAGACGTCGGCTGTGAAGCCGCCCGGCGGGGGGAACACCCAGTCTGGCAGCGGGACGTCGCCCATGTGACTACTTTCCGCAGGTGGTTCGACACTCTGAGCAGTCATGGCATCACTGTCGCACAGAGCGTCGTCCATGGTCCGGAGAACAGCTTAGTCAAATGGGGTTGGGGGATTCGCCTCTGGCGTGGAGGAGGACGCGGAGCTCTTCCAGCTGGTGGGCGGCCAGGGTCTTCTCGGCGCCGTTGATGCCCATCGCGCCGAGGGAGGTGCCGTCGGCCAGGTCGAGGGTGGGCCAGGGTTCGCCGACGCCCATCGTGACGTCGACGACCTCGGGCCATTCCAGGCGGCGGGTGCGGAAGGCGTTGACGACGGTGAGGCCGGAGTCGTCGGCGCCGACGCGGCAGCGGGCCAGCATGTGCAGGATCCAGGCGACGAAGACGCCGAACACGATCATGAGGCCGCGGTCGAACAGCTTGAACTGGGGCGCCACCACCACGGCGAGCACGATCATGCCCAGCATGATCACGCCCGCCGTGGCGTAGGCGACGATCCGGGTGGTGCGGGGACGCCACACGGTCGGCAGGGCCGGGACGTCAGTCAACGATCTTGGAGATGGGGATCTCGAGGATGTCGTGCGCGCCCGCGGCCTTCAGCGCCGGGATCAGGGTGTTGACGCCGCGCTTGGCGACGACGGACTCCACCGCGTTCGACTCTCCGCCGGCCAGCGAGGTCACCGTGGGCGACGACAGCGACGGCATGATGTCCAGGACGGCCCGCAGGTCGGACTCCGCGACGTTCAGCTTCAGCAGGACGTTGCCCCGCGCGCGGATGGCGCCCTGCAGCAGCAGGGCGATGTCCTCCATCGCGGCGCGCTTGGCGGTGTCCTCGTAGGACTCGCGGTTGGCGACCAGCTCGGTGTAGCTGGTCAGCAGCGTGTCCAGGATGCGCAGGCCGTTCTTGCGCAGCGACGAGCCGGTCTCGGTGAGGTCGACGATCGCGTCCACGATGTCGGGCACCTTCGCCTCGGTGGCGCCGTAGGACGGGACGACCTTGGCCTTCACGCCGTGCTTGTCCAGGAACCGCTTGGTCATCGCCGGGAACTCGGTGGAGATCCGCACGCCCTCCGGCAGGTCCGACACCCGCTGCCAGGGCGCGTCCTCCGGCACCGCCATGATCACCCGGACGGGGTTGGCGGTGGCCTTGGAGTACTGGAGTTCGCCCAGGCTGACCACGTCGGAGTCGGTCTCGGTGATCCAGTCGCGGCCGGTGATGCCGAGGTCGAACAGGCCCTGTTCGAGGTAGGTCGGGATCTCCTGCGGGCGCAGGACCCGGACCCGGTCGATGCGCGGGTCGTCGATGGAGGCGCGGTAGTCGCGGTCCGAGGCGCGCCGGACGGTGAGGTCGGCGGCGTCGAACAGCTGCAGGGTCGCCTTCTCGAGCGAGCCCTTGGGCAGGACGAGTGACAGCACGGAAAAAGCCTTTCGGTGGGATGCGGACGGTACCCGGGACGATTCGGTGCCCAGAGGCGCGGATCGGCCGGGGGCCTCGGCCCCCGGACCCCCGCTAGAGATGCTCCTGGGTGATCCCGGCGTGGCCGTGATGCCGCAGACCTCGCAGGGTCAGTGCCGTGTCGAGTGCGGCCACCGTCGCCTCCCATCCCTTGTCCTCGTGGCTGTCGGGCAGCCCGCTTCGGTCCAGTGCCTGGTCAATGGTGTCACACGTGAGCACCCCGTTGCCCACCGGAGTCGACTCGTCGAGCGCGACGCGGGTCACACCGGCGGTGACGGAGTCGCAGACGTAGTCGAAATGGGCGGTCTGCCCGCGGATGACGGCACCGAGGCAGACGACGGCGTCCAGGTCGCGGGCGAGCTGCTGGGCGATCACGGGCAGCTCCAGCGCCCCGGCGACGCGGACGACGACGGGCTGGTCGACGCCGCACGCCTTCGCCGCGGCGAGGGACCGATCCAGGAGGCGGTCGGTGATCTGGCCGTGCCAGCGGGTGCAGACGACGCCGAGCGTGAGCCCGGACGCGTCGACGGTGCTGTCCTCGGGGCGTCCCGCGCCGCTCATGTGAGTTCCTCGATCTGGTGTCCGAGACGGTCCCTCTTGACCGTCAGGTAGCGCCGGTTGTGCTCGGTGACGACCACGGGCATGGCCTCACGGCCGCGCACGTCCAGGCCGAACCCCTCCAGGCCCTTGAGCTTGGCCGGGTTGTTGGTGAGCACCCGGATGGAGCGTACGCCCAGGTCGCGCAGCATGTGGGCGGCGTTGGAGTACTCGCGCGCGTCGGCGGGCAGGCCGAGTTCGAGGTTGGCGTCCACGGTGTCGGAGCCGTTGTCCTGCAGGGCGTACGCGCGGAGCTTGGCCAGCAGGCCGATCCCGCGGCCCTCGTGCCCGCGCAGGTAGAGCACCACGCCGCGGCCCTCGGCGGCGATGCGCTCCATGGCCGAGTCGAGCTGGGTGCCGCAGTCGCAGCGCTCGGAGTGCAGGACGTCGCCGGTGAGGCACTCCGAGTGCGCCCGGATCAGCACGTCCTCGCCGTCGCCGAGGTCGCCGAGGACGAGCGCGACGTGCTCGCCGCCGTCGACGGCGCTGGAGAAGCCGACGGCGCGCCAGGCGCCGAACCGGTTGGGCAGCCGCGTCTCGACGACGCGGGTGACCATCCGCTCGGTGCGCTTGCGGTACTCGGCGAGCTGCTCGATCGAGATCAGCTTGAGGCCGTGCTCCTTGGCGAACACCTGGAGCTCGGGGAGGCGGGACATGGTGCCGTCGTCGTTGACGATCTCGGCGAGGACGCCGGCGGGAGCGAGCCCGGCCAGCCGGGCCAGGTCGACGGCGGCCTCGGTGTGCCCGCGCCGGCGCAGCACGCCGCCCTCGTGGTAGCGCAGCGGGAAGATGTGCCCGGGGCGGACGAGGTCGCGCGGCTCGGACGCCGAGTCGCACAGCGTGCGGATGGTCCGGGCGCGGTCGGCCGCGGAGATGCCGGTGGTGACGCCGTCCCGGGCGTCCACGCTGACGGTGTAGGCGGTGCGCATGCGCTCGGTGTTCTGCGCGGTCATCAGGGGGATCTGCAGCCGGTCCAGCTCGCCGCCGGTCATCGGGACGCAGATGACCCCGCTGGTGTGGCGGATCGTGAACGTGAGCAGCTCGGGCGTCGCCTTCGCCGCGGCGAAGATGATGTCGCCCTCGTTCTCGCGGTCCTCGTCGTCGACGACCACGACGGGGCGGCCCGCCGCGATGTCGGCGACCGCCTCCTCGATGGAGTCGAAGATGCCGTCGCTGTCGCTCATACCGCCACCGCCTTGTTCCGCGGGGCCCGGACGTGCCGGGACTCCCTGAGCCAGTTCCTGAAACCGGCCATCACCATTACGAAGAAGATCCCGTAGACCGCGCCGGAGACGTACAGCCCGGACTTCAGGGCCAGGGGGACGCCGACGAGGTCGACCAGCACCCAGACGACCCAGAAGTCGACGAGGGCGCGGCTCTGGGCGAACGTCGCGACCGCGCTCCCGACGAAGATGTAGGCGTTCGCCCACGGCGACCAGGCGACCTTCAGCCAGTCGAGATGGACGAACAGCTCGGCCACGACGGCCGTGCCGACGACGAGCGCGGCGGCCAGCACGACGCGCTCGCGGAGGGTGGCCTGCCGGACGGCGAGGCCGCGCTCCTCACGGCGGCCCCGCGTCCACATCGTCCAGCCGTACACGGCCAGGACGCAGAACAGGACCTGTTTGAGGGCGTTCCCCGGGACGTGGGCGTGCAGCGAGGCCGCCAACAGCAGGAGGGCGCCGGCGAGCTGCACCGGCCACGTCCACAGGGTCTTGCGCATCGCGAGCCAGACGACGGCGAGCGAGAGCGCGTTCCCGAGGAGGTCGGTCCACAGGATGTGCTCGCCGAACAGCTCGAAACCCGCGCCGAGCCAGTTCACGACGTGTCCCCTGGACGGGCCGCCCGGTCGCCCAGCATGCGCTCCACGTACTTGGCGACGACGTCGACCTCAAGGTTCACCGGGTCGCCGGGCTTCTTGTGGCCGAGGGTGGTGAGCGCGAGCGTGGTGGGGATCAGCGCCACGCTGAACCGGTCCGCGGCGGCCTCGACGACGGTGAGGCTGATGCCGTCCACCGTGATGGAGCCCTTGTCGACCAGGTAGCGGGAGAGGGCGGGGGGCAGCGAGATCGTCACGACGTCCCAGCGCTCGCCCGGCTCCCGGGAGATGATCTCCCCCACGCCGTCGACGTGCCCCTGGACGAGGTGGCCGCCGAGCCGGTCCGACAGCCGGACGGGCCGCTCCAGGTTCACCTTGGACCCCGCCGCCAGCGCGCCGAGGCTGGACTTGTCGAGGGTCTCCTTGATGGCGTCGGCGGTGAAGACGCCGTCCGCGACGTCGACCACGGTGAGACAGACGCCGTTGACGGCGATCGAGGCGCCGTGCACGGCGTCCTGCGTCACGGCGGGGCCGCGGATGGTGAGCTTGGCCGAGTCGCCGTCGGGCTCGATCGCCACGATCTCGCCGAGCTCCTCGACGATGCCGGTGAACATCTCCCGGGCCTCCTAGTCACAAAGGCTCCGGGGACGTGCGTGTGCCGACAGCGCCCCCGTGCAGGGGCGTACTGCGCGCTGCCTCCCATCCGGACTTTCACCGTCGGTCCCGGAGTTCCACCGGGTCAACCGGCCGATGGCTTCGGCCGGGTCGCGGACTGTCACCGCCGGTTCGGAATTACACCGACCCCGGAGCACGCGTTCACTGCTTGGCAACCAGTGTGCCACGGGAACCATTCCCGTCCGCGTGTGAGGATCACCACGGCCGCACCCGGCCCGATGGGTGTGACGGCCGTCTCAGCCGATCCGCAGCCCGCCGGGGACGGGCCGCACGAACGACAGGTCCCGGACGATGTGGTGCGCCCCGGACAGCTCCGCGGGGTCGTGGCTGGTGGTGACCGCGACGACGGTGGCGCCCGCGGCGCGCCCGGCGGCGATCCCGGCGGGCGCGTCCTCGAAGACCACGCAGCGGGCCGGGTCGACGCCGAGCCGGTCGGCGGCGAGCCGGTATCCGGACGGGTCGGGCTTGCCGTGCACGACGTCGTCGGCGGTGACGACGACGGGCGGCAGCCCGACCCCGGCCACGTCGCTGCGGACGGCGAGCTGGCCCCGGTCCATCGAGGTGACGAGGGCCCAGGGCAGGCCGTCCATGCCCCCCAGCAGGTCGAGGGCGCCCGGCAGGGCGGTGATCCCCTCGGTGAGGGTGGCCTCGATCGCGTCGAGATGCCCGGCGGCCTCGCGGGCCCGCTCGGGCGGCAGGAACTCGGCCACGCGGTCGCCGGTGCGGCGGCCGTGGGCGCCGGACAGGAACTCCTCGGCGTCGATGCCGTACTCGACGGCCCACAGGCGGGCCGCGCGCTCGATCAGCGGTGTCGAGTCGATCAGGGTGCCGTCGACGTCGAACAGGACCGCCGCGCAGGCCAGGGTCACCATGCGGCCGCGGCCGTCGCCGCCTCGGCCTGGGACTTGAGCGCGCGGACGGCCTCGGCCGGGTCCTCGGCGCCGTAGACCGCGCTGCCCGCCACGAACACGTCGGCTCCGGCCTCGGCGCAGCGCTCGATCGTCTCGGCGCTGACGCCGCCGTCCACCTGGAGCCACACCGGCAGGTCGCGGCCCTTGATCAGCTCACGGGCGCGGCGGACCTTGGGGAGCACGACGTCCAGGAACCGCTGGCCGCCGAAGCCCGGCTCCACGGTCATGAGCAGCAGCATGTCGATCTCGCCGAGGAGGTCCTCCAGGCCCTCGACGGGGGTCGCCGGGTTCACGCCGAGCCCGGCGCGCGCGCCGGCGGCGCGGATGGTCCGCAGCGTGCGGATGGGGGCCTTGGCCGCCTCGGCGTGGATGGTGACGCTGCCCGCGCCGGCCTCGGCGTACTGCGGGGCCCAGCGGTCCGGGTCCTCGATCATGAGATGGCAGTCCAGGGGCAGGGCGCTGTGCTTGAGCAGCGCCTCCACGACCGGCAGGCCCAGGGTGAGGTTGGGGACGAAGTGGTTGTCCATGACGTCGACGTGGACCCAGTCGGCCGAGTCGGCGATGAGCGCGACGTCCTCGGCGAGCCGGGCGAAGTCGGCGGACAGGATGCTGGGTGAAATCTGTGGAGCCATGATTTCCCGAGTCTATTGCCGCAGTTCCGCCCGCCCGCCATCCGCACGCCCTCCGTCGGGGCGCCCGCCGTCGTCCCGCACATGCCGCGGGACGGGGCGGCGCGCCAGCCGGAGCCGCACGAAGACCTCCGGGGCTCCGGCGGTGACCCACAGCCCGAGCAGGGCCTGCACGGCGAACGAGCGAAGCGGGTGGTCGGGGCAGGCCAGGCCGAGCGCGGCGATGACCAGGGCGCCCAGCACTCCCACGGGCAGCCGGGCCAGCCGCCGCCACGCCTCGCCCCCGGCGTCGAACCAGCCGCGGGCCGCGACGACCGACAGGCCCGCGAGGATCCCGAACAGTCCGCCGGTGGCGGCCGCCGCCTCGTTCACCGTGATCGGGCGGGTACGGCCGCCCTCCGCCGCGATGGCCCGCGCCCAGCTGGGCGGCCAGCGCCAGTCCTGGAGCGAGTGCGTCAGGCCCCACGCGGCGCCGAGGAAGAGCAGCGAGACGGCGAGCGCCAGCAGCACCTGGACGGCCAGGGGACGGCGCGTCCACCAGGGGACGACCATCGGCTCCAGGCCCAGGGCCGCGACCAGCAGGACGAGCCCGACGCCCCAGCCCGCGAGCACCTGTCCCGGCGAGTGCACGCCGAGGTAGACCCGGGACGCCCCGATCAGGACGATGAGCGCCACGGCCGCCGCCCACAGGTACCGCCGCCGCGTGCGCGTGGCGAGGAACCCCCAGACGACCATCGAGTTCTGCGCGTGGCCGGACGGCATCCCGAACGAGACCCTCGACTCCCGCCCGGTGACGGTGGGATCGGTCCAGTACGGGCGAGGAGCGTGGAAGGCCAGTTTCAGCACGGTGTTCAGCACCGAGCCGAACGACAGGATGACCGTCGCCCGCGCCGCGAGGCGCGGATCCGCGCACCAGTACGCCGCCAGCAGCAACGGGATGAAGAACCCGGCTCCACCCAGGTGCGACACTGCGTCCATGAAAGCGGTGAGCACGGTCCTCCCGCTCAGTAGCCCGTCGCTTCACCTCTCATTCTGAACGGCGGAGGAGGGCCAGAAACATCGCGTCCGTTCCATGCCGGTGTGGCCAGAATTGCGCGTACGGGCCGTCGCCCAGCCCGTCCAGGCCCGTCGCGACCGACGCCAGGACCTCCGGAGAGTCGAGCCGCTCGACGTCCCCGCGCCCGCGCAGCACGTCGTCCACGACCACGCGCGTCTCGGCCAGATGCGGAGAGCAGGTGACGTAGGCGACGACACCGCCCGGCCTGGCCGAGTCCAGCGCGGACGCCAGCAGCCCGCGTTGGAGGGGCCCCAGCTCGGCGACGGATTCCGGGCCGCGGCGCCAGCGCGCCTCCGGGCGGCGCCGCAGCGCGCCCAGGCCGGTGCACGGCACGTCGACCATGACCCGGTCGAACGTCCCGGGACGCCAGGCGGGCGCCGTGGCGTCGGCGGCGACGACGCCCGCGCGCGGGTCCACGGCGCGGGCGACAAGCCCGGCGCGGTGCGGCTGGAACTCGGCGGCCAGGAGCCGCGCGTCCCGTTCGGTGGCGAGCGCCGAGAGCAGGCCCGCCTTCCCGCCGGGGCCCGCGCACAGGTCGGCCCAGCGCGCGTCGGCTCCACGCAGCGGGGCGGCGGCCAGCGCCAGGGCGACGAGCTGGCTGGCCTCGTCCTGGACGGCGGCGCGCCCGTCGCGGACGGCCGCGATCCCGGCGGGGTCGCCGTCGGGCAGGACCGCCGCGTACGGCGAGTGGGGCGCGGGCCCGGCGCCCGCCTCGTACAGCTCGTCCACGGTGGCCCGCCCCGGGCGGGCCACCAGGGTGACGCGCGGGCGGGCGTTGTCGGCGGCCAGCAGGGCGTCGATCTGGTCCCTGTCGGGGCCCAGCGCGTCCCGGAGCGCGGACACGATCCACTTGGGATGGCTGTGCGCGACCGACAGCCGGGTGGTGGCGTCGGCGTCCGCCGGGACGACGATCGCGAGCCAGGCGTCCAGGTCGCGGCCGGCGACCTTGCGCAGCACGGCGTTGGCGAACTTGGCCTGGCCCGGCCCGGAGACCGAGCGGGCCAGCTCCACCGCCGTGCCGACGGCGGCGTGCGGCGGGATGCGGGTCGACAGGATCTGGTGCGCGCCGAGGCGCAGCACGTCCAGCAGCGGCGCGTCGATGCGGCGCAGCTCGCGGTCGCTGCACAGCGCGAGGACGGCGTCGTAGGTGCCCCGGCCGCGCAGCGTGCCGTAGGTCAGCTCGGTGGCGAGCGCGGCGTCGCGGCCGGTCAGGCCGCGGTCGCGCAGCCGCGCCGGCAGCAGCAGGTTGGCGTAGGCGTCGCGGGTCTCCACGGCGCGGATCACGTCGAAGGCGGTGCGGCGGACGAGGTCCTGGGGGCGGCCGGTCTGGCGCGGCCCGCCGGGCCTGCGGTTGCGGTCACGGCCGCCGTGGCGGTTGCGGGTCGGCGGCATCAGATCAGCGCGTCCTCGCCCGTGAGGCCGACCCCGCGGGCCCAGTCCGCCGCCGCCATCCGGCGCTTGCCCTGCGGCTGGACCTCCCCCAGGGCGACCGGATGGGTGGCCGTCCCGACGAGGACCTCCTTCTTGCCCGCCCGCAGCTCACCGGGGCCCAGCCCGCCGCCGGCCTCGGGACGCGGCCGGACCGGGCCGAGCTTGACCCGCGTGTCGCGGAAGCTCGTCCACGCGCCGGGCGCGGGCGTGCAGGCGCGGACGAGCCGGTCGACGTGCAACGCGGGCCGGTGCCAGTCGACGCGGCCGTCCTCCGGGGTGAGCTTGGCGGCCTGCGAGACGCCCTCGGCGGGCTGCGGGCGCGGCTCCAGCACGCCGGCCTCAATTCCGTTCATCGTGTCCAGCAGCAGGCCCGACCCGGCGTCCGCGAGCCGGCCGAGCAGCGACCCGGTGGTGTCGTCCGGCCGGATCGGCTCGGTCAGCACCCCGTAGACCGGGCCGGTGTCCAGGCCCTCCTCGATCTGGAAGGTGGCCGCGCCGGTCACGTCGTCGCCGTGCAGGATCGCGCGCTGCACCGGCGCCGCGCCGCGCCACGCGGGCAGCAGCGAGAAGTGCAGGTTCACCCAGCCGTGCCGGGGGATGTCCAGGGCCTCGCGGGGCAGCAGCGCCCCGTAGGCGACGACCGGGCAGCAGTCGGGGGCGATGACCCGCAGCCGGTCCAGGAACTCGGGATCGCGCGCCTTCGCGGGCTTCAGCACCTCCACCCCCGCCTCGGCGGCGCGCGCGCCGACCGGGCTGGCCGTCAGCCGCCGTCCCCGGCCCGCGGGAGCGTCCGGCCGGGTCACCACCGCGGCGACCTCGTGCGAGGACCCCAGCAGCGCCTCCAGCGAGGGCACCGCCGTCTCGGGCGTTCCGGCGAAGACCAGCCGCACTAGAGCGCCTTCCCGAACGTGCGGTGCGGCGACTCCTTCACGACGGGCGCCGCGTCGCCGAACCACTCGGCCTCGCGGATCGCCTTCATCGCCGCCTTGCGCTGCTCGGTGTCCATCCGGTCGATGAAGATGATCCCGTCGAGGTGGTCGGTCTCGTGCTGGACGCAGCGGGCCAGCAGGTCCGTGCCCTCCAGGGTGATGGGCTCGCCGTGCATGTTGAAGCCCTTCGCCACGGCGCGTAGGGAACGCGGAGTGGGGAAGGCGAGACCGGGAAGGGACAGGCAGCCCTCGTCACCGGTCTCCTGCTCCTCCGACAGGTCCAGGGTGGGGTTGACCACGTGCCCGAGGCGGTCGTCCACGTAGTAGGTGAACACCCGCAGGCCGACGCCGAGCTGCGGCGCCGCCAGCCCCACGCCGGGGGCGTCGATCATCGTGTCGGTGAGGTCTTTGACGAGCTGACGCAACTCCTTGTCGAAGTCCTTCACCGGCTCCGCCGGCGTGCGCAGCACAGGATCGCCGAAAAGGCGGATGGGCTTGACGGCCAACGAGGGACTCCGTTTCCTACGGGTGGGATGTGCGTTCAGTCTACGGAGAAGATCCGGTAACCTCACACGCCGCCGCGCGCCCCCGCCCCGGCCGAGCGCGCCTTGTAGGCGGCCGTGCGCGCGGCCTTGGCCGTCGCCTTGTCGGGGTGATGGTCCCCCAGGGCCTCCAGGACCTCCGCCACATCGGCGTGATGGGTGCGCCACAGTTCGTCGATCATCGTGGTGAGCTCGGGGCCCGACGGCGCGTCGGCGAGGGCCGCCGCGACGGCCTCCCCGGGCTCGGCGGTCTCCAGCATCCCGGCGACGGTGTCGACGAACACCCACAGGTACTCGTCGCGGCCCAGCTCACGGCCCGCCGGGTCGCGCACGGCGTTCAGCCAGAGCACCGCGTACGGCGACACGAGCGGATGCTCGCGGGCCGCCCGGACCACCGGCGCGGCCTCGGGGCCGATCCGGTGCAGGACGGCCGCCGCGAGGTTGCGGGCCCCCGGCCCGCCGGTGCGCATCACGTCCAGGAGGTCCGCGGCGGCGTCCTTGGGGTCGTGGCGTTCCAGCCAGCCCGCGATCTCCTCGTCAGCGGTGTCCGAGCGATGCCAGACCAGCCCCTCGACGAGCCCGGCCGCGGGCGCGCCCGCCAGGTCGCCCACCACCGGGGCCGAGAACCCGTCGGTCAGCAGCAGCTCCCGGACGGCCCACACCCCGAGCGGGGTGAGCTCCCGGCCGCCGCTCCCGGCCGTCCGGACGATTCCCCACTCCTCCAGGACGGCCAGCTCCAGGTGGAACGCGTCGGACACCAGCCGCGGCATCGTGTCCCCGCCGGTGATCTCGTAGCTCTCCTCGACGTGCTCCAGCAGCGCCGACAGCAGCTCCTGCGGCGGCGTCGGGTCCTCCTGCTCGTACAGGTGGATGAGCACGCCGGTCAGCTCGTTCTGGACGAGCTCCAGCGCGTCCAGCCCGTCCTCGGGGTCGTGCTCGGGCACCACGACGGAGTCGAACAGCGGCAGCCACGCCGCGAGCAGCTCGGCGTCGGCGTCCTCCGGGGCCTCGTCCGGGCTCTCCCCGCCCGCCCGCTCGGCCCCCGCGCCCCCTTCCGTGCCCGTTTCCGCGCCAGTTTCCGGGCGGAGCCCGGCCAGCGCCGGGCCGGGCGCGGCGGCGCCGCCCTCGGCGAGGATCACGCCCGCCTCGACGGCCGCCCACCAGAGCCGGTCCAGCGCCGTGTCGTCGGCCACCTCGCCGAACCGCCGCGGCTCGGCCAGGCCGAGGGCCCGCTCCGCCTCGGCGACGTCGTCGTCGGTGAGCCGGTCCTCCGCGGCGAGCGGGCGCGTGCCCGTCCACCCGGCGAGCGCGAGGACCGCCGCGGTCAGCGCCGAGGCGCGGGCGGCGGCGGCCAGCTCGGCCCGCGGGGCCAGCCGGACGGGCGGGACGATCAGCTCCTCGGCCCGGCGCAGGTACTCCTCCGTCCGGGCGAAGCGCTCCTGCTCGGGCAGCGCCTCGAACTCGCGGGTCCAGGCGTCGACGGCGTCCTGGTCGTCGAGCGGGACCCCGTCGGCCCGCATCAGCCCGGCGAGCACCTCGGCGGCGGCCTGCCGCTCGGCGGTGTCGGTCTCGGCGACCACGGCGGAGAACTCGGGGGCCAGCCGCTCCAGCTCTTCGGCCAGGTCGGCGGCGAGCGTCGCGGGGACGGCCGCGGTGTCGCGCAGGAACGCGACCAGCCGGCGGAGCGTGCCGAGGATCGCGGGCACCTCGTCGGCGCCCGCGACGACCGTGGCGGGGAAGATCTGGAGGAGGAGCGTGCGGAGCCGCTCGGGGGTCAGCGCGTCCGCCCCGGCGAGACCCAGCTCGTCCCTGGCGAGGTCGAGCAGGAGCCGTGCCCCCTGCTCGTCCAGCGTCTCGCCGCGCTCGTCCGCCCATCGCCGCAGATCGCCCGCGGTCGTCTCCACCCAGTTGTCGGCCACCAGCAAACCCTATTGGTCAGATCAGCTCCAGGGGGTCGATCTGGACGCGGACCGTCTCGTCCGCCTTGCGCGCGCTCCGCACGCCCTGCGCCTCCTTCAGCGCGCGCGCCAGGAGCACCCCGGCGCCCCTCGGCACGCGGACCAGCGCGCGTTCCCTCTCAGGACCCTGGGCGTTGCCCGCCTGGGGCACCGGAACGGGCCCGAGCACCTCGGCGGCGCCGGGCAGCCGCGCGGCGGCCAGCAGGTCCCGGATGGCGGCCGGGGACGCGGTCAGCGACGCCATGCGGGCCGCCGGGGGGAACCCGACCTCCCGCCGCTCGGCCAGCTCCCGCTCGGCGTAGGTGACCGGATCCCACCGCACGAGCGCCTGGACGGCCGGGAGCGACCCCTCCGCGGCGACCACCACCGGGCCCTCCGCCCGGACGAGCGCCGCCGCGTTCATCCAGCGCCGCAGCGTCTCCTCCCCCGCCCGCAGGTCCGGACGCCCCAGCAGGACCCACCCGTCCAGCAGCAGGGCGGCGGCGTACCCGCCCTCGGCGGGCGGCTCGGCGCCCGGCGTGGACACCACGAGCGCCCGCTCCGGCCCCACCCGCTCCAGGACCGCCTCGCGCCCGGACGTGCGCACCGGCACCCCCGGGAACGCCTTGCCCAGCTCCTCGGCGGTGCGTTTCGCCCCCACCACCATCGCGCGCACCTGGAAGAAACCGCATTCGGGGCAGTGCCAGTCGCCCGCGATGCGCCCGCACCAGCGGCAGTAGGGCGCCGCATGGGACGACGACAACGCCAGCGGCCCCTGGCACGCCCCGCAGTGCGCCGGGGTGCGGCACCGCCCGCACGCTATGCCCGGCACATAGCCGCGCCTGGGGACCTGCACCAGCACCGGCCCGTCGGCGAGCGCGCCCCGGGCGGCCTCGAACGCCAGGTTCGGCAGCCGCGCGGTCCGGGCCGCGGCGTCCCGCGCGAGCTGCGCGTCCTCGCCCGCGTACCGGACGCGGGGCATGGCCCGGCGCACCCGCGCCCGGTCGGCCGCGAGGGCGTGCGCCCAGCCGCTCTCCACCAGCTGCGTGGCGTCGGTCGTCCGGGTGAAGCCGCCGAACAGCGCGCCCGCGCCGACCCGGTGGGCGCGCAGCGCGAGCACCTCCCGCGGATGCGGATAGGGCGCGTGCGGCTCGGCGTGCACGTCGTCACCGTCGTCCCACAGCACCACCAGCCCGAGATCGGCGACCGGCGCGAACATCGCGGCCCGCGTGCCGACCACCGCCCGCGCCGTGCCGCGCAGGACGGCCAGCCACCGGCGGTACCGCTCGGCCGGGCCCGGCTCGGCGGTCAGCGCGACATGCCGGCCCTCGCCGAGCTCCGCCCGCAGCGCCGCGTCGACCCGCGCGACGTCGCGGCCGTCGGCCATGACGACCAGAGCGCCGCGCCCGGCGTGCAGCGCGACGGCGACGGCCCGCGCGACGGCGGCGGTCCACTCGGGGCCCGGCAGCGCCGTCCAGACGGCCTTCGGTGCCCTCCCGGCGGCCAGCGCGGCCAGGAACGAGGGCCCCGCCGGGTACTCCTCCCACGGCCCCGCCCCCGGCTCGGTCTCCGGAGCCGGAGCGGGCGCGGGGGCGGACTCTGAAGCGGGTTCCGGGGCGGGCGCGGGCTCTGGGGCCGGGGCGGGCTCCGAGGCGAGTTCCAGCGCGGATGCCGAGGGCGGCACGGACCCCGGGGGGGAGTCCGAGGGCCGCGCGGACTCCGAGGCGAGTTCGGGCGCGGGTCCTGGGGCCGGGGCGGGCTCCGGGGCGGGCTCGGGCTCGGGTTCGTCCTGCGCGCGGCCGGGCGCGGGCTCGGCCTCGACGCGCGCGTGGCGCGGCGGGATCGCCAGCCGGACCACGTCGGCGAACGTCCCGGCGTACCGGTCGGCCACCTCGCGGGCCAGCGCCGCGACCTCGGGGGTGAGGACGGGCTCGGGCGAGATCACCCGCTCCAGGTAGGACAGCCGCCCCTCGTGTTCACTGGCGGCGGCGCGGCCCAGCAGGAAGCCGTCCACGAGCTGCCCGGCGAACCGGACGCGCACCCGGCAGCCCGGGACGGCTCTGGCGTCCAGATCCGCGGGTACCAGGTAGTCGAAAGGACGATCAAGGTGGGCCAGAGGGATGTCGACGGCGATCCGCGCCACGGGAAGCTCCCCCGCGGCGCGGCGCGCGCCCTTGCGCCCTTTGTGCGCCGCCTCGGCCGGCCTCTTCCCCTGGGCGCCCTTCGCCTGGGCGTCCGCCGGGGCCCGGGGGAGGTCGTCCAGCCCCGGGATCAGGCCGGTTCCCCCGCCGTCCTTGGTCACGTCCCCGTCCTACCAGATCAACCCGACAGTCACCGCCGCACGCTAATGTGTGGACAACCTGAGCTGGGCGCGCACCCGTCGGACCCTTGCCCGACGTCCTGCGCGCCCTCGCCTTTCCGACGAGCCCGTGCAGGCGATGTGACCACAGCGCATACTCCAGAGCGGGCGGACGCCCCGGTCCAGAAAGGGCCGCCGCGCCGTCCCACCGAACCGCCCGCCTCCACCGCCACGGCGCGATGGCGGCGCTGGCGGAACCCTCGCGACCCCGTCGTCGCCGCCACGGTCGCCGCCGGCGTGATGCACCTGGTGTGGGCGCTGTTCCTGGCCACCGAGGGCGGTGACCTCGCCGCCCAGGCCGCCTGGACGGACTTCGCCTGGAAGCACCCGGACGCGGCCTACAGCTTCGCCTGGTACGGCGGGATGCACCCCGCGTCCTACAGCGTCCTGTCGCCCTATCTGATGGCGGTTTTCGGCATCCGCACCGTGGCGGTGGTGACGGGCACGCTGACCGCGACGCTGACCGCGCACCTGCTGGTCCGGTTCCGGGCGCCGGTCGCGCTGCCCGCCGCGCTGTGGGCGGCGTTCGCGCTGTCGTGCAACTCCGCGTCGGGGCGGGTCACCTTCGGGCTCGGCCTGCTGTTCGCGGTCGCCGCCACGATCGTCGCGTTCACACCGCGGGGCACGCCCGCGCTGCGCGCCGCCGGGATGGGCGGGCTCGGCCTGCTGGCCACGCTCGCCAGCCCGGTCGCCGGGCTGTTCCTCATGGTGCTGGCCGCCGCGCTGTTCCTGACGGGGCGGCGCCGGGCCGGGCTCGTGCTCGCCGCCGGCCCCCCGCTCGTCGTCGGGACGACGAACCTGCTGTTCCCGTTCAGCGGCGTCCAGCCGATCTCGCTGGGCGCGATCGTGCTGCCCTCGATCACCAGCGTGATCGCGGTGCTGCTGTGCGCGCCGCCGCGGTGGCGGATCATCCGGTTCGCGGCGGGGATCTACCTGGTCGGGATCGGGCTCACCTGGCTGATCCCCTCCCCCGTCGGCAGCAACGTCGAGCGCCTGTCGCTGCTGTTCGGCGGGATGGTGCTGCTGTGCGCGGTCGCCCGCGCCCACGGCCGCACGCGGATCGCGGTGCTGTCGCTGGCGTTCATCGTCACGGCGTCCTGGCAGGTGGTCAAGCCGGTGGACGACCTGATCCACACCGAGCCGGCCGACTCGGCAGCCGGGCACGCCCGGGGGCTGATCGACGAGATGAAGGCGCTCGGCGCCCGCGACGGGCGGATCGAGGTCGTCCCCCTGCGCTCCCACTGGGAGGCGTCGGGGCTGAGCCGCCACTTCATCCTGGCGCGCGGCTGGAACCGGCAGGTCGACGCCGAGCGCCACGAGCTGTTCTACGAGGAGGGCGCCCTCACGGCGGCGTCCTACCGCGACTGGCTGCAGCGGTGGGCGGTCCGGTTCGTCGTCCTGCCCGAGCAGGAGACCGACTGGTCGGCGCACGCCGAGGCCGACCTGGTCGAGCGCGGCCTGCCGTACCTGTCGGAGGTGTGGCGCGACGGCCACTGGCGCCTGTTCCGCGTCGCGCGCGCGGCGCCGCTGGTCGACGCGCCGGGGCGGGTCAGGCGCGTCAACTCCGGTGAGCTCGTCGTCGACATGCCGTCGAGCGGGTCGGTGCTCGTGCGGACGGCGTGGTCGCCGTGGCTCGGCGTCCGCGGCGGGGACGCCTGCCTCGCGCGGGCGGGCGACTTCGTCCGGATGCAGGCGCGGCGTCCCGGCCGCTACACGATCGCCGCGCGGTACGGCCTGCGCCGCGGCAACCACTGCCCGAGCTGACGGCCCGGGAGCGCCCCGGAACGGCGAGGGCCCCGGAACCGGGGTTCCGGGGCCCTGCCGAGCCGCCGCGGGTGCGTCCGGGCCGTTACAGGCCGGCGGCGGAGGCCAGGGCCTTCGCGCGGTCGGTGGACTCCCACGAGAAGTCGGGCTCCTGCCGGCCGAAGTGACCGTAGGCCGCGGTCCGCTGGTAGATCGGGCGGAGCAGGTCCAGGTCGCGGACGATGGCCGCCGGGCGCAGGTCGAACACGTCGAGGACGGCCTCCTGGATCTTGGCGACCGGGAGCTTCTCGGTACCGAAGGTCTCCACGAACACGCCGACCGGGTGCGCCTTGCCGATCGCGTACGCGACCTGCACCTCGGCGCGGTCGGCGAGGCCGGCCGCGACGATGTTCTTGGCGACCCAGCGCATCGCGTACGCGGCCGACCGGTCGACCTTGGACGGGTCCTTGCCGGAGAACGCGCCGCCGCCGTGCCGGGCCATGCCGCCGTAGGTGTCGACGATGATCTTGCGGCCGGTGAGGCCCGCGTCGCCCATCGGCCCGCCGATCTCGAACCGGCCGGTGGGGTTGACCAGCAGCCGGTAGCCGGAGGTGTCGAGCTCGAACCCGGCGAGCACCGGGTCGACGACGTGCTCCTTGACGTCCGGGGTGAGCAGTTCCTTCAGGTCGATGTCGGGGGCGTGCTGGCTGGACACCACGACCGTGTCGAGGCGGACGGCGCGCTCGCCGTCGTACTCGATCGTGACCTGGGTCTTGCCGTCGGGGCGCAGGTAGGGCACATCGCCGGTCTTGCGGACGTGCGACAGGCGCTGCGCGAGCCGGTGCGCCAGCGTGATCGGCAGCGGCATCAGCTCGGGGGTCTCGTTGGTGGCGTACCCGAACATCAGGCCCTGGTCGCCGGCGCCCTGCCGGTCGAGGTCGTCGGCGCCCTCGCCCTCGCGGGTCTCGTAGGCGTCGTCGACGCCCTGCGCGATGTCGGGCGACTGCGCGCCGATGGACACCGACACGCCGCAGGAGTGCCCGTCGAAGCCCTTCTTGGACGAGTCGTAGCCGATCTCGAGGATCTTCTCCCGGATCACGCCCGGGATGTCCACATAGGTCTCGGTGGTGACCTCACCGGCCACGTGCACCTGACCTGTCGTGATCATGGTCTCGACGGCGACCCGGCTCTTCGGATCGTCCTTGAGCATCGAGTCGAGGATCGCGTCGCTGATCTGGTCCGCGATCTTGTCCGGGTGTCCTTCGGTGACCGACTCGGAGGTGAACAGGCGGCGAGACACGTACGTGAGCTCCTTGCAGCGGCTGCTGACTGACGTCGCAGAACGGATGTGGTCGAGTTCGGCGGAGGGACGCCGCCCACCGCCGGGTCCCCCAGGGGTATCCGGGGCGAATTCTAGCGGGATCGGGGTTGGCTGCCGGTAAAGCCGCCGGTGGCGGCCTCGCTCGCAGGCGTCGGACGGGATGTCAGGGCACGGGCCGGGCAAGGGTCTCGGGGCGCGGGTCTGCGGGCCGGCCGGGGCCGGCGGGGCGGATCAGTCGGCGGGCGGGTCGGCGGTCCGTCCGCCGGCCGGGGCGGGACCGGAGGGGCGCGTTCCGGCCGGGGTGTCGAGGCGGGCGGAGACGAGGTCCCAGACGGTCTCGGCGAGCGCCTCCTTCGCACCGAGCGGCACCTCGGTGCTGGAGCCGTCCGCGCCGAGCACGACGGCGGCGTTGTCGGGCCGGCCGAAGGCGAGGCCGTCGCCGACCTGGTTGACCACGAGCAGGTCGCTGCCCTTGCGGGCGAGCTTGGCGCGGCCGTTGGCGAGCACGTCGTCGGTCTCGGCGGCGAAGCCGACGATCACCTGGTCGGGACGCCGGCGGCGGCCGAGCTCGGCCAGGATGTCGGGGTTCTGGACGAGCCGGATCGGCTCGGGCCCGGCCCCCTCCACCTTCTTGATCTTGGATTCGCGGTGCTCGGCGGGCCGGAAGTCGGCGACGGCGGCGGCCATCACGACGGCGTCGGCGGCGCCGGCCGCGGCCAGGACCGCCTCGGCCATCTCGGCGGCGGTGCCGACGGGGACGACGTGCGCGCCGGCGGGGTCGGGCAGCGCGACGTTGGCGGCGACGAGCGTCACCTTGGCGCCGCGCGCGACGGCGGTGCGGGCGAGCGCGTAGCCCTGGAGCCCGGACGAGCGGTTGCCGATGAAGCGGACGGGGTCGATGGGCTCGCGGGTGCCCCCGGCGGACACCACCACGTGCCGTCCGGCGAGGTCGCGCCCGGCGGCGCCGCGGGCGAGGACGCGCCGGGCGACCTCGAACAGCTCCGCGGGGTCGGGCAGCCGGCCGGGTCCGGTGTCGCGGCCGGTCAGCCGGCCGGAGGCGGGCTCGACGACGATGGCGCCGCGGGCGCGCAGCGTGGCCACGTTCGCCCGGGTGGCGGGGTGCTCCCACATCTCGGTGTGCATGGCGGGCGCGAACACCACGGGGCAGTGCGCGGTGAGCAGGGTGTTGGTGAGCAGGTCGCCGGCGAGGCCGTGGGCGGCGCGGGCGAGCAGGTCGGCGGTCGCGGGCGCGACGAAGACCAGGTCGGCGTTCTGCCCGAGCCGCACGTGCGGGACGCCGGCGACGTCGTCCCACACCTCGGACGAGACGGGGTTGCCGGACAGCGCCGCCCAGGTGGGCTCGCCGACGAACCGCAGGGCGTCGGCGGTCGGCACGACGTGCACGTCGTGGCCCGATTCGGTGAGCCGGCGGAGCAGTTCGCACGCCTTGTAGGCGGCGATCCCCGCACTGACGCCGAGAACGACGCGAGGCCGAGGAGCACTCACGCGACCATGCCTCCCGAGCCGTTCCTCACCGACGCCACCGCACCGGTCGTCCTCCCGATACTACGGAACCGAGGACGACGGAGTGAACTCAACCCTCGATGGGCTCGGCGTTGAGCAGGCCCTCGCGGGTCTCGCGGAGCGCGATGGAGAGCGGCTTCTCCTGGACCTGGGTCTCCACGAGGGGGCCGACGTACTCCAGAAGGCCCTCGCCGAGCTGGGCGTAGTAGGCGTTGATCTGCCGCGCGCGCTTGGCCGCGATGCTCACGAGGCCGTACTTGGTGTCGACGACTTCGAGGAGCTCGTCGATCGACGGGTTGGTGATGCCCTCACTGCTGGCTGCCACTCGGTGGCCTTCCCCTCAGATGGCGATCCCCGCCCGCCGTGAGGGCGGGCGGGTTCACTAACGAACAGCCATCAAGGTTAGCAGCTCGTGACACACGTCCTGGACGGACGTGTTGACGAGGGTGACGTCGAACTCCTTCTCGGCCGCCAGCTCGATGCGGGCGGCGTCGAGACGGCGCTCGATCACCTCGGGGGGCTCGGTGCCGCGGCCGGTGAGGCGGCGGACGAGCTCGTCCCAGCTCGGGGGGGCGAGGAACACCAGGCGGGCGTCGGGCATCGTCCGGCGGACCTGCCGGGCGCCCTGGAGGTCGATCTCCAGGAGCACCGGCTCGCCGCGGGACAGCCGTTCCTCGACGGGACGGCGGGGGGTGCCGTAGCGGTTGCCGGCGAACTCCGCCCACTCGAGCAGTTCTCCCTCGGCGACGAGCCGGTCGAAACCGGCGTCGTCGACGAAGAAGTACTGGACGCCGTGGGTCTCCCCGGGGCGGGGGGACCGGGTGGTCACCGAGACCGACAGCCACACCCGGGGGTGTGAGCGCCGGATCTCGGCGACGACCGTGCTCTTGCCGACGCCCGACGGGCCGGAGAGGACCGTCAGCCGCCGGACGAGCGGGCCAGGCGGGTTGGAGCCGTCCGGCGCAGGAATGGGTGCGCCGGAGCCGGACGGGATGGAGCCGGGCTCGGGGGGAGGGCCCGAGCCGGCCGCGGCGGACTCGCCGCCGCGCCCGCCCGTGAGTCGCACGTCAGCGGTTCGCACTTCCGCCGAACTCACGCTCCAGGGAGGCGCGCTGGTTCGCGCCGAGGCCCCGCACGCGGCGGGACTCGGCGATACCCAGGCGCTCCATGATCTGCTTCGCACGGACCTTGCCCACACCGGGCAGCGATTCCAGGAGCGCCGACACCTTCATCTTTCCGATGACGTCGTCGGACTGACCATCCTTGAGAACCTCGGCGAGAGAGGTTCCCCCGTGCTTGAGCTTGTTCTTAACCTCGGCCCGCTCCTTGCGCGCCTTGGCAGCCTTCTCCAGGGCTGCGGCGCGCTGTTCGGGGGTTAGGGGCGGAAGAGCCACGCCGGGTCACCTCAGGTTTCCACTCGACGGAGTCGGACGGGTTGGGAAACTAGCGAGTTCACGCCCCATAAGGCAACGTGAAGTGCCGTTTAGCCCGCCACAAAATCACGAAAATCACTCCCCGGAGTGTCCTGAATACCGAGTGTACACAACTCGGACCCTCCGACGGCCCATCCCCGTGCCTTGCTGGGACTTTCGCATGATCGTGAAAATCCCCCCTTTCTGCCCCCATTTGCGGCACTCAGCACCCTTCTGGCGCGGCGGTACGGCGCTCCCGCGGGCGCCGGGGCCGCCGTCCCGGCATCCCGCCGGGGCGCCGCCGCGAAGCCCCGCCGCGGCGGATGTGACGTCGCACACACGCGCCGGAGGGCGAGTGACGCTCGTCACGCCGGGCCGTTCCGCACGTCGGGGCGGGACTCCGCCTGCCATCCTCGTCACACCCGCCTGCCAAGATCGTTCCGGACACCTGGAGGCCGCCCCCGCCTTCGCTCCCCGCTCCCCCCGGCGCTCCGCGCGCCCCCCGCCGGCCGGCCCGCCGATCGCCGCGGAAACGATTCCAAGCGGAACCACGGTGACAACTCCCAGTCACGGTGCCGGCAAACCCGGTGTCCGGATGAACGACTTCCGGCGTTCGGCGCGTACCGCATTGTGGAAGACGGCGCCGCCTCATTGGCAATGCGAAGAAAGCGACAAAGAGCGATCCGGCGTGCCCGAGAACCCCCGGCGCTAAAGATGCCACGCAAAGCAAATCTCGCCATCCGGACGCGCTCGCGCACCGGGACGCCACGTCCGTCCCGGCGGCCCCGGCGATGGCCGGAGAGCGGCGTGAGGGCGGTGCGGGAGCGGTATCGGGAACCGTATGGGAGCGATGCGGGAAGGGCCCGGACGGAGCCGTTCGGAACGGCTCAGGAGGCCCCGGCGGGGCGCTCGGCGGAGGTCCGGCGCAGCGCCGCGGCGATCGCCGCGGCGGCGGCGCCCGGGTCGGGGGCCCCGGTGATGGGACGGCCGATGACCAGCAGGTCCGCGCCCGCGGCCAGCGCGTCCTCCGGGGTGGCGACGCGCGCCTGGTCCTGGGTGTCGGCGCCGGCGGGCCGCACGCCCGGGGTGATCAGGGTGATGCCGGGGCCCACCTCGGCTCGGACGGCGGCGGCCTCCTGCGGCGAGCACACCAGCGCCTGGGCGCCCGCCTCGACGGCCAGCGCGGCGAGCCGGCGGACGGCGTCGGGCGCGGGGCCGGCCAGCCCGACGGCGGTCAGGTCGGCGTCGGCCAGCGACGTGAGCACGGTCACCGCGGCGATCTTGGTGGCCGGGGCGGCCTCCACCGCCGCGCGGATCATCGCGGGGCCGCCCGCGGCGTGCACGGTCAGGTAGGACGGCCTGAGGCGGGCGACGGCGCGGGCGGCGCCGCGCACGGTGGCGGGGATGTCGTGGAGCTTGAGGTCGAGGAAGACCTGCACGCGGCTGGCCCCGCGGACGCTGGCGACGACGTCCGGGCCGTAGCGCAGGTAGAGCTCCAGGCCCACCTTGACGGTGGACACGTGCGGGGTGACCAGGGTGGCCCAGCGCGCGGCGGTCTCCAGGTCGGGGGCGTCCAGCGCGACGGCGATGGGGGCGGCGGTCACGACATCTCCTTCTCGGGCTCTTGGGGGCGCACCTGGGGGGGCACGTAGCCGGCGGGCTTGTGCGCCAGGCCGACGGCGTCGGAGAGGCGGCCGATGCGGCGGGTCACCAGGGCCTCCTCCAGCTCGCGCAGGACGCGGGGGCCGGCCGCCGGATTGTGGAACAGGGCCGTGCCCACGGCGACCGCCGACGCCCCGGCCAGGATGAACTCCAGCGCGTCCAGGCCGGTGGCCACGCCGCCGACCCCGATGATGGGCGTGCTGGGCAGGGCGGCGTGCACCTGGTAGACGCAGCGGACGGCGACGGGGCGGACGGCGGGGCCGGACAGTCCGCCCGACACCCCGGTGAGGGCGGGCCGGAGGGTCCGCGGGTCGATCGCCATGCCCTCCAGCGTGTTGATCAGCGTGAGGCCGTCGGCGCCCGCGTCGACGCACGCGAGGGCGATCGTGACGATGTCGGTGACGTCGGGGGCGAGCTTGGCGAACACGGGCAGGCCGGGCCGCGCGCCGGCGCGGACGGCCCGGACGGCGGCCGCCGCGGCGGCGGGGTGCCAGGCGAACATCCGCCCGCGGTCCTCGACGTTCGGGCAGGCGATGTTCACCTCGATCGCGGCGACGCCGGGGACGTGGCGGAGCCGTCGCGCGAGGTCGCCGTACTCCTCGACGCTGTTGCCCGCCACGGAGACGATGGTGCGGACCTCCTGTTCGATGAGCCAGGGCAGGTCGCGCTCCAGGAACGTCTCGATGCCGGGGCCGGGCAGGCCCATCGCGGTGAGCAGGCCGCTGGGGGTCTCGGTCACACGCGGCGTGGGCCGTCCCGCGCGCGCTTGGGGCATCACCGAGGTGGTGACGAAGGCGCCCAGGCGGCCGAGGTCGAAGAACTGGGCCAGTTCGCGTCCCGTGCCGCCGCATCCCGAGGCCGTCAGGACGGGGTTGGGGAGCTCCAGGCCCGCGAGGGTGGTCCTGACCCGGTCGCTCACTGGGAGCCCCCTTCCGAGATGCTGAGGACGCGCGGCGCGCCGAGCGCGTCGAACGGGATGGTGCCGAGGTCGCTCCAGCGGACGCGGTCGCCGCGCAGGACGGGCCCGTCCGCGCACGCGCGGACCATCCGGGTCACGCCGTCCTCCCCATGGACGGGGAGCATGCACGTCATGCACACGCCGATGCCGCACGCGCCCGTCCGCTGGAGGAACTCCTCGACCGACACCTGGGACGGCAGGCCGAAGTCGCCGGCGACCTGGGTCACGACGCGCAACAGGTCGGTCGGGCCGCAGCCGTAGACGACGTCGGCGCCGGTCTCCTGGATGACGCGGGGCAGCACCTCCCGGACGGTGCCCTTCTCCCCCATGGAGCCGTCCTCGGTGGTGACGGTCGCGCTGTCGCCGATGCGCTGCGCCATGCGGGAGCCGAACACGGTCTTGGCGGTCGGGCCGCCGAGCACGAAGTGCACCTGGCAGCCGCGCCGCAGGAGGCTGTCGGCGAGCGCGAACACCGCCGCCCCGCCCGGCCCACCGCCGACCAGCAGGCAGGTGACCGGGTCGCGGGGCAGCCGGAACGGGCGGCCGAGCGGCCCGACGAGGTCGACCTGGTCACGGGAGCGGCGCCCGGCGAGCCAGGCGGTGCCGGGCTCGGTGTCGGCGAACACGAACTCGACGGTGCCGCCGTAGTCGGACTTGACCTCGTTCACCCCGAAGCAGCGCCGGACCAGCCGCGCCGTGTGCTCGCCGCCGATGGCGAGCGCCACGAACTGGCCGGGCCTGAACCGCTCGGCGACGGCCGGCGCCACCAGCGTCATCGCGTGGTAGTCCTGCACCTGGCGGACCGTCAGGACCGTCCCCGACGTCTGCACCGGCGTGTCGGACACCCGTCTCCCTTTCCTCGTCGCCGTCCGGCCGGGCGGAGTCGCGCCGCCCGGCCGGACGGCGGCCGTCACCCGGCCGTCATCCCGCGGCGCCCGCCCCGGCGGGCTCCCCGGGGC